>JBIKMC010000329.1:0-3843 GCA_044359405.1 Burkholderiaceae bacterium
GACCCTGCGCACCTCGAGCGATCAGGCCAGCGTTCGTGTTTTGAACCCGGCCGTGGCGGCGACTCTGGTCGACGATGAGAGCGCGGTGGGGATGCGCTCCGGTGCTGCCTTCAGCGCCGTCGAGGGAGATGCAGGCGCCTCCCAGTTGCTGGTGACTGTCAGCCGTGTGGGCTTTACCGGCAGCGTTTCCACCGTTGAGTGGCGGGTTGATCCCGCCTCTATCGATCGCGCTGAGCTTGCTGCGGGTCAGGACAGGCTCGGTGACAACAACGGCTACCCAAGCGGCAAGGTTACGCTGTTGCCAGGTGAGATCTCCGCGTCTGTCAGTATCGGCGTGGCCCCCGATCTGCGCTTTGAACCAGACGAGACGCTGCGGGTCGTGCTGGCAAATCCGTCCAGCGGCACGCGGTTGCTTGGTGTTGATGCGCAAATTGCCGGTTACGGTGCCAGTGCCGTTGCGACCATTGTCAATGACGATGCACTGGTGAGTGTCGCGTCAGGTTCGCGCACCTTGTCAGCCGCCGAGGGCCAAACGAATGCCAATGGTGGTGTCGACATTACCCTGGTTCGTGACGGCAGCACGGTCGGTCGCGATTGGGTGAAATGGGCCGTTTACGGGGCGGGCCCATCGCCCGTCACGGCGGAGGATTTGGGTGTGGCGGGCCGATCTGGCGGTGCTTTTGACGGCTATGCCAAATCGTGGATTGATCTGGTTACGCTCGATGGCAACCAGTCGGCGCGTGGCAGCGTCACGCTTGCCAATGGCGGTCATCTGCTGGTTTCCTACAACCGCGATACCCGATTCGATGGCGCAAGCGACCGCAATCTGATCTTTGACAGCTTCACCGTCAACGGGTTGTCGCTGAGCAATGGCGGAACGCTCACGCCGCTGGGTGCCCCGGTTGACTCACGCTTTGTCAGCCAAGCGGTGGCGGTCAATCGGGTCGGACAAGTTCTGTTTGAGTCTGCCGCGGGCGTCAGCCTGCCCGACGCGGACTCAGGCGGTCACCGGGTTGTGATCCGTTCCGGGCAGTCGCTTGATGGCTTGTTTTTCCGGGTTACTGGCCTTGATGCCGACGGAAAGACGCTGTCGTCGATCATTGAAGGCCCGAACGCCTCCATGGTGGCCACCGACGTCTTTTTCTCCAAGCTCACGCGTGTTGAAACCATCGCCCCGGGTATCGCCGTCGGGCACATCGGGCACCCGATTGACGACTACTACTACCACGATGTATCGAGGCATTTCCGTGGCGGAACGTACGATCTGTCAATCGGCGGAGGCCTGTCGGGCAAGACTTCCACCGACTCCTACTACTCGTGGGATTCACGCTATGGGGCTTCGGTTTCAGGCACGGGCCAGGTCACGATTCAAGCGTCTGGCGCCGACATCAGCGGCACCCAGTTCGAGATCGTGGGTGGTATTGCGCTGGCTTATTTCCACAACGAATCCGGCCGGTACGAGTCCCGCTTCCTTGATGATGATTGGTCTGAAGGACTGATCGTGTTTGACCAGCCTGAACGCATCCAGGCGAGTCAGGTGGCAGGAGTCGTTCAAGGCTCGGACAGTATTGATGTCAATCATTTCGTCGTCACCGGCCTTGATGGGCAAGGCGCCCTGAAAACCGAGCTTGTCTCGGTACCCGATTTTGACCTCGACAGCGTTGCGGCGCTTCATGAGCTGTCGTCGGGCAATCTTCTCCAGGCATCCGTGGTGCTTGCAAATGCCCAACGCATCGCCATTTCGGCGAATGCCGGGTTCAAGCCTGTCGAGATTTCGGGCGAAGATCTGTTGTCCGTTCTGTCGGTCGACCCCTCCTCTGCCCGCTTCTTCCAAGTGTCACTCGAGGGTGGCGGCATTCTCGAACGACGCGTCGGCGATGATTGGGTCAACGCCAACTGGCAACAGGTTTCGCCTGATGAAGTCCTGACGTCTGACTGGCGCATCAGCGCCGGAGTCGATCGTGTCCGGGTCACCAGCTACGATCAAAACTCGAACTCGTCCGAGGGCTGGCTGCAGCTTGAGTCTGGCATTGAGGTCCGCGGTCTCGACGCAAGCGGTGCCGCATTGGTCGAGCGGGTCCGGTTGCCGGATTTTGATCGGAATCAGCAAGACGGTAACGTCAACCTCTCGTCGATCAGTACTGCGAATGCCTTCAAAACCATCACATCGATCAAACTGATCGGCAGTGGTGCTGAGTTTGCCTCCGAAGAGGGTGTGCTTTCCATTGGCGCACACGCCACGGTAACGAGCGACACAGCCTTTTCCCGTGTCTTCTCGATTGCGCCCTCTGATGCCACCGGCCTGCCGCTGAGCGATTCAGCGTACGACAACCGCATGCCGGGCTTGGGACGGATTGAGTTTTCGGTGCCCAAGTCCTTCAGCATGACGGCCACCGATTCGGTGGCCATCGGTGACACCCGCGTCAACTATGTTGATTCGGTAAGGGTCAGTTCCGCCAAGCCTGTTTCCGGCAGCGTCGATATCGGCTTTGATCGCGAGATCAATCCCGCCACGCAGCGGGTCACCATCACGCTGGAAGACCTCGCTGCGCAGGCGGACTTCGACCCCGCTAGCTACTCGAGCGTGTACTTCAACTGGTTCGACGGTGACGTTCAGTACAACCGGGGAACGGTTGCCGAGCCCGTATGGGTCGATTTCCGTCAGTACATGGATGAAGGTCCATGGATCGGCAACCCCTTGTGGGACAGAGCAACCCGCTACATCAGCGCCGCCGATATCGCCGACGGCAAGCTCGCTTTCACGGGCAACAAAGCCTTCTTCAGCGTCAATTTCAATCAGTCCCAGGTCAACGCTGGACAGGTGTCCGGGCCTTACTGGTGGAATGACAACCAGTGGACTGAGAACGAGCTGAGGGGTGCGCCGGGCAGCCAAAGCAACATGTTGGTCAGTCTTACGAATGACGGCGGGGTCGTCATGTCGTCGCTGCTCACACCCACCGAAGCCGATGGGACGCACTACGGCACGCAAGCGCCACGTGCCACTGATGAAAATCTTCTGTCGTTTGCCATTCTTCGCATCGATGTTCCTGGCCTTGCGTCGGGGCAACCGGTCACCCTTAACTTCGACCTCGATCAGGCCGCCCGAGCGGGCATTGATCTGGGTGGCATTTCCTATGCGCCCCCGGGTGCGTGGTCCAGCACGGTTGAAGAATCGCTGGCCGATCCGAGTATCCAGTTGATCGCGCCGCTGTCGGTCGCCCAGCAGCGTCATGTGCTGACGCTTGACGATTTCAGCAATCAGGGCGAGTTCGATCCCGACCAGATTCGTTATGTCTACATTGATGGTATCGACGAAGGCGAACTCGAATACAACGAGGGAACCGTCGATTCTCCCAATTGGGTTGAGTTTTACTCAGGCGACGATGATTTGTCGCGCCAAGATATATTGGACGGACGCCTGCGACTGGTCAGCCAGACAGCGATCATCGAGTATGAGCTGGGCCTCGGTGAGGACGATGACAACTATGAATGGTCCGACTATGTCGAAATCGGCGTAGGCACTGCGCAGGTGCTCACGCTTGAGGCGTTCGCAAAGGGCGATGACGACAGTCACGACGTCAGTCTCATCGACTACATCTATATTGATGACATCGATGATGGTCGTCTGGAGGTCAATGAAGGTACCGCCGAAGCGCCTAATTGGGTCAACTTCTGGGACTCCTCGCTCGGAGACGACCGAGAGATCTCACGTGCCGACCTGACGGCAGGGCGAATCCGCTTCTATGGTGACCGCCTTGAAATCGAGGCTGAACTCTACGATGAGAACGGCGACGAGTTTGGCAGTGATGATTTCTCGCCCTTCCGCGCGCCGGTGCCTCAGCC
>JBIKMC010000075.1:0-13101 GCA_044359405.1 Burkholderiaceae bacterium
GCGAACTCGACGATATTTCTGGCTCGGGACAGACTCAGGCAGCGCATGATTTGTGCACCGGTATCCCCAAGCGTAACAAGCACCATCTGACGGTTGACGGGGCCGGACACTACGGTATTTTCAGCGGCCGGCGCTGGCGTGAAGTGATCTATCCGCGTGTGCGCGATTTCGTACGCGCCAATCATCCGGGCCGCGACAAACCGCGCGCGGCGTCTGCACGCGTGTGAATCGCGTCGAAGCCATAGACCTGCTGCTGCCGCAAACCCAGTGCGGCAAGTGTGGCTTCGGCGGCTGCCTTCCCTACGCTCAGGCGCTTGATGAGGACGCAAGCGCCATTAACCGCTGCCCACCTGGTGGCCAGCCGGTCATCGATGCCCTGGCCCGCCTTCTCAACAAGCCCAGTGTCGCGCTTGACCCCGATTGCGGCGAGCACCGCCCGCGACGTATTGCTGCCATTGATGAACGCTGGTGCATTGGCTGCACCCTGTGTATTCAGGCTTGCCCGGTCGATGCCATCATCGGTGCCTCTAAACGAATGCACTCAGTCATTGCCGAACGATGCACCGGCTGCGATCTGTGCGTGGCGCCCTGTCCGGTCGATTGCATCGAGATGCGCGAGCCTCCAGTCCATCTTGCCGCCTGGACGGCGGACGACGCGCGCGCCGCCCGCGAACGCTTCAGGGCACGTGGCCAGCGCCTGGAGCGCAAACGGATTCATGACGCCAGACGTCATGTGCAAATGGCTGAGCACAAGCTGGCGCAACTGGATACCGAACCGGTCAGCGACGAACGATCACGCAAGCAGGCGATCATCGCAGCCGCTATCGAGCGGGCCCGCGCGCGGGCCCGGACGACATGAACCCCGAGCGTCGCCACAAAATCTTCGAGCGCCTGCGTGCAGCCAATCCGCAGCCAACCACAGAGCTTATCTATACCACCCCATTCGAGTTGCTGGTTGCGGTGCTGCTCTCGGCGCAGGCAACAGACCGCAGCGTCAATCTGGCCACCCGTGGTCTGTTCGCGGTCGCCAATACACCACAGGCCATGCTGAATCTCGGTCTTGAAAGGCTCGAGAGCTACATCAAGACCATAGGGCTGTACAGGTCCAAGGCACGCCATCTCATCGAAACCTGCCGGCGACTGATTGAGCAGCACGGGGGTGAAGTACCGCGCGAGCGAAGCGCGCTCGAGGCGCTCCCCGGGGTCGGACGCAAAACGGCCAACGTGGTGCTCAATACCGCCTTCGGCGAGTCCACCATCGCGGTCGACACCCATATCTTTCGAGTGGCCAATCGAACCGGGTTGGCTGCGGGTAAAACGCCGCTGGCCGTGGAGACGCGGCTGCTCAGACTGGTACCCGTCGAGTTCAGACAGGACGCGCATCACTGGATGATTCTGCATGGTCGATATGTGTGCAAGGCGCGAAAGCCTGAATGCTGGCAGTGTCTGATTGCCGACCTGTGCGACTACCGTCACAAGACGCTCGCCCCAGCCACGGAATGACTGCGCACACGTATGTTCAACCCCAGTCAGGATGAGGTACGGCGCTTTTTCTGCGAGGTCTGGAACCGCCAGAAGGACGCCCAGCCGCTGACACCGCTGCAGACGCTCGCGGCTGACTGGATCAACCAGCATCCCGAATATCACCACTTGCTCGTCAATGCCGAGGCAGCGGTCTCGCTTCGCTTCGACGCGGACAGCCCGGTGGGGAATCCCTTTTTGCATCTGGCTATGCACCTGGCTATTGCCGAGCAGCTGTCGATCGACCAGCCGCCCGGTATCCGTGCATGTTTTCAACAACTGTCGAAACGTACCGCCTCCGCGCATGAGGCTGCGCATGAGACTATGAAATGCCTCGGTGAGGTTCTGTGGCAGGCGCAACGCACCGGCGGCATTCCAGACGGCCAGCAGTACGTCGAATGCCTCAGAAGGCGGGCAAGCGCCTGATTCTGCTAGATTCGACCCTGCGACCACCATTGAGAAGGAAACCATGTTCGGACGACTGATGCCCCGGGAGGGTCGCTTTTTTGACCTGTTCAACCGCCACGCCGATGAGATCATTGCCGGTGGTCAGGCTTTGGCTTCGCTCATGGCCAACTATGGTGATGTCGCTGCCCGGCGAGGCCCCGTTGACGATATCGACCAGGCTGAAAAGCGCGCCGACAAAATAACGCATGAGACCATTCGCCTGCTGCATGAAACCTTCATCACGCCCTTTGATCGTGAAGACATCCACAAGCTCATTTCCAACATGGATGACATTCTCGATCTGATCCAGGACGTGGCTGAATCGGCCACTCTCTACGATCTGCAGCGAATCACACCTGAGGCCCAGCAGCTGGCCGAGCTCAACGAAATGTGCTGCATGCGCGTCCAGTCGGCGGTTGCCATGCTGTCGTCCATGGACAATGCTGAAGCGATTCTTCGTATCTGTCGCGAAATTGATCAGCTGGAGTCCGACGCTGATCGGGTTATGCGTGCTGGCATGTCCAAGCTGTTTCGCGATGAATCTGACGTGCGACAGCTCATCAAGCTGAAGGCTATCTACGAACTGCTGGAGGCGGTCTCTGACAAATGCGAGGACGTCGCCAATCTCATCGAAGGCGTGGTTCTCGAAAACGCCTGAACACGCGCACTCACATCGGTTTCGAATGTCGACTCTGCAAATCAGCTTTACCGTGTTGGCCATGCTGGTGGTCCTGGCGCTGCTGTTCGATTTCATGAACGGCTTTCATGATGCGGCCAACTCCATCGCCACCATCGTCTCAACGGGCGTCCTCAAGCCCCACCATGCGGTCATCTGGGCGGCCTTTTTCAACTTCATCGCACTGTTCTTTTTTGAGCTGAAGGTGGCAGCCACCGTGGGCAAGGGCATTGTCGACCCATCCGCAGTAGACCATGTCGTTATTTTCGGCGCACTCATCGGCGCCCTGGCCTGGAACATCATCACCTGGTGGTTCGGCATTCCTTCCAGTTCATCTCACGCCCTGATCGGCGGCCTTATGGGAGCGGTTCTCGCCAAGGCTGGTACCGCCCCCCTTCTGGGTAGCGGCATTCTCAAGACGGCGGCCTTCATTTTCCTTTCGCCCGCCCTGGGCTTTGTACTCGGTTCATTGCTCATGCTGCTGGTCGCACGGGCACTGCGCGGCATAACGCCGCGCTCGAGTGACCGCTGGTTCAGACGCCTGCAATTGGCATCCTCGGCGCTTTACAGCCTTGGGCACGGCAGCAACGACGCTCAAAAAACCATGGGGATCATCTGGCTGCTGCTGATCGCAGCGGGGGTCACCGCTCAGGGCGCCAGCGCTCCCCCTTACTGGGTCATCCTGTCGTGCTACGTGGCGATCGGCCTGGGCACGCTCTTCGGCGGCTGGCGCATCGTCAAGACCATGGGGCAACGCATCACCAAGCTCAAACCTGTGGGCGGCTTCTGCGCCGAAACCGGCGGTGCCATGACGCTGTTTATCGCCTCGGGTTTCGGTATCCCGGTGTCAACCACCCACACCATCACAGGCTCGATTGTGGGTGTGGGTTCGTCGCATAAGTTCTCCGCGGTTCGCTGGGGTCTGGCTGGAAACATCGTCTGGGCTTGGGTCATCACCATACCCGCGTCGGCGCTCATGGCAGCGATTGCCTGGTGGCTGGGTGGCTTTTTTCTCTGACCGACCGCACGCAGCCGCCTGAGCACCTCCACGCAGACCGCGAAACAGCCAAAGCGTAGAATCCACGGCATCCGCCAACCCCTCAGGGAGTGATTGCCATGACTCGGGAAGTCGTTGTCGTCAGCGCCGTTCGCACGGCGATCGGAACCTTCGGCGGCAGTCTCAAAGATTGCCCACCCACGCAACTGGCCGCCAACATCGTGCGCGAGGCCTGCTCAAGAGCAGCCCTGGGCACCAACGATGTACATCACGTGGTCTTCGGACACGTGGTCAATACCGAGCCACGCGATATGTATCTGGCCCGCGTTGCAACGATTGACGGGGGTCTGTCCATCGATACACCTGCCCTCACCCTGAATCGTCTGTGTGGATCGGGTCTGCAGGCCATCATCAGCGCCGCGCAGACCATTCTGCTGGGCGACGCCGACGTAGCCCTCGGCGGGGGCGCTGAGGTCATGAGTCGTGGCCCCTATGTCATGCCCGGGGCGCGCTGGGGGCAACGTATGGGCGACGGTCAGATTGTTGACATGATGGTGGGCGCACTACACGACCCCTTCGGTCGTATTCATATGGGTGTAACTGCCGAAAACGTCGCCAGACAATGGAGTATCACCCGCGAAGACCAGGATGCCCTCGCGCTTGAAAGTCACCAGCGCGCATCACGGGCCATCCGGAATAATCATTTCGCCGGACAGATCCTTGGCGTCGAACTGAAATCGCGCAAGGGCACCACGGTATTCGATACCGATGAGCATGTTCGTCATGACGCCACCATTGACGACATGCGCAAGCTCAAACCGGTATTTGTGAAGGAAAATGGTACGGTCACCGCTGGCAATGCCTCTGGTATCAACGACGGGGCTGCTGCCGTGGTTCTGATGGATCGTCGCGTCGCCGAGGCCCGGGGACTGAAGCCCATGGCTCGACTGGTCGCCTATGCGCATGCCGGTGTTGATCCATCCGTAATGGGTATAGGCCCGGTACCCGCCTCGCGCAAGGCGCTCGAGCGCGCAGGGCTCAAGGCGCATCAGATGGATGTCATCGAAGCCAACGAAGCCTTCGCGGCCCAGGCGCTGGCGGTCACGCGTCAGCTGGAACTTGATCCGGCCAAAGTCAACCCCAACGGCTCGGGCATCTCACTGGGGCACCCCATAGGCGCAACGGGTGCAGCCATTACCGTCAAGGCCCTGTACGAACTCAAACGTACGGGCGGCCGCTATGGCCTGGTCACCATGTGCATCGGCGGCGGGCAAGGTATCGCAGCCATCTTTGAGCGTATGGACTGACGTCGCCAAGACACCGATGAGTATGCCCCCGTCTCCCCCCAGTTCGCACGCTGATCAGGCTTCAGCACCGGCGACCGCCACGCCATCCGGCTACCTGTCGGTGCTGCTGTTTGGTTGCGCCATTTTGCTGATCTCCACGGGGGTGCGCTCATCCTTTGGTCTGTTCATGCCCGAGATGGTGCAGGCCCGCGACTGGAGTCGTGAGACCTTTTCGTTCGCCATCGCCATTCAGAACCTCATGTGGGGACTGGGTGGATCATTCCTGGGGGCCATGGCCGACAAGTACGGTTCCATGCGCACGCTGCTGCTGGGTGCTGCGCTGTACGTCGCGGGTTTTATCGGTATGGCGTTCGCCGAGACTGGCCTGACACTCACCCTATCGGCTGGCCTGCTCATCGGCGTGGCCATCGGCGGCACCAGCTTTGGCATCATCCTGGCCACACTCGGTCGGGTTGTTCCTCCCGACAAGCGCAGTCTGGCCTTTGGGATCGGGGTCGCTTCAGGTTCGCTGGGACAGTTTCTGTTTCTGCCGCTGGCTGATTGGCTCATCCGCCACCAAGGATGGCATAACGCGCTGCTTTGGCATGCCGGTCTGGTGGGTCTGGTGCTGGTGCTGGCCCTGGGCGTCAAAGGTGGCAACACACGCGGAGGCGGTGCGTCGGTGCGCCTGGGCGAAGCCTTGCGCATGGCGGGCACCGACCGCAATTTTCACCTGCTGTTCTGGGGTTACTTCGTGTGCGGGCTGCAGATCATGTTTCTGGCCCTGCACCTGCCCGCTTATCTCATGGACAAGGGACTACCCGCGCAGACGGGGGCCACCGCGATCGCGCTGGTGGGGCTGTTCAACGTAGTGGGCTCTTTCAGTGCAGGGCTGCTCGGTCAGCGCTACTCCAAGAAGTGGCTGCTGGCGGGCATGTATGTGCTACGGTCTCTCATCTGCGGCGCCTTTCTGCTTGCACCCCTCAGTGTTCTGTCCGTCTATGTATTCGCCGCGGCGACGGGCCTGCTGTGGCTATCTACCGTACCCGTCACCAACGCCCTGGTGGGGCAGATGTATGGGGTTCGCTACCTGGGCCTGCTGGGTGGCGTGGTCTTTTTTGGCCACCAGATCGGCAGCTTTTTGGGCGCCTGGCTGGGAGGGCGTCTATTTGACACCATGGGCAACTACGATGCCGCCTGGGCCATTTACATTCTGTTTGGCTTCTTCGCGGCGTTCATGCATGCGCCGATTGACCAGCGCCCTGTCAGAGAGCGAAGGCCAGAGGCGGCAGCAGCCTGAGGTCCGGGCTTTGACCCGGGCCCCAAACGCCCTAGGGAACCTCCCCGCACGCACCACACACGTTACACGCTCAGCGATGACCCGCTGCGGTGAGCGCCGTCACAGCGCTCAGGCGACCGCCTGCAGGGCGCGGCGGGCTGCAGCCAGCGTGTGGTCAATGTCCTCATCACTATGCGCGCTTGAAAAGAAAAACGCCTCTACCGGCGACGGCGGGAAGTAAACGCCTTCCTCAAGCATGAGGTGGTAAAAACGCTTGAAGCGCTCAACGTCCTGGGTCTGCACTGCGGCAAAACTGGCGGGCGGCTGCGCCAACATGTACATACCAGCCATGCCGCCCTGGTGCTGAGCGCAAAACGCAATACCGGCGCTTTGCGCGGCTGCATTCAGGCCAGCCACCAGACGCCCACAACGCTGATGCAGGCGATCAAAGAATCCAGGCTCAGCGATCAGCTCAAGCGTTGCAAGCCCGGCTGCCATGGCGATGGGGTTGCCGGACAGGGTACCCGCCTGATACACCGGACCCAAGGGCGCCATCATCTCCATAACCGAGGCAGGCCCGCCGATCGCCCCCACCGGCATACCGCCCCCAATCACCTTTCCAAAAGCGCTGACATCGGGCGTGATGCCCACGACTTCCTGAGCGCCACCCAAGGCGACACGAAACCCGCTCATGACCTCGTCAAAAATCAGCAAAGCACCATGGCGGGTACACAGCTCACGTAGCCCCTGAAGAAATCCGGGCGCGGGTCGGATCAGATTCATGTTGCCGGGGATGGGCTCGACCATCACGCAGGCAATGCTGTCGGGGTTGCGCGCGAACAGCGCCTCGACGCTGGCCAGATCGTTGTACTGGGCAACCAACGTGTGCTGGGCCAAATCAGCCGGAACACCCGCTGAACTGGGTGTGCCGAATGCCAGAGCGCCCGAGCCCGCCTTGACCAGCAGACTGTCCGCCGTACCGTGGTAGCAGCCCTCGAACTTGACGATACGGTCACGTTTGGTAAAGCCACGCGCCAGGCGCAGCGCCGACATGGCTGCCTCGGTGCCAGAGCTGGTAAAGCGTACACGCTCAACCTGCGGAAACAGCGCGCAGATCCGCTCAGCGAGCTCGCTCTCCATGACGTTGGGTGCCCCATAAGAGAGCCCACGCAGAGCGGCGGCCTGCACGGCGGCAACCACCTTGGGATGGGAATGCCCCGCAATCATGGGCCCCCAGGATCCCAGATAGTCGATGTAGCGCCGACCCTCAACGTCCCACATGTACGCGCCCTCGGCGCGATCGATGAAACGGGGCGTACCGCCCACGGCGCGAAAAGCGCGCACGGCCGAGTTAACACCCCCAACAAGAACCTTGCGGGCGCGATCGAATTCAGACTGGTTTGAGGTCATGACAGACAGAAGTGACTAAAGAGCATGACAGTCTAAAGCCAAGGACGGTCAAAGCCAAGATCGAGCAAGCCTTGCTCAGATCGCGACTTCGAGCTTGCCTTCGCGCTCACGCACCTCATAGACCTTCAGGGTGAGCCCGACACAATTGACGCCCTTACCGTCACTCAACCGGAAAATAAAATTATGTTTGGTGCATCGAAGCATCGTGCCGTTGCTCATTTGTACGGCGGTGGTGAGCGCCGCCTGCAGATGCGGACAACGGGGTTCGACCGCGCGAAACCCGGTCGGCGTCTTGAGCATAATGACGCGCTCGGGTCCAGCCTTCGTCAAGGTCGGAAAAGAATCCGCCGAGGGGTCGCAACCCTCGGCAAGCTGCCAGGTTTTTCCGTTCATGACGCAAGCTCCGCCGTCTGACCGACCACAGCGTCCAGTCGTGACAGAAAGAAACCGCGTTCGAGATGCAGCAGAAACAAGCCGATCTGCATGGTGAAAGGACTGTCAAGAAATGGCGCGTACACCGCCAGCAGCGCATCCCTCAGGGGCAAACCGTGCCGAACGCGCACTGAATCAAACAGGGCGCGCAGTTGATGCGCCTTGCGCAGATCAAGATTGGCCAGATCGTAGACCCAGTCGACCGGATCAAGCACCTTGCGCAGATCAGCCAAAAACCCAAGCTCTCGCGAACCAAGGCGCTCGACGCCGCTGGGCAGATGATTCTCTGCGATCTGCAGCAGCCAGTTGGATTCGTCCTGGCAGCGCGTTAAATCGATCGGATGCTGCGCTCCCCGCTTGAAGACCATGGTCGGAACGATGCGCAGAGTCGCGTCGCGCATCCGCCCCTCGGTATCCGCGAATTCGAAATGCCCCGGTTCAATCCGGCAAACCGTAATGTCAGCCGGCATTCCCGTGCGCAGACTGCCCGCCCGATCGTCGATATGAATCGCACGGGCAGGATTCCAGGTGACGGCTGCAATGACCTCGCTCAGCGTCATGCCCAGCCGCAGCAACACGCTCATCACGTGTGACAGCGAGTATGCGGGGCCAATGGCATTGAACTGCTGCAGGTCAGAGCTGATGATGTCAGGCGCGAGCCCCTGAGCAAAAGCCTGCTCGGCAACGTCCCAGGAAAAGTTGTAGCTGCCGAACGCGATGTCGAACAGGACACCCCGTGCCTTCGCATCGATCACCACAGGCAGAAGTCGACCCTCGCGGTCGAGGATGCGGCCGCCGCTGTTATGGTAGGGATGAGCAATCATGTCGCCGGCCTGCGACACTCGGAACAGTTCGTAGGCCGATGGATGCTCGGGCAACATTTGAAATTCGCCAATATGCCCATAGAGCGGCACACCAATGATCTCTGACAGGCCTTTACCGATCTTGATGGGGCCTGTCCCGTAGCTGCCCAGCGCGGCAATCTTGAGGTAGCGAATGACACCCGGATTCTGCTCGCAGAAATCAATCCAGTCGGGCACGGGGATTCCGGTGAGTGTACGCAGATCTCCCTCGGTGAATTGCGCCCCAATGATGCCCATGGGACGGATGTAGGGGCCTGCGTAGAGGTCAGTTCGAGTATGCCCGACCAGCAGGGCGACAAACTCGTCCATAGACGCGATACCCGGCCCCCCCGCATCGACATAGCTGGTCACCCCCTGCCATATGCCAATGCTGTCCGGGTCTGCGAAACCCAGCGTTCCGTACGTATGCACATGATTGTCGATCCAGCCCGCGCTCACCACAGAACCCGAAACGTCGATGACAGGCTCAGGCGCGCCTTGCGCATCACCCACACCAGCGATCTGTCCGTTGCGGACCACGACGTCGGTGACGCAATCGATACCCTGGGCCGAATCGATCACCCGGCCACCCCTCAACACGAAACTTGAATCAGAGCTGTTCATGCGGGTCTCCCCAAAAGCGAATCAGTACGGTGCACGGCCCTGAGCCGACTGCAAACACTCAATGAGCATCGGCGGCCGATTTTGCGGCCTCGTCACGAACGATCGCACGCACCGAATCACGCAATTCGATAAACCGCGGATGGCTGTGCAATTCAAAACGACGTGGCCTAGGCAAGTCAATGTCGATCACCTCGCGAACACGGCCTGGGTGTCCTGTCATGACGACCGTACGGTCAGCCAGATAGATGGCCTCATCGATGTCGTGCGTGACCAGCAATACCGTCTTGCGATCGGCTTCCCACAATTCAAGCAAGAAGTCCTGCATGAGCGAACGTGTCAGAGAGTCGAGCGCGCCAAACGGCTCATCCATCAGCAGCACAGCCGGGTTAATCGCAAGCACGCTGGCGATCGCTGCCCGCTGACGCATTCCCCCCGACAACTCGGCGGGTCGCCGATCACGAAACGCGGTGAGCCGAGTGCGATGCAGCAGGGTCTCGACCGTCTGCGCAACCGGCGCCTTGCCCGCATTGGCAGCAAGCTTAAGCCCAAAACCGATATTGTCAGCCACCGTCAACCACGGGAACAGAGCGGTCTGCTGAAATACAACCCCTCGATCTGGCCCCGGGCCCGAGACCGGTCGCCCATCAACCAGCACCTGCCCGGCTGACGGCGTATCGAACCCCGCCACCAGATTCAGCAGGGTCGACTTGCCGCACCCGCTGGCGCCAACAATCGTGACGAAATGACAGTCCTCGATTGAAAGGGCGACCCGATCCAGAGCCAGCACCTGGCTGCCGCGACTTTGAAAGGATTTGATGACGTCGCGAAACTCAATGTTGGCCACTGAAGGTCTCCGCTCGGTTCCAATCCAGCGCCCAGTCACGCGCCATAACAACCAGTCGATCGGATACGAATCCGAGGATACCAATGCTTAGCATGGCCGCGATCACCACATCATTGCGATAGAACTGGTAGGCATCGTTCAGCAGATAGCCCAGCCCACTGCGCACTGCAAGAATCTCAGCCACCACCACGAGTACCCAGGCGATTCCCATCGACAGCCGAATGCCCGTGAAGATAGCGGGAAGCGCACCCGGCAATACAACCCGGGTGAGCAGCTCGCGCTCATTCGCCCCCATCATGCGGGCCGCTTTGTACAGCGTCACATTCAGCTGTCGTACGCCATAGGTGGTGTTGACCGCTGCTGGAAAAAACGCCCCAAGCCCGATCAGAAAAATAGCGGGCGCATTACCGATCCCGAAGAAAACCAGCGACAGCGGCACCCAGGCGGTCACGGGAATATTGCGCAACACCTGGACCGTTGGATCGAGCATGCGCTCAAGGACTCTTGAGATGCCGATCAGGAGCCCGACCAGGGTTCCCAAGCCCACCCCCCAGGCGAATCCCGCCAGCACCCGCCACGAACTCGCGAAGGCATGATCCAGCCAGGTACCGCTATAGCGACTGGCCTGGCCGGTCAGCCCGCTGACCAGGTCGTACCAGACGCCGACGACATCTATCGGCGACGGCAGCACGTTGCGTTTGAGCAGGCCGAACTCGGTGACGGCCTGCCAAAGACACAGGACCGCCAATGGAACGACCGCGTACTGGAGCGCCCGGCGCATGATCTACCAGCGCGTCAGGGCCTCAACCGACAAGCCCGTTGACTTTGCGATGAAACGAAAATCAACCATCTTGTCGATCTGTGCCGAGTAGTCCTGACGAGCCCAGCCCAGACTGTGCATTTCGCGCGCCATGGTCTTCAGATCAGCCATATTGGTACGAAAGTCGTAGCGGAGAAACTCGCGTTCGGTCTTCTGCACCACAGGCTCCGGAAAGCGCGAGTACTTCGCCTCATAGGCAACCTGCTTATTCATATCCCCGATGAATAAGTTCATTGCCTCGGCATGAGAATCGATGATTCGCTGCACCAGTTCGGGCTTTTGCTGAATCAGCTTACGGTGCACGATGAAGCCGATTTCCTGTTTGCCAAAGCCATCACCGAACAGGTGCTGAACGAGTCGCGCGTTGCTCTTTTCGATGGCGAGCGCTCCGAACCCGGCCAGGGACATGGCTAGATCGACTTCGCCGGCCTCGATGGCACGCGGATGATTCGGGAACGGTACATTGACGATCTGCACGTCTTTGTCCGGGTCGATACCCGAAGACTTCAGAAATGACACCAGCTTGGCGTGCTGCAAAGATCCGGTGGGAACTGCAATCTTGACCGGCGCCGAGGCTTTACGACCGTCGATAGCCGCCTTAAGGGCGGACGGATTGTTAGCCGGCACGTTGAACTGCTGACGCGCGACCAGCACGTTATAGCCGCCCCCCCAGCCCGCAACCCAGACCACATCAATACCTTCGTTGGCCGCCCGCACCAGATGCTGCACCGTCGTGTTGGCGACATCCAGTTCGCCCTGCTCAAGCGCTCGCAATGCCGCCGTGCTGTCGGTGAAGTCCTTGATGTCGTACTTTAGTCGGTGCTTGGCGCTCACTTCGGGTAAGGCCGTGCGCAGCGCCCCCAGAGCGCCAATTTGAATACCCGCCCGAATGGTGTCCTGAGCCTTGGCAGGCACACTCACCAGCAGTGCAGCCGCTACAGCGGCAAATCCGATGACTCGCATCATGCCGATCTCCTTCGATTGAAAAACCGATCGAACCGTTTTCCAGAAGCCACTACGATTTTGCAAAAACGAGATTGGTATACCGCTATTTGAATCAATCTGGCAAGCCTTTTTTAAACGATATTTCGATGCACAGAAAAGGCGCGGAGCGCCCTCAGCCGGTGCGCTTCTTGCGGTATGCGTAGGTTTCATCGAAGCGGCGCTTCAGGTAGTCGCCCCAGGTAATTGGCGCGTACTTGGCAGGCCGCTGTTCAGATTGACACGAGGGTATGCAGGAGACCACCGTGTGATAGGACGGATCAAAGAAGAACGGAATTGAATAGCGCTGACGACCGCTGGTGTTGATGACGCGATGCGGCGTCGACACCCAAGTGTCATTGGTCCACTGCATCAGCATATCGGCAATGTTCACGACAAAGGTATCGGGAATGTAGGGCGCATCAATCCAGCCACCCCCACGGCGACGAACCTGAAGTCCGCCCACCTCGTCTTGCGCGAGTATCGTCATGAATCCGTAATCAGTGTGGGGCGCAATGCCAAATTCGTTATCCGCCCGTGTAGGCGGCTGCGACGGGTAATGCAGCAGCCGCACAAATGGCATGGGCTTGGTGAAGTGCTCTCTGAAAAACACCTCGGGCAATTCGAGAGCCAGCGCAAAAATACCCAGCATTTCATGGCCCAGCTGCAACAGGCGCGCGTGATACGCCTCGACGGTCTGGCGGAACTGCGGGTAACCCTGCGGCCACTGATTGGGGCCGTGCATCGCGACGCCAGCCTTCACGTCTGCATCATCAGGCCCAAGGTCAAGACCCATCAGAAAGGTTTCATTGAAATTCGGTTTGACCTCATCGGAATAGGTCGCGTTGTTGATGCCAATATAGCCACGGTGCGATTGATTGATTCGCACCGACTGCTTAACATCATCTGGAAGCGCGAAAAACGCAGCCGACTCGGCAAAGG
>JBIKMC010000330.1:0-3815 GCA_044359405.1 Burkholderiaceae bacterium
CCACAACGGCCCGGTTCGTGTTCACTCGAACCGGCGATGCCCAAGAGACCGCATCGGTCGGGTGGGCGCTTGAGACCACCGGACGTCTGGGCGACACGTTCGCCAGCGTTCCAGCCGGAGGCCAGTACTTTGCAAAATCGACGGGTGACGGCAAGCTCGGATATGCCGGGTATGCCGGTATCGCACGATTCGATCCGGGTGTTTCTGAAGTGGCCGTCGAGTTTGTGATCAACCCCGATACCTTGGTGGATCAGGCCAATTCTGCCGGCATCTCGGGCGATGACACGCTGACCATGCATCTGATTGACCCCGTGTCAGGCCTATCATTTCCGGTCGGTCTTCCCGGAGTGCTTCTGCTGCCAGGCGGTTCGCTGATGATGGTCGATGGTGGCAGCATGCTGGTCGACGCTAGCGGCGACGAGGCGGAAGTCACCATCGTCGATGATGACATTCGAATCCGAACGGTCGATTGGCCCAAGGAAGGCTTGTTGCGGGTTACCGAGGGTGACTCAGGTACGCGCGACGTGAGCTTCTCGCTGGCTCGTTCGGGCGATACCTCAGAAGATGTCAGCCTGCGGTATGAAATCATTGCGGGTACGGCGACCGGGGCAGATTTCTCGGTCGGCGATGGCAGCGCGAGTACAGGGCAGGTGGTCGGCAGTGGGCTGCTTCAACTGCCCGCGAATGGCGGCAAGCTGGTCGCCGAGGGCGATCGTCAAAAGCTTGGCGATCGCCAATACGACTTCAATTTGCCCTTGATCAAGGGCGAGCGGGTCTTCGAAGCCGAGGAAAGCTTCACAATTCGTCTCCTGCCGGTCGACCCCGACGTCTTGTTCAGCCCGGTCGTTCGACGAGATACCCAACCTGACCAACCCATGCCGGGCAGTGGGTCGCTTGAGTTGCCGATCCGAATATCCGCCGATGACGTGGTGTTCAGCATTTCGGCCATCGAAACCCGTTGGCTGGAGGGGCAGAACGGTCTCACCCCGGTTGGCTTCAAGATCGAGCGCTCGGCACTTCCGGATGCCTACCGCGGACCTGCCAAAATCAAGTTCTCGGTGGCGGGTGCGGTTGTCAATGGCGCGGGTGCCGCTGCCGACGCGGCCGACTTTGAAAAAGGACAGTTCCCATCCGCTGAGGTCGATTTTGCCGACGGTGAGATGTTCAAGGACGTCATCATCCGTCTGGCTACCGATCGTATCGCCGAGAAAAACGAGGGGTTCCGCATCTCGCTGACCTCGGCTTCGGTCGGCATCGCCGAGGGGTCAGTCGATATGCTGATCCGCAACGACGACTCGAGCCTGCGTATTGACGATACGCAAGTGGTCGAGGGCCATGACGGTACGGCCAATCTCGTGTTCAACGTGACTCGCCTGGGTACGCAGACGCTGGCTGCGCAGGCGACGTGGAGCGTCTCGTTGGGCGGCGCCACGGCGAATGAGCAAGATCTGTCGGGCGGAGCACTGCCATCGCCCGGGCAACTGCAATTCCTGGTCGACGACAATGCGGGGGACTACGCCGAACTGACCCAACAGGTCACCGTACCGATCGCTGGCGATGTCTTTGGCGAGGGGAATGACACGGTCAAGGTCTCGGTATCAGGGTTCAGTCTCGATGCGATGACCGGGTTGCGTACGCAGGCCTTCGGCACCATTCTCAACGACGACAGTGGGTTCGCCCTCAGCGCTGGCCCCGCTGCAGCAGAGGGCGATGTTGCGGGTCAGACCTTCACCATCACGCGTACGCACGTCACGGCTCAGGCTCAGACCATCAACTGGACCATCGTAGCCGGTTCCGGCGTTCGGGGCGTATCGGCGGGTGATCTGCTCGGCGGGTTCACCGGCGGCAGTGTCACCTTTGAGGCAGGAAGCACCGATCTCACACGTACCTTCACCGTTCGCTCGGCCGCTGATACCGATGTCGAGCTCGACGAGACCTACAAGGTCACGATCAGCGAGGGCGCGGGCGTTCGCTCAGGCAGTATCAGCGCTACCCAGGCCAGCGTGTTCGGCAGCGTCATCAACGATGATGTGGGCTCGAGCGGCGGAACGCCTCCGCCATCCGATTCGACGGTGTCTCTGGCCGGTCCGGCAACCCTTGTCGAAGGGGACAGTGGCAGCAGGTCCATCGTGTTCAACCTGAATCGCAGCTACCAGGGAACCGACGAGCCTTACCAGGGCAAGATTGCCTGGGAGGTGCAGATTGCCTCCGGGCAGACGGCCGGCGTAGCCGATTTCGGCGGTCAACTGCCATCGGGAACCTTAACCTTGCCGGCGGGGCAGGACACGGTTGAGCTCGAAATTCCCGTGGCGTCCGACCTCGACTTCGAGGTTGATGAGACCTTTACCGTGGTCATTCGGTCAGAAACCTCGGGCCTGGCCATTGATTCGAATGCCGCGTCGGCGGTCGGCACGATCGTCGACAACGAGGACCGTTTCGAGCTCGCCAATGCTTCAGCGGCCCTGCAGGTCGACGAGGACGATGGCAGCTTCCAGTTCGACATCGTGCGCACCGGATTTGACGACGACATCAGCAGCATCGGCTGGCGCATTGTCAATGCGCAGACCGGCGCTGAATGGAATGGTTCCGGGGACTTCGCCCAGAGCTCGGGTCGCGTCGACTTTGCCGCCAACGACATCAGCAAGACGGTGACGGTGACGCTGGTGAACGATGCCATCGCCGAAGGCGCCGAACCCTTCATCATCGAGCTGTACGACCCGGGTACCGGCAGCTCCATCGTCGGAGCGTCTGGGCAGAGAAGCCTGGTCATGGACAATGATGACGCTGACGTGTTTACGTTGACCGTGGCACAGGCCTCACTGCCTGAAGGTGATCCGGATAACGATCAGACGACGCCCGACCTTACCGATTTCCAATTCACGGTAAGCCGTGTCAATCCAGCGACCACCGCATCGGTAGACTGGTCTGCTCTGGCATCCAGCAGCGCGCTTCCCTCGCTGGATCTCGCACGTCTGCTTCAGGGCCAAGGCCCGGTCAGTTTTGCTGCCGGCGAACTCAGCAAGTCATTCACCGTTTCGGTGCAGCGCGATCTGATCGGCGACGTCGATAGAGGCTTTGACGTCGAGCTGTCCAATGCGGTGAGCAGTGATGGCCTCACGCCGTCGTTCGGGGCCTCTGGGCAGAGCCTGAGCCTTTCGCTGACCAATGAAGATCCGGTCTATCGGTTAGCGCTGGTCAGTCCAAGCCGGGTTGTCGAGGGCAATGGAACGCTCGGTGCCCTGGTGACCTTCAAGGTCACGCGCACGGGTGATACCAGTGGTGCTTCGACGCTGTCCTGGGTAGTCGATCCTGACTCATCGGCGAGTCATCCGGTCGACTCCGACGACTTCGGTGGCTTCTGGCCCAGTGGAATCCTCGCCTTCGCGCCTGGCGAGTCAGAAAAGCTGGCCCAAGTGCGCGTTGCGGCAGACGCCCGTTTCGAGAGTGATGAGGGCTATCAGCTGTCCTTGAGTCTCGACACGTCTGAGGTGCCTGGTGCTCGGGTACTGACCAGCACGGTCACCGGCATCGTGGGCAACGATGACAACGGCATTGTCGAAGTCACCATCGATGACAGCACCGTGGTCGAGGGCGATTCTGGCGATCAGTGGGCAAACTTTGAGATCAGGGCAGAGGGATTGACCGGGCAGCTGGTGACGGTTTATTACACGGTTGAGGGCTTCGGCCAGCGTCCAGCCAATGCTGACGACTTCTCCGAAGGTTTTGGCTCCGACAGCGTTCGGCTGCGTATCGACAGCGACGGTGAGGCCAGCGAGACGATTTCGGTCGCTATTCGCGGCGATGGCGTATACGGC
>JBIKMC010000331.1:0-3811 GCA_044359405.1 Burkholderiaceae bacterium
ACGTCCTGGGGACGCACAATGCCGGCCACCTGGATGAATTCGCTGCCCTCACTCAGCGCCAGTTGCTTTTCGCCCCGAATGACGAGGTTGCCATTGGGCAAAACTTCGCTGATCGTGACGGTGATGGACCCCGTGAGCGTCGCACGCTGATCGGCAGTGCCGCTGCCCTTACTTTCAATGGTGCCGCCGTCCAGCTTGAGCCCCGATAACGCGCCGCCTCGCGGCAGCAAGCCCTGAGCAATACTGCCGGCCAACACGTTGTTGGTTGACTCTCGGGCCGTGTTGGTGCTCTGGGTACGATTGGCCTGCGTCGATTCATTGAGCAGAACCGTGAGCACATCACCGACCCGATAGTGGCGCTTGCGTCCGAACCAGTCATCGCCCGCGCCGGAATAAATCGCGCCCGTCGCAGCACGCGGCGGCTCGGCCACGGGTAAGGTCGGCGCAAAATCGGCTGAGGGTTTAAGCAAGGGCTCGGTCGCGCAGCCGCTCAAGGCCAGCCCTGCGCAAACAACAATAGACAGCAGCTTTTTCATGACCTCGCCTTACAGGTTGTTATTCAGGAAGCGCAACATCCCGTCCGCTGCCGAGATCGCCTTTGAGTTGACCTCGTAGGCGCGCTGCGTCTCGATCATGTTCACCATCTCTTCCACGACGTTGACGTTGGATGCCTCAAGCGCACCCTGCACCAGCTTGCCCGCACCGTTTTGTCCCGGCACGCCCACCTGAGGCACGCCACTGGCCACCGTCGGTTTAGAAAGATTTTGACCAAGGGGCTGCAGGCCCGATGGATTCAGAAAGCGCGCCGTTTGAATCTGGCCCAGCTGCTGCTGACCGCCTCCGTAAAGCGCGACGGTCACGGTGCCGTCTGCGCCCACGGTAATGCTTTCCGAGTTGGGCGGAATGACCAGCGCGGGCTGAAGCAGGCCGCCATTGGCAGTCACAATCTGTCCCTGGGCTGACAGCTTGAAGCTGCCATCGCGGGTGTAGGCAATGGTGCCGTCGGGCTGCAGAATCTGAAAGAAGCCTTCGCCACTGACGGCCAGATCAAGCGCATTCTGGGTTGAAATCAGATTGCCCTGCGCGTGCAGTTTTTCAGTGGCGACCACACGCGTACCGGTACCCAGCATCATGCCGGTCGGCGCCTGCTCCTGAGCCGAAACCTGGCCGCCCGCCTGACGTACGTTGTGATAAAGCAGATCTTCGAACAAGGCCCGATCGCGCTTGAAGCCATTGGTGTTGACGTTTGCCAGGTTGTTTGAAATGACGCTCATGCGCTTTTGCTGCGCATCGAGGCCTGTCTTGGCAATCCACATTGAGGCATCCATGGTCCGCTTCCTTTAAGTGTGTCGGCCTTGGGTTGATTCGTTCATCAGCGTCCGCTGCGCAACATCGAGGAGCTCGACTGATCGAGGTCGCGGCTTTCCTTGATGATGCGGATCTGCGTCTCAAAACTACGGCTGTGGTCGATCAGCTTGACCATGCCGGTAATCGGTGAAACGTTGCTACCCTCCAGCGCACCGCTTGTCAGCGAAGCAGGTTTCGGGCCAGTGGGGAAATCGCCCTCGGGTGTCACGTTTTCGCCATATGCCTTGAAAAGGCCGTCGCTGCGACGCCCCAGCACGGTCTCGCTGGCATCGCGCAATAGCAACTGCCCAACCGGCTGGGGTGCCTGGTTGGGCGCATTCGCATCCCTGGCAAAGATGCTTCCGTCTGATGCGATCTCGATATCGAGGCCAGGAGGCACGTTGATCGGGCCGTCGGGCCCGCGCACGGCCAGACCATCCCCGACCTCGAGAACGCCCTCAGGATTAACCTTCAGGTCGCCGCGTCGAATAAAGGCGAGGTCACCATTCTTGGCGGTAACGCCCATTACGGTGTCGCCATCAAGAGCGATATCAAGCTTGCGGCCGGTGGCCATTCGGACCCCTGGCTCGAGATTGATTCGGTCGTTGTAAACATTGACCGGCATGAGTCTCGAGTCAAAACCGGGCCCGGTAATCTTCACCGTGCGCATGACCGCATCAAAGCTGCGCTTGAAACCTACGGTTGAGACGTTGGCCAGCTCGTTGGTAAGCGCTTCACGCGTGACGCGCTGCTCATTAATTGCCTTGAGTGACGTAAAAGCCAGCCTGTCCATCTAAACCTTCTCCGCCTCAGCCGTTCGCCTCAGCGGCCCGTCATCAGCTTCGGATGTTGATGATGGCCTGCGTCAGCGTATTGTTGGTCTCGATCGCCTTCGCATTGGCCTGGAAGTTCCTTTGCGACACGATCAGTTCAATCAGTTCCTGGGTCAGATCGACGTTGGCCCGTTCACGCGCACCCGCGCGAATCGTTCCGAAGCCGGCCGTACCCGCTTCACCCAGCATCACGGTGCCTGACTGAGAGGTGGCGAGGTAGCTCGCTTCACCCACCTGTCGGAGTCCCGTCGGTGCTGTGAAGTTAGCTAGCACAATCTTTGCCAGGTTCTTCTGGGTACCGTTTGAATAGTTGGCGCTGACCAGACCATCGTCGGCGATATCAAGGCCGATCAGTTCGCCCTCAGGCCGTCCGTTCTGCCCCTGAGCCAGCACCGAAAAGGGTGTGGAGTACTGGGTTGAGCCGTCGTAGTTGATGGAGAACTGCAAGGTGGCACCGGTATCGCCGATCGTTTCGGGTTTGAAGCGGATGGCCACTTTGGGCGACATCAGGTTGCCGGCCGTATCGAAGGTGAGCTCGCCTTTATCCAAAAAGATGGGCGACCACAGATTCAAGGCCTCATCGGGGTCAAAGCCCGCTGAACTGACGGTCTCGAGCCCTTCACGGTCAACGTACAGCGCACGTCCATCGCTGGAGGTGGCCTGCGGCGGATTCAACCAACGGCTGGTCGTACCCCGTGCGCTCACATCACCGGACAAGCCCCAGACGCTGGCCGAACTGATTTTCAGGAAGGAGTCATCACCCGTGGTGCCAGTGGTAAATGTGAGATAGCTCTGTCCGAGTGCGTTACGCTCGACACCCACCTTGACGCCACTGACGGTACGGCCCTGACTGTCCTGCAAACTGTTAATCCGGCGCTCGAGCTCGGAGCGGAACGAATCGATGGTGTATTCGCCCTTGATCGGCATTTCGATCAGGCCGGTCACGTTATCGGCGGTGATGACGAACTTATTGTTGGTGTCGTCAACACCGAACTTGCCGCTGACATTCAGACCAATCGGCGAGCCTGTGATGATGGCGGGATCTGAAACGATGCCTCGCAGCGGTGAGCGCGAAGTGTCGACCACGATCGGTGTTTCATCACCGGCCGGATAGCCGAAGATTTCTTTCGCCAGTGCCGTGCCGCCACTGATTTCAACGCTTGAGGTATCGCCTGAGGAGCCCGATGAGATCGTGAATCGATTGTTGGTATCGTCGAAGCTCACCCGGATGCCATAGCGCTGCTCTTCCGGATCAAGAATGGGCGATCCGTTGGGCGGCATGTCTGCGCCGTAAAGTCCGGTCTCCAGATCAACCTCACGCGCATTGGCGGTCAGCCCGAACAACTCATTGGCCGCTTCAGTGGCCGAGCGCACAAACACCTTCTCGCCCTCGCCCGCGTTGAACGAGAAGCTACGGTTCACATAGTCGTAATCGACTTCCAGCCGTTCAAGGCGATCAATTCGCGCCAGCAGTGCAGTCTTGGCATCGCCAGCCGGCAGAGCCGCCGCATCGGTCTGAAGTTTGGTAATTTCAGCGTTGATCGACGTATCAATCGCCGCGAGAGCCTCGCTCACCGTTACCTTTGAGATGCCGCGAGCCGGTGGATCAATCGCCACCGTGATGAAATCGG
>JBIKMC010000076.1:0-13029 GCA_044359405.1 Burkholderiaceae bacterium
AGAAAACAACTCGCAGAAGATATCAAAGCCATGAACGCCACGGGCCTGCAAATCCGCAGTAAGTTCTTGAATCATGCTGGCCGGGCCGCACAGATAAAAGACCGGCCGTCGGCCTAAAAGCGCCGCGGGCAGGCAATTGGCGGTAAACCTCCTTCCGAAAACAATATCTTTCGCATCATCGCGGGAATCAAACGCCTGACCCGCAACCTGCGTGTAGTAGGTAAAAACTTCCAAATTGCTCCGGGACTTGACCAGGTCGTCGATCTGCGTTCGGAACGGGTTGTCGGCTGGTGTCTTGTGGCTTTGATAAAGCAGAAAATTCGACCCCTCATTGTTCGCATCGATTGAATTCAATACGGACATGAAGGGGGTGATGCCGATACCCGCAGCAATCATCACAACCGGTCGGGTCGACATGATGGGAATGAGGAATCGACCGCCCGGTGCAGTCAATTCAACATCACTCCCCGGTTCGATGTCTTCGTGAAGATAGCCGGATACCGCCCCCGGCGAACCGGCGGACTCGCTCCGAGATACCAGTTTCTTCACGGCAATACTGTAGGTTTGCCGACCGTTTTCGTGTCCCGGTCCAATCAGTGAATACGCCCGGCTCAATACCTGCCCATTCGCCGTCTTGATACGAACTTGTATATGCTGCCCGGGTTCGAAGTCGGGCAGGAGAGATCCCTCGTTGGATGCAAATGCCAGGCGAACGATGTCCTGGGTCAGCGATTCCTTCTGGACCAGGCGAAACGAGGTCCAGTCTGTCAATGTGAGCCGTTCGGAGGTGTCGGGACCCCTGGCTTCGCGAACCAACCCGCATCGTATGGCTCGATGGGGTACCGATCCACTGATTGGATCGCGATCATCGGACGACACAAGAATATTCAAATTGCTTGAGCCCTCCCCGCTAATCGGCAGTTCCTGCTGCCCCATTTCTTCGCACGCTTGCCACCAACCGAATTCCGCGACGACAACGTCATTGGCCAGGCCGTGGGTGATCCTGGCCCTGAACCTTGCCTTGCCCTGGTCGTTGAAGAGGCTGATCCAGTCGCCCTCTCCGATGTCGTGCGTTTGGGCGAGTAACGGGCTGATTTCGGCGGTTGGATAGAGCGCCCGCCGACGCAGTGAACTCAATGCCCTGTGCTGGCTGTGGCAATAGTATCCAGACTTTGCAGTGGTCAGGTAATACGGAAATGAACGGTCTTTGGCGCGCGGTTGACGGTGGCCGGGAATGGCAGCCTGACCATGAAGACGCAGTTTCTCCGAATAAATTTCCACTCTTCCAGTCGGCGTGGAAAATCCGTGCTGCCGACCATCCTGACTGGCTGTCGAGTAACGGCGTTCTGAATTGACGACGGGGGCCTCCAGACCTCTTTTCTCGGCGCGCAGACGCGAGATTTCAATACCGCTGGGCGCGAGCCAGTAATTCCAGGCTTTCTCTGTATCACCATCAAAAAAATATGCGCCCAGACCCAGCCGTTGGGCCAACTGGAAGACGATCTCGAGGTCGGATCGTGACTCGTATTGACGCGGCACGATGGGGGCGCGCCATTGCACCCATGCAGCTGCACGTTCATTGATCTCAAACCCCACCCGCAAACCCTCGCGCTCCCAAGGCGAGCAGACTGGCAGCAGGATATCGGCGTAACGGGCGGAAGGGGTTTCAAAAAGATCGCAATGCACATGAAACTCCAATGCCTTCATTGCTTCTTCTGCAATGCGGGTGTCGGCTTGGGTCACCAGATGATTGGTGCCAAAAGCCACCAGCGCCCTGACTTTGTAAGGTTTTCCGTCAAGAATGGCGCGATAGGTGTCCCGGGCCGTCACCTTGCCTTGCGAGGGTGGCCCCAAGGGGCGCTCCTCCAAACCGAGCGCCTTCCCGATCTGCCCAGACGGCAGAAGGCTGATACCACCCAGGGGCGCCACCGGCGGTTTCGTAAATAACCGGTTCCCGCCCTTGCGATCAAAACTGCCGGTCAACGCGTAAAGAATGGCTATGGCGCGATCTGTCTGCGTGGCGTTTGTGGTTTGACCGACACCTGTCCATGCGTGGTAGGCAACTGGGCCCGATTCAGACAACAGTCGGGCGGCATTCTTCAAGGCCTCGGGAGGCACCCCGGTTAATTCTGCTACTTTCTCGGGGGTATATTCGGCAACAGCTTCAATCAACAATCGCCATACGGTTTTGCATTTGACGTCTCCGGCAATTGTTTTTACCACCACCTGTTTATCAAGCGCACAACTGTTTATTGACGCGTTCGGTTCCGGGGCTGTCGTATTCCAAGCCTCTAATGTTTCCTGCTTTTCATTCCAGATCAGGGGGTGACCTGGCGCTTTTGCATCCAGGTCGCTAGCTCGCAGGAACAGTCCGTTGTCCTCGCGGACCAGTATGGCTGCGTTGGTCCAATACCGAACAAAGTCATGGTCATACGCACCGTCAAGAATCAACAAGTGCACCAGACCCAAAGCCAGGGCGGCATCAGTTCCTGGTTGTACTCGAAGCCAGCAATCGGCCTGCTTTGCGAGCGGAATGGGGCGCGGGTCCACCACCATCAATCGCGCCCCCTTTGCGCGCCCTCTGGCGATTGCATCGGCCTGCGCCAACCACGTGTGGGTTGGGTTATGCCCCCATAGAAGTATCAGTCCTGCATTTGAGAAGTCGGCTGCGGGCATCCCGCACCCGAACGTCAATGCGTGGGCCTCGTCTTTGTGCCAGTTGCAGATCTCTGTTGTAGACGAGATGTTGGGGCTTCCGTACAGACGTACCAGGCGCTCAATCCAATCGACGCTGTCCGAGAGCGCGGTGCCGCTGGGAGTCGAAATTCCAAACACGACAGACTCGGCACCGCTGTCTTGCCGGATTTTCAACAAGCGCTGGGCGATGGTGTCCAGCGCGTCATCCCAGCTGATACGCTCCCATCCTGGATCGCCAGCCCCTTTCGGCTTCGTGCGGCGCATCGGGTATTTCAATCGGTGTGTTGAATAGACCAGCTCGGGCGCTGCTTTACCCTTCGTGCAGATGGAACTCCCGGTGGGATGCTGCGCGTCCGGTCGTACTTCCACAAACACGCCATTCCTGACGACGTTCAACGTGCCGCAACGGGAGCGGCATAACGTGCAATATCCAGGTATTTCCTGTGAGCCTGTTGTAGCCAAAGGGTCGGTCTCTGGGTTCATGGATGGTTCATTCACGCTGGGCAAGGTGCCACAGTTCCGATGTTCAGCGGTCGCTAAACGTGGGGCATTATGGAATCGCAACCTTCGACTTCACATCAGCCGGTCGGTCACTCCCTGAGGCGCTGGCGTCAGCTTCGTGAACTGACGCTTAAAGAACTTGCCGACAGAGTCGGCTGTTCGGAAAGCATGCTCTCGAAGATCGAGAAGATGCGTGTCAATCCTTCTCTGAAGCTTTTGCGCAAGCTTGCGGAAGCTCTGGCCGTGAACATAGGAGCCCTTTTCCCGGGTGACTCCCATGAAGCCGTGGTCTCGCGCAGAGGGCATCGTCCCCTCCTTCACGCTGACAATCTGCGCCACGGCCCCGGCATCATCCTGGAGCGACTGGTGCCCTATCAAAAGGACAGCATGCTCCAGGCGAACATCCACCACATCGCCCCTGGGGGCAGTTCTGACGGCGTCATCGTCCATGCCGGTGAGGAGATGGGCGTGCTGCTGCGGGGCACACTCGAATTGCAGGTCGACCAGGAAACGTACCTTCTTCATCCGGGAGACTCGTTCCACTTCCGATCAGAGCGTCCGCATGGATACCGCAACGCTGGCACCGAGCCCGTCGAAGTCGTCTGGGTCAGTACGCCCCCCACCTTTTGACCAGCCGCCGCAGGGTTCCAGCGCATTCTATTCAAGTTTCTTGACTATAAATAAATTTTCCTGATACTGAACGCCGGTTTGCTCCACCGCAATCCGGATCATGGTCACGTCGCATCGGCGGCCCCTGAAGAGCAGTCCGACGCTTTTCTGGGGCTTCAGGGTGGGGATGGTCTGGCTTGTCTGGGGTGGGCTGCCCGTCCTCCAATCTCCTCCTTCAACCCGTCGTGAGCACGTCCGATGAACATAAAGTCATTTACCCGTCGCGCTGCGGTCGCAGCCTTTTGCCTCGCTTCCCACATGGGTGTAGCCCTTGCGCAAGCGAACACCCCAATCCGCTTTCAACTCGACTGGCGATTCGAAGGCCCAGGCGCCCTGTTCCTGCTGCCGGCAGAAAAGGGGTACTTCAAAGAAAACGGTCTTGACGTCACCATCGATGTTGGCAGTGGATCGGGTGCCGCCGTCGCCAGGGTTGCCACGGGCACCTATGACATGGGATTTGCCGACATGGGCGCTCTGATGGAGTTCCATGCCAACAATCCGGATGCACCCAACAAACCCATCGCCATCATGATGGTCTACAACAACTCGGCGTTGGCAGCCCTGACACTGAAAAAAAATGGCATCAATCAGCCTTCCGAACTGTCGGGCAAAAAACTCGGGGCTCCCATTTTTGATGGAGGCCGGAAAGCGTTCCCGATTTTTGCCAAGGCCAACGGTATCTCCAATGTAAATTGGATCACCATGGATGTTCCCCTGAAGGAAACGATGCTGGTAAGGGGTGACCTGGATGCCATCGTCGGCTTTTCATTCACCATGTTGCTCAACATGGAGGCCCGTGGCGTAAAACCTGAAGACATCACCTTGTGGTCGTACACCGACTCAGGCGTCAAGTTTTATGGAAGCACCATCCTCGTCGCGCCGCAGTTTGCCGCGCGCAATCCGGAAGCGGTAAGAGCTTTTTTGAGAGCCTTCACCAAAGGTGCAAGGGAAGTGATTGCGAATCCCGAAGCGTCTGTGTCGACCGTGAAGAATCGTGACGCACTGATCAACGTCCCCTTGGAGATCAAGCGCCTCGATCTGGCACTCAAGAGCAGTGTCTTGACTCCCGATGCCAGGCGTGAAGGTTTTGGCAACGTCGACATGGCGCGCCTGAAGGTCATGGCCGACCATATTTCTGATGTGTTTGGCGTCAAGCAACGGGTTGATGCTGCCAGCATCTGGAACGGCAGCTTTCTGCCCAGCGCGGCCGAACGAAACATCCTGGGCAATTAAGGAAAGTCAGTGATCAACTCCTGCCTTGTCCAACGGGGTATGAGCCTGGAGGGAGCCCGCAAAGCCACTACGCTAACGGTGTAGACAGGCTGAAAAGGCTGCTGAAACAGAAGAGGTTTTTAGCGATAGCAAGCAACATGTAAGTCCGCGCCTGCAGCCAGAGCCCGGCAGCGCGACCCCGTGTCGCGCTGTTCACTGACTGCAACCCGCGCCGCACACATGTGCCGCGCGGGTTTTTTTCAATATGGGCTCCGTATAATCCCCCGACTCCCTCGATTGAAACGCGGATAGCGCGATGCAACAAACACTGCGACAAGTCATCAATTTCAGCGCCGGGCCGGCAACCCTGCCCGAAGCGGTACTGCAACAGGCCGCCGATGAAATGCTGGACTGGCAAGGTACCGGTATGTCGGTGATGGAGATGAGCCACCGCGGCCCTCACTACATGCACATCCACCAGGAAGCGCGACAAAATCTGCGCGAGCTACTCGCCGTCCCTGACGAGTACCACATTCTTTTTCTACAGGGCGGTGCCACGCTCCAATTCGCCCAGGTACCGATGAACCTCATCGCGCGGGGCGACGGTGCCGAGTTTGTCAACACGGGCGACTGGTCGGCCAAGGCCATTAAAGAAGCGGCCCGCTACGGTACGGCACGCGAAATAGCGTCCAGTCAGGCCGAGGGCTTCACCCATATTCCGGCGCAATCATCATGGCAACGCTCAGACCGCGCTGCCTACCTGCATATCTGCTCCAACGAGACCATTCGGGGTGTTGAATTTCAATTTGACCCCGACGATCTGGGCGTCCCGCTGGTGGCTGATATGTCCTCCAACATACTCTCCAGACCGGTGGACGTATCACGTTACGGCCTGATTTACGCGGGCGCGCAAAAAAACATCGGCCCGGCTGGTCTGGTGATCGTGATCGTGCGCGATGATCTCTTAGGGCACGCGCTCAGCGCCACACCCACATTACTTGACTACCGCGAACAGGCTCAGCATGACTCGATGCTGAACACACCGCCGACCTTCTCCATCTACATGGCCGGGCTCGTGTTCAAATGGCTCAAGGCCCAGGGCGGTCTGGCGGCGATGGGCGAACGCAATGCGCGCAAGGCTCAGCGACTGTATGACTGTATCGATGCAAGCGGGTTTTACCGAAATGCGGTCGCCAAGGCAGATCGCTCGCGCATGAATGCCACCTTCACCCTGAACAATCCGGCCCTTGACGACCGCTTTCTGAAAGAGGCCACTGCCGAAGGCATGACCGATCTCAAGGGCCATCGCACGTCGGGCGGGATGCGGGCGTCCCTTTACAACGCCATGCCTGTTGATGGCGTTGATCGGCTTGTCAGCTTCATGCGGCAGTTCGAGGCACACCATGGGTGATGCTGGCGTGCATGTACCTGGCATTCCTCAGGCAGTGTCCGGCAATGCCCTTGATCCCTATCTACAGAGTACGGCTTTTCTCAACTTCCGGCACCCGGCCGTTCAGACCTTCGTAGCCCGGGCGATTGGCGAAGCGACCACGCCCTTACAACAAGCCGTGCGCCTGTTTTACGCCGTACGCGACCGTATCCGCTACGACCCCTACCGCATCCGCTTCGATGACGCCAGCTATCAGGCCAGCGCGGTCATCGAGGCTGGCTACGGCTGGTGCGTACCCAAAGCATCACTGCTCGCGGCCTGCGCCCGGGCAGTGGGTATTCCCGCGGCGATTGGTCTTGCTGATGTAGTCAATCACCTCAATACCGAAAAACTGCGCGCTCGCATGGGCGGCGTGGACGTGTTCTACGATCATGGCTACGTTGCCCTGCTGCTGGAGGGGCAATGGGTCAAGGCGGTGCCCGCCTTCAATATTGAACTGTGCACCCGGTTTGGCGTCAGCCCAACCGAATTTGATGGCCATGGTGATGCGCTGTACCAGGAGTTCGATGCCCAGGGTCGTCGTCACATGCAGTATCAGGCCGACCACGGCACCTGGAGTGATCTACCGCTCGACAAGGTACGCGAAGACTTCAGGCGCTTTTACCCGGCCTCACTGGTCAGTTCATCCGAATCCGAGCCGAGCGAACGCTTTGAAAACGACCGTCCTCTGAGTTCGAATCGCTGAGATCGGCTCTGCGCGCGCGGGCTTTCAGGCGCGCGACGACGTCATACGCCATGGCCGGCGCGCAGCCCGCACCCTTCAGCGAGCCACGCGCTTTCGCCCGATAATCTGCTGGGCAATTGCCACGCCGATCAGGGCGATGATGGCGCCCGTGATCTTGGCAGCGCTGAACAGCTCGTCCTTGGCCAGCCAGGCAACCAGACCTGCGGTCGGCGTCATGAGATACATGATGGGCGCAGACCGTGCGAGCCCCAGCAGGCGATTCACCCACGCCCAGAGCAGCCAGCCGCCAAATGATGTCACCGCAGCAATAAAAATCGTCCCGGCCCAGGCGGTCAGAGGTGCGGCTGACCACTCCACGCGCGCCGCCGCCGCCCAGGAAACCAGCACCACCGCCGGCGAACCAAAGAGCGTTGCCCAACCCAGCACCAAGGGGATTCCCAGGCGCTGATTGAGCGGCCGAGAGGCAATGGTGTACCAGGAGAAACACAGTCCGGCGATCAGCAGCGCCAGATCGCCGCCAGACGCCTGCCAGCGCGCACCCAGCAATTTGTCAGACAGAAAGATCAGAACGCCCAAGAGTGCGATCAGCACGCCCAGAACCTGCGCGCGCCCCAGTCGCTCACCAATCAGGCGCAGCAGCAACAGGGTGTACACCGGTCCGCACGACAGAATCAGCGATGACGAAAACGCGGTCGACCAGTACACGCCATAGGTGACGATGCCGATATGAAGCAGGTGTCCGATAAGACCCAACCCCGCCAGCCGCAACAAGTCATCCCGTGGCAGCCAAATTGACCCCCGCCGGCTGAGGATGGCGAGCAGAACGATGGCGCACACGGGCTGCACGGCCGCGTAGCGCAACAGCAGGAAACCATCTGGGCCAAAAGCATCCATTGCATGCTTTTGCACCGTGAACATCGCGCCCCACACGCAGGCGAGGGTAATACCCACCACAAGCGCGAGGCGCCGGGCCCTATCGACTCGGTCCCGCAGACTGATTTCGGCTTCGGATTGCATCAGGCCGATTCTAGCGGGCCAGGCTGCGATCACACCCGGGACAACTGCCGTCTTGGACGCGCCGCCAGCGCCGCGGCAACCTCAGCGTCGTCCACCTGATTGAAGTCACGGTAAAACTGCGAGATCGCATACAGATCTGCACGCACCAAAGGACAGACACACTCGTCGGCCATCCCACGGGCGCGCTCGAACGCCTGCAGGGCCGCAACGGGCACAGCGCAGACCAGCCAGCTGGGCGATCGCTTGCGGATGAAGCCCAGGGCGGCGAACATGGTCGCGCCGGTCGCCATGCCGTCATCGACCACAATCACCTTGCGCCCCTGTAAAGACCCCGTCTCAAGCGGCTCTCCCCAGGCGGCCCGTCTGCGGCGAATCAGGGCAAGCTGCTGCTCGCGCTCAGCGCGCAACCAGGGTGCGCTGGGGTCAAGTTCGATACCCGGGCTGGCCGTGATCGCCCCGGTTTCATCGATCGCACCGACCGCGAGTTCGGGCTGCCCGGGAGCTTGCAGCTTGCGCACCAGCACGACATCAAACTCGCTACCGAGAGTCCGCGCGATATCCCGAGCCATGGGCACAGCACCCCTGGGAATCGCCAGCACCAGGCTGTGGTGACCGGCGTGATGTGACAGCCTGTGTGCAAGCAGGGCTGCTGCCTCGGCACGATCCTGATACATGAGCGACTCCGGGCAAAGTTTCGTGGACATGGCAAGGGTCTCAGCCGCCCGTATCCCCGTCACTGACTCGCATCAAGTCGCGCCGTCATGACATCGCTAAGGTTCACTCAACATGGGGGAAGCGATGATCCAACGCTCAAACGCACCGCAAGGCCCGACCAGCCGAATGCTGGCCTACTCGACCCCGTGGGAGCTCATGCTGGGGGCCGAGGCCCTCTGGCGATGGTCACGCTTCGCGCCCGCGGTCTGGCTGGCTGCACAGGGTAACCATGATCTGGTGCAATCCTTGAGCAGGCACCGCCTCGCGCATCTGCTGGACAGCGCTCGCAGGCATTCCACCTTCTACCGTCGACATTATTCCGGCATTGCACCCCACGCAGCCTTGGAAGCGTACCCGATGGTGACACGCGCCGTCCTGATGGAACACTTCAACGATTGGGTGACCAATGCAGCAATCAGACGCAGTGATGTGGATGCCTTCATCGCCGACCCTAATCGCCTGGGCGAGCCCTACCTGGGCCGCTATGCGGTATGGACCAGTTCGGGGACAACCGGACATCCGGGTATCTATATTGCCGATCCCGATACGCTTGCCATTTACCAGGCACTGCTCACCACCCGACTGGCCAGCGCAGAGGGAGCTACCACGCCCTGGCACTGTCTGGCCTCAGGCGGACGGATCGCCATGGTTGCCGCGACTGAAGGGCACTATGCCGGAATCGTTTCCTGGGAGCGCGAGCGTCGACTGCACCCCTGGATCAGCACCCGAGCCCGCGCCATCTCAATTCTCGAACCGATCGCGCAGATCGTGGCCGATCTCAATCAGTGGCAGCCCTCGCTACTATCCAGTTACCCCACCATGCTATCGCTGCTGGCCGAGGAACAACGAGCGGGACGACTGCATATCAAGCCCTCGGTACTCTGGAGCGGCGGTGAAAATCTGGGCGCCCCTGAACGCGACCAAATCAGCCGCGTATTCGGCAGCACCATCCTGGAGGAATATGGCGCCTCGGAATGCATGAGCATCGCCTTCGGCTGCCGCGACGGTGGTCTGCACGTCAATGCTGACTGGGTGATTCTGGAGCCGGTCGATGAGCTTTACCGGCCGGTGCCTGCCGGAGTGGCTTCGCACACGACGCTGCTGACCAATCTGGCCAACCATGTACAACCGATCATCCGATACGATCTGGGCGACAGCATCACCGTGCTGACCGAGCCTTGCAGCTGTGCAGTGCCACTGCCGCGTATCCGGGTCGAAGGTAGGCGCGATGACATTCTTACTCTGCCAGGCCGGGATGGTCGACCTGTGAAGCTTGCGCCGCTTGCACTCGAAACGGTCGTTGAAAACGCGGCTGGGCTGCACAGCTTCCAGCTCATGCAAACCGACACGACACGCCTGCGGCTGCGACTGGGCGTCACAGAGCCGCGCAGTCGCAAACAAGTGTGGCGGCGCGTCAGTGAGCGCCTGACGCACTACCTGGCCGGGCAGGGTGCATCAACGGTATCGTTGCAGCTCGATCCAGGTCTGCCCGAATCGGACCCCCGCAGCGGCAAGCTACGGCACATTGTGGTCAGTCCTTCAAAGCACCGGCCTGGCCCGCCTCGACGATGAAACGTGCCTGTGTCCGGATGGCCGAGCTCGGATCGGTGACATCGTCCAGCACCTTCAGCTCGGTCTTAAGGTGTCGGGCACTCAATTCGACAAGCGCATAACCGCGACGCGTTGCATCCGCAAAACGTACGTGCGGATTGCGCGCCATCTGCGCGTTAAGTGCCGCCTGAGCACGCCCCTGAGAAGTGATCGACGTGCCGCAGAACTCGGTGGCAACCACGGACGAGTCGGGTTGCCGGAAATCAGCCTTGACATCGCAGACCCAGTTGGCGTGAACATCACCGCCTATGATCACCGGGTTGCTCAGCCGGGTGCTGACCATGGCATCGGTGAGTCGGCGACGCGCGGCGGGATAGCCATCCCACCCATCAGTCCAGTAACGCTCAACGCCCGCATCGCCGGAGTCAGCCCGCGAAAAGAGGGTTTGCTGAGCAACGATGTTCCAGCGGGCACCGCCCTGGGCAAAGGCCTGTTCGAGCCATTGCTCCTGCTGCCATCCTAAAAGCGTGCGTCGGGGGTCGGCGAGCGACTCACATGAGCTCACCACATTGGAGCCTCCCCGCCCAGGCCTTGGGCAAGCCTGCACATCACGATATTGGCGATCATCGAGCATATAAAAGCGCGCCAGTGGTCCGAAGGACCAATCACCAAATAAGCGCATAGCCGCGCCCTGCGGCTTGGCCGATGGCGGCAGGGGCATGTGCTCCCAGTAGGCCTGATAGGCCGCGGCACGACGCTCGAGAAAATTGCGGGCGAGGTCTTGCGACTGCGCATTGGCGTAGTCATTGTCGACCTCATGATCATCCCAGGTGACCAGCCAGGGTGCGGCGGCATGCATGCGCTGCAAATCGGTATCTGAGCGATACAGTGCATGACGAGCGCGGTACTCCTGCAGCGTGTAGGGTTCGCCGCGTCCGTGCTGACGTACACGCCGCACGCCCCAACTGCTCTCGTAGATGTAATCACCCAGAAACACGACCAGCGAGGGCGCGTCTCGCATCATGTGCCGATAAGCACTGTACCAGCCCTGCTCGTACTGCTGACACGACGCGAAGGCAAAGCGCAGCGTACCAGGGGCAGCATCCGCAGCTGGCGCAGTTCGGGTTCTGCCAACGGGCGAGATCGCAGTCTGGGTACCCGCCCCGACCATGAAGCGATACCAGTACCAGCGGTCAGGCTGCAGGCCCTCAACCTGCACATGCACACTGTGCGCCTCATCGGGCCGCGCTGTGACCCTACCCTCGCGCACGACACGGGTGAATGCTTCATCGTCGGCAATCATCCAGCGAACGGGCCACGAGAAAGGACCGAGTCCATCGATGTCGAGCGGATCAACCGATAAACGCGTCCACAGCACGACCGAATCAGACCGGGGTGACCCTGAGGCTACGCCCAGCGCAAACGGGTATCCGGCAAACGGGCTACCCGCCCGCACCGGCTCAGGGCGCGACGCGGGCGATCCGCAAGCCGTCTGAGCCACCAGGCCCAAGGCAGCGGCGCCTCGAAAAAATCCGCGCCGGGAGGTCGACATGATCTTCATGCCCCAGTGTCGCATGACTGGGGCGCTCGGGCTAAACGCCGCCATGCCCGCCGTTCTAAAGTCATCTCAACCCAACGGTCTGTCTAAATGGTCGGTAACCGCCAGGGATGGCAAGAGCAGGGCGAATACCGTTTGAGCGCCATGACTGCGCGCCCAAACGAACGGGCTCGCGTTAATCTAAGCGACCTGCTGATGCAAACGGAGGAGCATGCGATGGGTTCAATGATCGACTTCAAGCGGTTGGACGGCGGCACGGCCCGCGCTTACCTGGCGCGAAGCGATCGGGCCGAAGCGCCCGGCGTCGTGGTTATCCAGGAATGGTGGGGGCTGCAGGAGCAGATCAAGGGCATCTGTGATCGCCTCGCAGCCTCGGGCTATCACGCCCTGGCTCCTGACCTGTACGGCGGTGTTTCGGTGCCTTACCACGACCCTGATGCTGCCAACAAAGCCATGACCTCACTGAATTTTTTAGACGCCACAGATCAGGCGGTGCGAGGCGCCGTCGTACACCTCAAGTCACAGGGCATCAAGGTTGGTCTGACTGGCTTTTGCATGGGGGGTGCGGTGACCATCATGGGCGCGGTACGCATCCCTGAACTCGACGCAGCGGTGTGCTTCTACGGACTGCCGCCCGCCGAAGTTGCGCCACCCTCGGGCATACGGGTGCCCCTGCAGGGGCACTTTGCCAATCGCGACGACTGGTGCACACCGCAGGCGGTTGACGGCTTCGAGACAGCGCTCAAATCGGCTGGCATCAAGGCTGACTTCTTCCGCTATGAGGCCGATCATGGTTTCATGAATGAGCAACGCGACGCGGTCCATGACGCGGACAGTGCCCGGCTCGCCTGGGAGCGCATGCTGGCCTTTTGGAAGAAACACCTGGGCTAAGCGGCGCATGCGCGGGCCCTACCGTAGACCCGGTGGGGCCTGGCGCACCCAACCACGGCAGGCGGTCAGCGCCGCAATGAGCGC
>JBIKMC010000332.1:0-3804 GCA_044359405.1 Burkholderiaceae bacterium
AGCTTGGCGAGCTTGAACTCATACCTCAGGCCAACTGGGGTACGGTCGATGCGCCACCCCTTGATGCCGTGTATGGCGATCTCAGCGCAGCGCAGAAGACATTGGTCGACGCCAATTTCAACTTCGCGAATCTCATAACGCCGGCGCAGTGGACTGAGACACTCGCCGGTCTGACCTACGATCAGCTGACGCCCGCCCAAAAGGCGGTGGTTGACGCTGAGCTTGATTTTGCCAGCGCGGTAAGTGCTGCGCAGTGGACCGAGACCGTATCGGGGCTCAGTTATGTCGACCTGAGCGCTGCGCAGAAGGCGGTGGTCGACAGTCAACTGGACTATGCGTCGACGCTCACGCGTGCCCAGTGGGCTGAGTCCATTGCCGGTCTATCGTATTCGCAGCTCACCCTGGCCCAGCAGGCGGTCGTTGACCGTGAGATTGATTTTGCAGTGGCGGTTACCGACGCTCAGTGGGGCTCGGTGGCAAAACCTGAACCAGGATCCGGCTATGCCGCGCTGACGGCGGCTCAGAAAGCCGTTGTCGATGCCAATCTGAGGTACGCCGGAACAACCGGCCTGATAACTGCCGCGCAGTGGTTTGCAGAGGCGCAGGGCGCCAGTGCTGCGCAGTCGGTGGTGGCACCGGCCGCTCAGACCACCTACGCCAACCTAACCGCCGGGCAGAAGTCCATCGTTGATCGCTACGTGAGCTTTGCTCAGGCGATCAGCAAGACTGACTGGGGCAGCACACCCCTGCCCGACGCCGACACCAAGTATGACGCGCTCACCGCGGCTCAAAAGGCTGTGGTTGACTCCAAGCTCAACCTGGCCTCCGCGGTGTCGCAGTCCCGCTGGGCCGAGGCGCTCGCCGGGCTCACCTACACGCAATTGACGGCTGCGCAGCAGCAAGTGGTCGATCGCCGGGTGGATTTCTCATCAGTCATCAGCACGAGTGACTGGGGTAGTGTCGCCAAGCCGGCAGCGTGGACTCTCTACGCGGACCTCAGCGCTGAACAAAAAGCTGTGGTTGACGCGAAGGCGCGATTCGCAGATGTACCGGGACTGGTTGATGCAGCCAAATGGGTCTCCAAGCCTGCTCAGGGTGCTGTGTACGCCGAACTGAGCGATGAGCACAGGGCGGTGGTCGATCGAGTCATTTCGTTCGCACCTCCCCAGCTTGACCGCCTGACCCTGTCCGGCAGCTTTGCTGCGGGCGATACGGTCAGTCTCACGATTGCAAGCCCGGCTTCTTTTTCGGGCACCCGTTCCATCAGCTACACGGTCAAGGCGTCTGACGTCGTTACGACGGGCGACTCGGCCGCGGTGGCCACGCGTCAGAACGTCGCCAAAGGCCTTGCGGCAGCAATCAATGCAGATGCCGACGCTGCGTCGGCGGTCAAGGCGGTTGCGCCCACCGGAGGCATTATCAAGGTGACAGGCTTGGCGGCGGCCCGGCCGTTCAGCCTGGCGCCGATGGGAAGTGACGCAAGGGTCGAGATCGAACACAACCCGTTCGATGAGCTGACACAAGATCAGCAAAGTGTGGTTTCGGATTACCTGCGTCCCAAGAACGAGGTGCTGTTCAAGGACCTGACTGCCGGCCAGAAGACGGTGGTGGTCAATGCGATTGCCGAGTTCGAGGCCAGCGCGCGGGCCAACCCCAGTTCCAAGTACAAGACCCTGTATTTCAATTACAACGCCCCCACGGGCAAGAAGCTGGTCGATAGCTTCACGCAAGGTATCGTTACCGACTACGAAAACAGTGATGTGTTCTGGGGTGCCGGTGCTTCGGCTCCGGATGCCAGCGTCGGATTCGACGCGCTGGACGATGCCAAGAAAGCGCTTGTCGCGCGTGCCCTGGGTTACGAGGCTTTTTCGGGAACCTGGTACTACAAGGACGGTGCGCCTGTATCCGAGCGTCTGGTGAAGGGATTCACAGCCGGTGGCGGCGACTTTGATATTGAGAAGCTCGACTGGGGCGGAACCCGTGCCCCGGATGATGCCGCGAACTTCGAATCGCTGACCTTGGCCCAGCGCGACATCGTGCTGACGAAGCTGGGGTACGGCACCTACGACAAGCAGGTATTCGTCAAGCTGGATGCGCCGGCCGGCAAACAGGTTGTCACGGGCTTTACCGAAGGGCCTGAGGGCGACTTTGAGGTGAAGACCTTTGCCTGGGGCACGGTGACCAAGCCCAACGACAGCACGCCCTTCGACATGCTGAATGTGCAGCAGCAAGATGCCGTGCTCAAGGGCCTGGGCTATCAGCGCTGGGACGGCCTGGTGTTCTACAACGCGCAGGCGGCAGCGGATCAAAAGCTCCGCCTCAGCTTCGAGCAGGGCACCGACTACAACAATACCGACATCACCTGGAGCCGTGTCGACATTCCAGAGGCCGGCACGGCCTACTCGGCGCTGACGGCCGAGCAGAAATTTGTTGTGCAAGACCAGTCGGGTTACGCCGAGTACAGCGCGTCCAACGATGTGTACTACAAGGCCAGTGCCCCGGCTGATCAGAAGCTGGTCACCAACTTCCTCATCGATCAGACCAACGGCGAGCCCGCGGGCACGCCCAGCAAGCGTTGGCTTATTTCGGACGGTACCAACAAGTATTTGGCCTACGCGTACGACGCGACCAACAACGGTTCAATCGAGGAGCTGCAGATCCAGGAGGTTCATCCGCTTCTGGGTCAACGCGGCGCAGGCTTCCTGCTCACCGGCACCATCACGACGCTGCAGCCCAATTCCGACTTCATCGTCGACGTGGACGATGAGGCTCTCGTGGTCGGCGGCGTCATCAATCTGTTGGGCGATGGATCCGATCTGGTCATGCGTTCGCAGCGCGCCGTTTACTGGCAGGGGCAGGGCACCGTCAATGGCGACATCACGCTGGAGGGCTTGGGCTCGCAAAGACCGGGCGCGCCACTGGCGGGAACCAGCGTCTATGTCCATGCAGCGTCGACGCTGCTTGCGGGACGGTCGGGCGCCGACATTCGCGTCGTGGGCAATGACGACATCGAGCTCTACGGGCGCCTGATTGCGGGCGGCGAATTGGTTGACTCGGGTACCGAGTGGCTCGGCCCCGACTCCACCATTTACGTGGAGGCGGGTGAACAGATCAAGATTGACACCGCACTGGCCGCGGCGAAGTCCGTCACCTTGAAAACGACGCGGCTGCCCGGTGCTGATGACGCCGGTCAATCGCTTGTCTTCTCCACAGCGGGGGGCCTCACGGCCGCGGGTCTAACCAGTGACGGCTCGGGCGGTCTTGTCGACATCGACGTGCGCGGCGAAGCGGTGGTCGGCGGCATGGTGCTGTCCGGTGGCAAGGTCACGCAAACGCGCAATTCGGCGGGCCGTCTCATCGGCGAAACCTACACCTGGTCCACCGAGCGCTCCTCGGTCTCCATCCGTGCGGGTGGGCAGGTCGATTTCGGTGTCACGGTACGCAGCGCCACCTCGGGCAATCCGGTTGAGGTGGGTGGCATTGTCCGCGCGAATCAGGCGATCAATGTGGTCGGCGGTGTCAATTCCGACGGTATCGGCGTTCGTCTGCCAGGAGCCGCCCGCCTGGTCGTGCAAAACGCCGATGGCGAGATCAACATCGATTCGGCTCAGGATGCCTGGCTGCAAGGCCAGATGGTCGCCGGTGGCGAGGTAGTCGACTACTACGATACGGCCGGCTGGTATCTGGGTTCGATCGCAGACAACTATGACGGTGATTCGGTCATCCGTGTCGAGGCAGACCGTCAGATTCGCCTGGGTCGTGACCTCTTGGCCGGCAAGCTGATCGATGTGCGCGGTGGTCGCA
>JBIKMC010000333.1:0-3784 GCA_044359405.1 Burkholderiaceae bacterium
CATTCCCAGCCTTCGTGCCATGGAGACGGCGTGCAGAGGGGCTGCACCCCCGAAGGCAATGAGGGTGCACGGCCCTGTCTCCTTGCCGCGTTCAATGGCATGGACCCGGGCCGCGCTGGTCATGTTCTCTTCGACCATCTCGATAATGCCACAGGCTGCCCAGGCGAGACTGAGGGACTGTGGTGCTCCGATCTGGGTGCCGATGGCGGACGCTGCCTGATCCGCCCGCAGGCGCAGGCGGCCACCGGCGAAGCCTTCCGCATCGAGCCGACCCAGGCTCAGATTGGCATCTGTGACAGTTGGCAGTGCACCGCCACGCCCGTAGCACACGGGGCCAGGCTCGGCGCCCGCACTGTCGGGTCCAACGGCAATACGCCCCATTCGATCAATGCGGGCCACTGACCCACCCCCGGCACCGATCTCCACCATCTCGGTAACGGGTATTCGCACGGGCCAGCCACTGCCTTTCAGGTTGCGCCAGGCGCGCGCAACTTCAAAGCGGCGAGACTGCTCAGCCTGACCGTCGGTGATGAAGCAGATTTTGGCTGTGGTCCCACCCATATCGAACGACAGGGTCTGTGCGAGCTGCAAGTCACGCGAGATGGCGGCCGCCAGTGTGGCGCCCCCAGCGGGCCCTGACTCAACCAGCCGAATGGGCAGACGGGCTGCCGTGTCGAGCGTGGTGAGGCCGCCGCCGGAAGTGACCAGATAGATCGGGCAGGAAAAGCCCAGGTCGGCCAGGCGTTGCGCCAGTGCCTTCAGGTAGCGGCCCATCAGGGGCTGAACATAAGCATTGGCGACGGTGGTGGAGAAACGCTCATATTCGCGAATCTCAGGGCATACCTCGGACGATAGCGACATCGCTAGATGCGGCAGATGTGACTGGATGAAGTCAGCGGCGATCCGCTCATGAGACGGGTTGGCGTAGGAATGCAGAAAACCGATGGCCAGCGCTTCGATCGCCTGAGCTTTCAAGGTTTCAACAACAGACTCAAGCGCACACCGGTCTAACGGGGCGAGTTCGTTGCCATCAGCGGCCATGCGGCCCGATACGGTCAGGCGCCAGTGACGCGGTACCAGTGGCACAGGCTTTTCGAGGTCGAGGTCGTAATGCTCAAAGCGTTTTTCGTCGCCGGTCGCCAGCACGTCCCTGAATCCATCATTGGTGAGAAAGGCAGTACGGGCGCCCTTGCGTTCGATCAGTGCGTTGGTGGCCAGTGTGGTGCCATGGACGATCATGCCGACCGAGCCTGGGGCGAGGCCCGCCATGTCCAGCACCTGCGAAATGCCTTCCAGCATGCCCTGTTCGGGCGCCTTTGGAGTTGTCAGCACCTTGCGCGAGAACAGCGCCGCAGGCGTTTCAAGCACGACGTCAGTGAAGGTTCCGCCGATATCGACGGAAATTCGGTTGCTGGACTTACGAATCGGCGCGGTATTGGTAGATGGCTGCGTCAGGGTATTCATCGTGCGATTCTGGTCGCCTATTGGGTAAACTTCAAGTCAACAAAACGTCATCCTAATGATTAAAAATCATGAAGCGACCTAAATCAATTGCTGAGTCAAAGACCTCTTCCGAGGCCTCTAAATCGCGCTTGTCGCCGTCGCCGACCAACCCCCTGAAAGTACTGTTGGCCATCGAGCGGGCAGGCTCTTTCGCCAAGGCAGCAGAGCTGCTGGACATCACCCAACCGGGTGTTTCGAGGGCGCTTGCCAGACTTGAGCAGCAGTATCAGGCGCCCCTGGTCGATCGCAGCCAGCATGGCGCGCGCCTGACGCCAATCGGGCAGCTGCTGCTCAGCCATGCCCTTCAGATTGATGCCGCCCTGAGACGCGCCGCTGATTCAGTGCGTCAGTCAATCGGAGAGCGCGAGGGCAGTGTGTCGTTGGCGCTGTCTCACGCCGCCATCGCGCGTCTGATACCGCGAACGCTGCCCAGGTTCAGACGCCAATGGCCGCTCGTCCAGCTGACTATCAGCACAGCGCTCTATCCCGCGGTTCTTGCGCAGTTACGTGATGGCAGTGTCGACATGGCGGTGCTGCCTCTGCCCGAGCGCGATCTGCCTGATACGCTTGAGGTGACGCCTGTGGGTGCGAGCCGTCTCCGAGTGATCGCGCGCGCCGGCCACCCCCTCGCAGCCCGGCGAAAGCTTAAAGACCTTGCGCAGGCCCAGTGGGTTCTTCCGGGTGCTGACAGCAGCACGACCCATGTTCTGGAATCGAGCTTTGTAGCGCTGGGACTCGGTCGACCGCGGTGCCACACCTTCGCCCAGACGCTGAGTGCGTTGCAGGCGGTCGTGGCTTGCACAGATGCGCTCGGACTGGTGCCATCAGAGGCCGCGGCTTACGCCAGCTCTTCAGGCAGCGCTCTGGTCACTCTTCCTATCGCCGATTTACCCGAGGGGCCGGTTCTGTACCGAGTGCACCGACGTGATTTCGACCTGACGCCTGCGGCACGGGCACTCTCTGAACTGCTCGGTGCGAGTCGGCGGGCTTGGTGACGTTTCAGGGCATCAGCGATTCACCACCGACTTCGGCGCTTTACCCAGCGAGAAATCCAGCACGCAGCCCAGGCCCTCTCGCGCGATCGCATCAAAACACTCATCGGTCCAGCACAGGGCGTGAGGGGTCAGAATGACCTGCTCCATATTGATCAGTGGGTTGTCGGGCGAGATGGGCTCCTGCTCAAACACATCCAGACCCGCACCGGAGATGGTGCCCGCCTGAAGCGCCGCGATCAGGGCTTTCTCATCAGCCACCGGGCCGCGCGCCATGTTGATGAAGTAAGCCGAGCGCTTCATTCGTACAAATCGCTGCGCGTTCATCAGATGACGCGTCTCCTCGTTCAGAATGCAGGTCGCCACAACAAAGTCCGACTGGGCAAGCATCTCATCCAGGGGCACCAACTGAGCGCCCAGGGCGCTCACCGTCTGCGGCGGGGCATAGGGATCGGCGGCCAGCATGCGCCAGCCGAAAGGGCGGGCCAGGGCCAGCAGCTCGCGACCGATGCCGCCGGCACCGATAACACCCAGGGTGCGGGTGGTCAGTCCCAGGCCCATATGGCTGGTTCGATCGTTCCAGCGGCCTGTTCGTACCAGTTGGTCTTTCTTGAAGAGTCGACCGGCCAGGGCAAAGATCATCGTGAGTGCCGCGACCGCGACCGGCCTGCGGATGGCCACAGGTGTATTCGTCAGCGTAATGCCCCGCGCGGTGAGCGCAGCCACATCAACTGCGTCGTAACCGACGCCGTGCCTCGCAAATAGCCGCACTCTGCAGTCAGAGCGGCCGACCGACTGGGCCGTAACCTTTGGAGCGTTCACGTAGATGCCGTCGTACCGGGCCGCTATATCGGGCGTAATCTCGCTAAGGCTCTCTGGAATCCATTCCCAGTCGATGTCTGGATTCTGGCTCAGGACCTCCAGCGGGCCTCGGCCGAATGAGGGCTCGCCTTGCGCGTTGAGAATGTCGCGTGTCAGGCCTAGTTTGAAAGTCATTCATTTCTCCCGGGTGAATTCAGCGCCGCGCGCGCGGGATGCGTCGCGCCTGCGGCATTGTGTTCTGTATCAGTAAGGTCTGCGTCATTAGCTTTCTTGGACTGCGCTCAGCTCCCGCGCCCGGCGGCATAGTCGGCCAGGCCCCGGGTAGCATCGGCCAGCAGCGCCACGTCGGTACCGACGGCGAGCATGCTGTAGCCCATGGCTTTTGACCGATCAATCCAGCGTCGGTCAGTGGCCATGAAACCGGCGGCCTTGCCGTGACGTTTTGCGACGGCCGCCACGTCTCGCAT
>JBIKMC010000334.1:0-3781 GCA_044359405.1 Burkholderiaceae bacterium
CAGCCAGAACGCAGCGAAAAAAGCCACGGCTGGTGCGATGCACAGCACCAGCCATGGTCTTGATCGCGCAGTCTCGCGCGCGGCGATGAGCCCGCGCACCTCGGCGATCATGCTTACTGAACTTCTTTCAGATACCGATCAGAGAAGCCTTTCTGAACGTCCGCCATGCGACCGTAATCAACCGTTCCCGCGCGGGCATATTCACTGGCGGGCAGGAATACCGATTGAACCTCAGCCGGCAGCGCAACCTGCCGAACCGGACGCAGGAAGGCCTTGGCCCAGATCGCCTGCCCCTCATCGGACAGAACAAAGTCAAGCACCTTACGACCATTGGCGGCGTTGGGTCCTTTGTTGACCAGACTCATCACATAAGGAACGACCAGTGTGCCCTCGGCTGGGATCACGAACTGTACGTTGGCCTTGTCCTTGTGCTTGGCGCGATAAGCGTTGAAGTCGTAGTCGAGCAGGATGGCGATCTCACCGGACAGCACCCGCGCGTATGAGGTCTGCTTGGGCACGATGGGTTCGTTCTTTTTGAGGGCCTTGAAGTAGTCGATTGCCGCATTGAAGTTATCAAGCGTGCCGCCGCGCGCCTGATTGATGGCCACCGCGCCCACATAACCAACGAAGGCTGACGAGGGGTCGAGGTAACCAATCAGCCCCTTGTACTCGGGCTTGAGCAGATCAGCCCACGACTTGGGAACCGGTTTACCCTTGAGCGCATCAACATTCACCATGAAGCCCAGAGTGCCCGAGTGGATAGTGAACCAGTGACCTTCAGGGTCTTTGAGCCCGGCCGGGATGTCATTCCAAGTGGCTGGTTGATACGGGGTGACCACGCCCTCTTTTTTCGCCTGAATGCCAAAGGTGACGCCCAGATAGGTCACGTCGGCAACCGGGCTAGCCTTTTCAGCGACCAGTTGCGCCAGCGACTGACCTGAGTTTTTGTTGTCGGGCGGTACTGTAATGCCGGTTTTGGCTTTGATGGCACGCAGCTGCGAACCCCAGTCGGCCCACTCGGGCGGACAGTTGTAGCAGATGGCGGTCTGCGCGAAGGCAGCGCCCGCGCTCAGACCGATGGCGATGAGACCTGCGCGCAGCAGGGGCTTTAGCGTCAACTTCATCAACGTCTCCTTGGGGAAAAAATGGCGGTTTGCCAGGCAACGGGGAGCGGACCGCACTTTGAGTCGGGATTGTGACAATCCTGTGATAATTGTCCAGAGAAACAAGGATCGCGATGAAAGAAAAAGAGGCGCAATTTCGCGCCGTGATGGGCAGGCATGTCAGCGGTATTACGGTGATCGCTTGTGCGAAGGGCGATGAAGTGGTGGCCATGACGGTCGGTTCGGTCACGTCGGTCAGTCTGAAACCGCTGTTGTTGCTGGCGTGTATCCGAGAGCAGAGCCGTCTATTGCCCGCACTACTGAAGGCGCAGGCATTTTCAGTCAATCTGCTTTCGGGCGAGCAGACCGATGTTTCGCGCTTCTACGGCGGTCAAAGCGAGGGGCAGTGCCCGGCGCAGTGGCACTCTGGGGATGGCGCAGCCCCATCGCTTGAGGGCGCCAATGCATCGTTGATCTGTGAGCTTCACTCGGCAAGCGAGGCGGGCGACCATAGCATCGTTGTGGGCGCCGTAAAGCGCATTCTGGTGGCGCCATCGGCATCGTCCTCACTGGCTTATGTCAGCGGTCGCTATCTATCGGTCCCGCTGCAGTCGTGACGGGATGCCTGGTCTGCCCGTAGGCCGGTTGCATCGGCAGCCTTCGTGTGTGAGCCGACCTGAGTCGCTACAGCCTCATTGAGCCGCCAGCCGCTGTCGGTACGCCGTAACTCGGGCCTTCAGCCCGTCGCGGGTTGCTGAGCGTACCAGCGTTGCCAGGTCGACGTCGGCAAGGGTCTGCGCCATCGAACTCCCTCCAGGTTCGGTTGCGCGACGAACGCAGGCGAGCGTTTCGCGGTCAATGGCGACCGCCGGAGGCAGAAGGGTTTGGCGCCAGGCCGTCAGCGACGGCGATTCACCTTCGGGTCGAGGATCAGTCAGTTGCGTCGCCAGGCCTTGATCGAGCGCCTGCTCTGCGGTGAGCGAGGTGGCCTCAGAGATCAAGCGTCGTGCGCATTCAGCGCCGACCCGATGCGCAAGTCTTCTTGATCCCAGCACAATGCCGAATCCTGCACCTGGAAAGCGAAAGCTGGACCCGGGCACTGCAATGCGCAGGTCACAGGCCGCAAACAGATCAGCACCGGCGCCCCAGCAGCGACCGTGCGCAATGGCGATGGTACGCACCGGACTGCGCCAGATGGCGTCCAGCAAAAGCTCGACGCGTACAAAACGCTCGAGCAGATCGGCTTCGCTCAGGTTGTCGAGTCCGCTGAGATCGAATCCCGTGCAAAAATGCCTGCCCGCGCCCTCGAAGACAAGACTGTGCACAGATTCAGTATTAACCGCGCGCTGAATTTGTGTGTTGAGTGCATGCACCAAAGCGGCCGATAAGGCATTACCGCGATGCGCTCTCGACAGGGTTAGCAGCGCATATCCATTGTCGATCATGAGTGGTGCGAGAGCGTCGGGACCGAGGTCTTCATCGTGCTCACTTGAGCGCTGATCCTCTGAACTCATGATGAAGACTTTCGCTTAAGTGACTCACCGCGAACGGACTGGGCGATGCTTTTTGATTGTAGAAATTCCTCACGTCGACGTGCGAGTTCCTCAGACGTAAGCTGGCTGAGGTTGAGATAGTCCTGGCGCCACTCTGGATTGAGAGTCCAGCGTAATGGGTTCTGAACGGTAGTGCGCGGCGCGAAGGCGTGCTCAAGAAGGCTCAGCGCGAGGCCCAGGGAGCTGTCCTGCGAGGCGATGTCGAACGGACGTGCGGCGGCATTGCCCAGCGGAAAATCACTGAACACAAATCGCGCCACCCCGCACCTTTCAACGATGTCCTTGGCCGCCCCCATGACGACGGTGGAAATGCCGTTGGACTCCAGGTGGCGCGATACCAGCGACATGGTCTGATGACAGACGGGACAATTGGCAACCAGAATGGCCGCATCCACCTGATCTTCGGCGCAGCGCCTGAACACTTCGGGGCAATCAACCTGCAGCGTATGGCGCTGGCTGCGATTGGTGGGGATGCCATGAAAGCGGCGGGCGATCTCGCCGATACGGCCCTGCGCCTGCGCTCGTCGCAGGGCCGGCAGCGGAAACCAGCAGTTGCTGTCATCAGTGAGGTGCTCGCGGTCAACGGAAACGTGTGACACACGAAGATCATGATCGAGCGACGAGTCGCCTGAGTAGACCTCATAGAACTTGGCGCTGGCGTTGTAGGGTGCCTTACAGTCCTGCGCGCCCTTGGCCGGGTCGAACGGGGCCGCTGTGGTCAGCAGGGCCACCCGGCATCGATCAAGCGGCTTGCTTAACGCGGCGAAGGGAACTTCAGAGAAGGAGGCATAGCGATAGGGATTGTTGGTGCCGAGTGCCTCGTACCAGGCATGCGTGCGCCGGATGTAGTGTATGGGCTCGTCGTCATCGGCCGAGAAGCCCAATGGGTCTGTGAGTTGCTGCATGGCTTTACTGCAAGAAGAAAAAATAAACGGCAGCCTGACGTGCGGATACGCCAGACACGCGTCCCATGAGACGGCCAGAGGCATCTCGTACATCACTACCCTCGACTCGACCGATAAGCCTGCCACCGGCATCACGCATATCGCGGCCATCGAAACGCCCGAGCAGCGAACCGCTTGAGTTGCGGATGTCCTCGCCTTCGAGACGGAGGTAAAGGCGACC
>JBIKMC010000335.1:0-3780 GCA_044359405.1 Burkholderiaceae bacterium
CGCGCACGATGACATAGAGCAGTTCATCACCATTGTAGATTCGCCCACTGGCATCCACCATCAGCAGCCGGTCCGCATCGCCATCGACCGCGATACCAAGCTGTGCACCATGCTCACGCACCGCACCCGCCAGGTATTCCGGATGGGTTGCCCCGCAGCCCGCGTTGATGTTGAGCCCGTCAGGCGCCGTGCCCACCGACACCACATCGGCGCCCAACTCATGAAAAACATGGGGCGCGGTGTGGTAAGCCGCGCCATGCGCGCAATCAACCACCAGGCGCAGGCCGCGCAGGTCAAGCTGCGCTGGGAAGGTACGTTTGCAAAACTCAATGTAGCGACCTGGCGCATCGCTGACACGACGCGCGCGCCCCAACTTGCCCGAACTGACACACTGCAGCGGATGCTCGAGCTCGGCTTCGATCGCGAGTTCTACCGCGTCGGGCAACTTGTCGCCGTCAGCGGAGAAGAACTTGATACCGTTATCTTCGAACGGATTGTGCGAGGCACTGATGACCACGCCGGCCGACAGGCGAAGGGCTCGCGTCAGATAGGCGACCGCCGGCGTCGGCAACGGCCCGCATAAAAACACACTGACACCCGCTGCCGACAAACCCGCCTCAAGCGCCGCTTCCAGCATATAACCCGAGATACGGGTGTCTTTGCCGATGATGACCGACGGGGTACGGTCGCGGACGGCCAGCACCCGGCCGGCCGCATGGCCCAGCCGCATCACAAAATCAGGTGTGATGGGCGCCTCACCGACTCGTCCACGAACCCCATCGGTTCCGAAGTATCTGCGTGTCACTCTGTGCTCTCCCGCCACCCGTCCCAGTACCCCAACAGACGGGCTATCAAGGTGTTCAATGCTAACCCGCCTCAGCGATCGCCTGCCAAACGGCGATGGCATCACGCGTTTGCGCTACATCATGAACCCGCACGATTCGCGCGCCGCGCGACAGCGCCGCAAGCGCCGCGGACAGACTCGCCGCCAGCCGCTGGTCGACCGGACGACCGGTCAGCTCGCCCAGCATGGACTTGCGCGACACGCCCACCAGAACGGGCGCAATAGCACCCAGTCGAGCGCCAGCTGCCAGCAGGGCAAGATTGTGCGACAAAGTTTTGCCGAATCCGATACCGGGATCAATGACGATGCGCGCGCGATCAATTCCGGCAGACACCAAGGTCCTAACCCTATCGCTCAGAAACAGGCCCACTTCCTCAATCACATCCCCGTAGACGGGCCGATGCTGCATGGTGGCAGGCTCACCCCGCATGTGCATGACACACAGACCACAGGCACTGTCCGCGACCGCTGCAACAGCCTCGGGCAGGCGAAAGCCTCCGACGTCGTTGATCATATCGGCCCCCGCCTGGAGGACTGCCCGCATCACCCGGGGCTTTCGAGTGTCGATCGACAGAGGCACCTGGTACGTGCGCAGGGCCTCAATCAGCGGCACCAGCCAGCGCAACTCCTCACTCTCAGGCACCGGGGCAGCCCCGGGGCGGGTTGACTCGGCACCCAGATCCAGAATGTCGGCGCCCTGGTCGATCAAGGTTTGGGCCCGCTCGATTGCCGCCTCAAGACTGCCAATACGCCCGCCATCTGAGAACGAGTCGGGCGTGAGATTCAATACGCCCATGATGAGCGGTCGATGCAGGGACAGCTTGAACCTGCCGCAGCGAAACGGGCTGAAGGACGAATCAGACGCGGAATCAGTTTGATTCATGGGCGTGATGTCTGCGTCCCAAAGTACTCGGGGCGCACCTTGGTGCGCCCCGGATCACAGGGAACCGCTTTGTGGCGTTTACTGGGCGGCGGGCTCAGCCGACGCTGCCGACGGGGTGGCCGGTGCACTTGCCGAGCCCGCGCCGCCCGCTGATGGTCCACCGGTAGATCCCGGCTTGGGCGGACGAGGAGGCCGACCGGCGATGATGTCTTCGATCTGCTCAGCGTCGATGGTTTCCCAGTCGAGCAGGGCCTTGGCCATGGCCTCAACCTTGTCGCGATTGTCTTCGAGAATGCGACGGGCGACCGCGTACTGCTCGTCAATGATGCGGCGAATCTCGCTGTCGACCTTGCGCATGGTCTCTTCGGACATGTTGGTGGTCTTGGTAATTGACCGACCCAAAAAGATCTCGCCTTCATTCTCGGCATAAACCATCGTGCCCAGCACATCACTCATGCCGTAGCGGGTGACCATGTCGCGGGCGATGGAGGTGGCCCGCTCAAAATCGTTGGATGCGCCCGTGGTCATCTGGTTCATGAACACCTCTTCGGCGATGCGTCCGCCAAAGAGCACCGCAATGGTGTTCAGCATGCGGTCACGATCCATGCTGTAGCGGTCGCGCTCAGGTAACTGCATGGTGACGCCCAGAGCGCGTCCACGCGGAATGATGGTGACCTTGTGAACCGGATCTGTTTTGGGAAGCATGCGCGCGACGATCGCGTGACCCGACTCGTGGTAGGCGGTGTTCTGACGCTCATCTTCGGGCATGACGATGGAGCGCCGCTCAGCACCCATGATGATCTTGTCTTTGGCACGCTCGAAATCGATCATCTCAACCAGTCGACCGTTACGCCGTGCGGCAAACAAGGCTGCCTCATTGACCAGATTGGCGAGATCGGCACCCGAAAAACCTGGCGTCCCGCGCGCCAGCACATCGGCCCGAACGTCGGGCGCCATCGGCACCTTGCGCATGTGTACCGTCAGGATCTGCTCTCGACCCCGAATATCGGGCAGAGGCACCACAACCTGCCGATCAAAACGGCCTGGCCGTAGCAGCGCCGGATCAAGCACATCGGGACGGTTGGTGGCTGCGATGACGAGGACACCCTGGCCCGTTTCGAAGCCATCCATTTCGACCAGCAACTGATTGAGCGTCTGCTCGCGTTCGTCATTACCACCGCCCAGACCAGCACCACGCTGGCGACCCACCGCGTCGATCTCGTCAATGAACAGAATGCAGGGGGAATGCTTCTTGGCGTTCTCGAACATGTCGCGAACACGAGCCGCACCCACGCCCACAAACATTTCAACGAAGTCAGAGCCCGAGATGGAGAAAAACGGTACCTTGGCCTCACCCGCGATCGCCTTCGCCAACAGGGTCTTGCCGGTACCCGGCGAGCCCACCATCAGCACGCCACGCGGAATGCGCCCGCCGAGCTTTTGAAACTTACTGGGGTCACGCAAAAACTCAACGAGCTCCTGAACCTCTTCCTTGGCCTCGTCGCAGCCGGCCACGTCGGCAAATGTAATGGCGTTAGTGGACTCATCGAGCATACGCGCGCGCGACTTGCCGAATGAGAAAGCCCCGCCGCGACCACCTCCCTGCATCTGCCGCATGAAAAATACCCACACCCCGATCAGCAGCAGCATGGGGAACCAGGAGACGAAAATATTGAGCAGTAGCGACTGCTCTTCCTCAGGTTTGGCGTTGACCTGAACGCCGTACTTCATCAGGTCACCGACCATCCAGATGTCGCTGGGCGAATACACCGTGAAACTGCGGCCATCGCGGGTGCGGGCACGCAGGGTGCGCCCATCGACCAGAACGCTGTCGATGCGGCCATCGCGCGCCTCAGCCATGAACTGCGAATAAGGCATATCACTGCCACGCCCAGGTCGCGAGTCAAACTGTTTGAAGACAGTGAATAACACAAGGGCTATCACCATCCAGACTGCCGCTTTAGAAAACATATTGTTCACGCGAACACCTCTACAGATCGGGGCGGACACACTGGCTGCCCCTTAACCGGCGGGTTAACCGGAAAGTATCCGG
>JBIKMC010000336.1:0-3779 GCA_044359405.1 Burkholderiaceae bacterium
GGGCACCGCATCAGACAGTGTTGCAAGGGCGCGACAGGCACCTGCGAGTAGCCCATCCAGCGGCGAAAAGCGTCGAAATGCGTTCATTCGTACATGATACCGGGACAGGACAGGCGAGGCTCGCTTTGGGGATCGCTGTCTAACGAGGTGGTCGACTGGTCGGCAACTCAAGCTTCAGCGCTGAACGTCGACTCTCTTGTTGCAAGTCAATCTAGCTGTGCGAGCGATTTTGTTGCGCGCCTGCAACGCCTGAGGCGCATTGCGCACGGTTTTCTTTGCACGCGTGGACGGTGTCTGATGGAATACGTCCAACTTCCTGGATGGAGGTTGGCTCCGACGTCCCATTGCCACCTGGCGTGTGACTCCAGAGCTGAGACACCTTGTTAAACCTTGGAGAGACTTGCAATGAAAAAGACTCTGATTGCCGCGGCTGTGCTGTCGATGACCGGCGCCGCCTTCGCGCAGACCAACATCGTGCTGGGCGGTAATTTTGACGTGGGCTATGCTGCTGGCCGCGGTAGCACCGCGAACCTCAACGCTCTTTCGACAAACCGCGTGTCTTCCAGCAACGTGCATATTCGCGGCACCGAGGATATGGCTGGCGGGCTCAAAGCGGGCTTCTGGCTTGAAGCAGATTTCGCTGCTGACTCGGGGGCCGGTGCTGCCACGAACAACAACAATCAGGCAATCCTGCCGACGGCTGCCCAAGCTGTGGCCCCCGCAGTTGCCCCTGTCGGGGCAACCGGGGCCCCCGCACTTAATGCCCGGAATCAGGGCCTCACTTTCAACCGTCGCGCAACGGGTTCAATCGCCGGTTCGTGGGGTGAGGTTCGACTTGGCCGCGACTACACCCCCCATTTCTGGACGCTCACCGGGCTTGACCCCTTCGGTACCAACGGCGTGGGCGCCTCGGCTGCTCAGGGTGTTCGTGGTTGCTCAGCGACCCCTTGCAGTGCGGGTGGAGGCACGACCGCCGTCCGCGCTTCGAACAGCATTGCCTACGGATACGGATACGCCTTGAACGGCAACATGATCACCGGTACCGGTGGCTTGTACGGGACCGTCATGTATTTCATGGGCGAAAACGCCTCGAATACCCCGACAGCAGCAAATCCCGGTAGCAAGGACGATGGCGGCGGCTCCAGTTTCCGTGTGGGCTACGCAGGTAAGAACTGGAACGTCGTTGCTGCCAGCGGCTCGACCAATCTTGCCGCGGGTGATTGGAAGACCACCAACTTTGGCGGTAGCTACAACTTCGGTGTTGCCAACGTGATGGCTTACATCAATACGGATGAGGCTGCTGGTGGTGTTGACCACAAGGGTATGCTGATCGGCGTAACCGCACCGCTCGGTGCCCACATGATTCGTGGCTCCTACTCGACGCACGAGCGTGATACTGCCGGTGGTGTGAAGGTTGGGCAAATTGCACTTGGTTACGTGCACATCCTGAGCAAGCGTACCTCTCTGTATGGAACGTATGCTCGTGTGGACAACAGCAACGGTGCGTCTTATGCCTTGAACGGGTCGACGACCGCTGCGAATCAGAGTTCGAGTGGTTTCGACCTCGGTATCCGTCACCAGTTCTGATGTTAGGCCGTCGAAAGACGGCAGTCATCGAAACTAGTTTGCAAAACCCACCGCTTCGGCGGTGGGTTTTTTTCTTTTGGGCCAGCGTTAAACTCTGCGCCCATGAGTACAACCGACACCGACTCACAGTTGCCCGTGCTTAGGCTTTGGCTTCGTCTGCTTGCCTGCACCAATCTCGTCGAGGGCAGCCTGGGCCAGTCCTTGCGGCAGCGCTTCGGCTCGACCCTACCCCGCTTTGATCTGTTGTCGCAGTTGCAGCGGCAACCAGAAGGGCTGCTGATGAGCGAGCTCTCGCGCCGGCTGATGGTCACCGGGGGCAACGTCACCGGGCTCGCCGACTCCCTTCAATCCGAGGGCCTGATCCGTCGCGAAGCCGTCGAAGGGGATCGCCGTGCCACCCGGCTCAGACTCACGGTCAAGGGCAAAACCCGCTTTGAGGAGATGGCGGCTGAACACGAGGGCTGGGTGTCCGATATGTTCTCTGCACTGACCCCCTCAGAGCGGCAGCATCTGCATGAGCTTCTGGGCAAGCTCAAACAAGGTCTGTCTGAGAGCGTGTCTGTCCGTAGCTGAAATTGCTTTAGGCCTAAAGTAAACTGGGGAAATCGGTCTGAACAGGGCCGCAAACCGTTTCAGGAGAGTCCCTTGAGTACCGTTCTCAACCGCGAAGTCCCTCGCCAGTTTGCCGCCTATGAGGCGAGACATTTCAGCTGGTCCTGCAGCGAGCGGGTCGCCACCATCACCCTGAATCGGCCCGATCGCAAGAACCCCCTCACCTTCGAGTCATATGCGGAATTGCGCGATCTGTTTCGCGCGCTGACCTATGCCCAGGATGTTCGCGCCATCGTGGTGACGGGCGCGGGCGGTAACTTCTGCTCGGGCGGAGATGTGCACGAAATCATCGGTCCCCTGGTGGGCATGCAGATGCCCGATCTGCTCGAATTCACACGCATGACTGGCGACCTGGTGCTGGCCATGCGGCGCTGTCCTCAACCCATCATCGCCGCAATCGAAGGCGTTTGCGCGGGGGCCGGTGCCATCATCGCCATGGCAAGCGACTTCCGCTACGCAACGGCCAAGACCAAGACGGCCTTTCTGTTCACTCGGGTTGGCCTGGCAGGCTGCGACATGGGTGCCTGCTCGATACTGCCGCGAATCATCGGACAGGGTCGCGCGGCCGAGCTGCTGTATACCGGCCGCGCGATGACGGCCGATGAGGGGCTGGCCTGGGGATTTCACAATCGGCTGTGCCAGCCCGAGTCCCTTTTAACGGATGCGCAGGCGCTGGCCCGCAGTCTGGCCGACGGCCCCAGCTTTGCCCATGGCATCACCAAAACCATGCTGCACCAGGAGTGGGCCATGAGCGTCGAGCAGGCCATTGAGGCTGAGGCTCAGGCCCAGGCCATCTGCATGCAGACCCAGGACTTTGAGCGGGCCTACAAGGCCTTCGTCGCCAAGCAGACCCCCGTGTTTCAGGGCGACTGACCTCTGATTGATTGGACAAGACCGCCATGAAGGATCGCAATGACCGACCGACGGAATCCCGTTCATCGGGGCAGGCAGGCACGGCGTCAGGGCCAGTGGGCACGGCATCGGGGCTGACAGGCTCGACCTCGACACAGAAACTGCGCCCCAGCTGGCCTGACACGGCGCTGCCGTTCTTTGAGACAGCGCACGCGCAACTGGTTGATTCACTCGATGCCTGGGCGGCTAAGGCGCTTGAGCATGTCGATCATGCCGATACTGACAATACCTGCCGCTCCCTGGTGCGGGCACTCGGCGATGGGGGCTGGCTGCGCTACTGCGTGTCCGCCACCTGGGGTGGGGCGTTTGCCGCGCTCGATTCACGCGCGCTCTGCCTCATTCGAGATACGCTGGCCTTCCATGATGGCCTGGCCGACTTCGCTTTCGCCATGCAGGGCCTGGGTAGTGGCCCCATCACCCTGGGTGGCAATGAGTCCCTGCGCACCGCTTATCTGCCGCGGGTCATGCGCGGTGAGGCCATTGCCGCGTTCGCGCTGTCCGAGCCCCAGGCAGGGTCTGATGTTGCCGCAATGACCACCCGGGCCGCACGCACAGCGCAAGGCGACTGGGTACTGGATGGCACCAAGACCTGGATCTCCAACGGCGGCATTGCCGATTTCTATTGCGTGTTCGCGCGGACCAGCGACGAACCGGGCGCGCGCGGTATC
>JBIKMC010000077.1:0-12930 GCA_044359405.1 Burkholderiaceae bacterium
GGTGTCGCGGATGACGCCTGTGCCATTGCAACGCGGGCAGGTGATGTGGGTGCCTTCATTGAGCGCAGGGCGCAGTCGCTGGCGCGACAACTCCATGAGCCCGAAGCGCGAGATTTTGCCCATCTGCACGCGGGCCCTGTCGTAGTGCAATGCGTCCTTCAGACGCTGCTCGACCTCGCGCTGGTTCTTGGCGTTCTCCATGTCGATGAAGTCGATCACGATGAGCCCGCCGAGGTCACGCAACCGCATCTGCCTGGCCGCTTCATCGGCGGCCTCCAGGTTGGTACGCAGTGCTGTTTCCTCGATATCAGCGCCCTTGGTGGCCCGCGCCGAATTCACATCGATAGCGACCAGCGCCTCGGTGTGGTCGATGACCACCGCCCCACCCGAGGGAAGCGGAACGACCCGCGAGTAGGCCGTCTCAATCTGGTGTTCGATCTGAAAGCGTGAAAAAAGCGGCACGTCGTCGCGATAGCGCTTGACCCGTCCGACCGTGTCGGGCATGACGTGGGCCATGAATTGCCTGGCCTGCTCGGCGATATCTTCTGAATCGATCAGGATTTCGCCAATATCGGGGGTGAAATAGTCGCGAATCGCGCGGATCACCAGACTGGATTCCTGGTAAATCAGGAAGGGGCCAGGGGCCGATCCCGCGGCCGCATCAATGGCTGACCACAGCTTGAGCAGATAATTAAGGTCCCACTGGAGCTCTTCGCCGGACCGGCCGATTCCCGCAGTTCGAGCGATGAGGCTCATGCCAGCCGGGTGTTCAAGCTTCTCCATCGTCTCGCGAAGTTCTTGCCGCTCTTCACCCTCGACACGGCGGGAGACGCCACCACCGCGAGGGTTATTCGGCATGAGTACCAGATAACGCCCGGCGAGCGATACAAAGGTCGTCAGCGCAGCGCCTTTATTGCCGCGCTCTTCTTTGTCGACCTGGACGATCAGCTCGGTGCCTTCGCTGATGACGTCCTGGATTCGTGCGCGGGAGACCTCGACTCCCTGCTTGAAAAAAGCTTTGGAAATTTCCTTGTAGGGCAGAAAGCCGTGACGCTCTTCGCCATAGTTGACGAAACAGGCCTCAAGGCTGGGCTCAACGCGGGTGACAACGCCCTTGTAGATATTGCTTTTTCGTGACTCCCGACCCGCAGATTCGATATCGATGTCGATCAGCTTTTGGCCGTCGACAATGGCCACCCTGAGCTCCTCAGCGTGGGTGGCATTAAACAGCATTCGCTTCATGCAAATGACTCCCCGCGCGAATGGGCGTGACCTCGCGCGACGGTCAGCGGGGATGCGAAGGGAAGGTAGAAGCGATCAGGAACGCTGAACTGCCGCACGGAGCATGCACCGCCGACGCCATGCGCGTCCAAGGGGGCGGTGGAGCGAGCCGATACCGCTGCTCTTTGGGCAGAGGCGGCCGCCGGAACTCATGCGCGTATGCACGTTCGTATCGATCCTGTCCACGGGTTTGACGCCTTCTCGGCGCCTCAACCTGATCTTCTCAGAAGTTTCGCATCATCCCACGCTTGCGTGCCCGTCAAAGGACCCACACAAGCGCCGTTGAGTATTCTTCCCGACATGTGCACCGTCCGAGCTGCACCCCAGTGACCAGTACAATCGTGTTGCTGGCGTGAAGTTGAATCGCAATCGAGGACTGTCATCGATGCGCCACTGAAGGCCTGACTCATCTGCGGATGCAAGGTGAGACACAGGCGTTCGTGCCGATCAAGCTGGAAATTGTTTGTTTTTCCGGCTTTGCCCCGCTGTACCCGGATTGGCACCTGTCCACGAAAGTATAACAAGTTGAACGGCTTACGTAAAAATATTGAAGCACAACCTAGCGCGAGGCCAGCTGAATTTTCGGCGGCTGGGCCCAGCCAGGTGCGCATTCTCACGGTGGACGAGGAGCACGAGGGGCAGCGCCTGGACAACTTTCTGGTCAGGGTCTGTCGCGGCATCCCCAAGTCGCATGTCTATCAACTGATCCGAAGCGGCCAGGTCCGGGTGAACGGGGGCAGGGCAGCAGCCGACCGACGTCTTGCCGCTGGCGATCGGATCCGCATTCCGCCCGTGCGTGGGCTCGAGGCCCGAAGCCAGAGCGCTGTCGCAGGCGCCGCCGCGCAAGCCGGGTCCGGATCTGTCGGCACGGCACCCGCGCTGCAGCTGCTTTTCGAGGACGAGCACCTGCTGGTGATCAATAAGCCGGCAGGGCTTGCGGTTCATGGCGGAAGCGGCGTCAGCCGGGGCGTTATCGAGTGGTTGCGGCTGCTCAGGCCGACTGCGCGTTTTCTCGAGCTGGCACATCGTCTCGACCGGGAAACGTCCGGCATTTTGGTCGTCGCCTGCCGGCGAGCGGCCCTGCTGGGGCTGCATCAGCAGTTTCGCGAGCGGTCACTCAAAAAATCGTATCTGGCGATTGCCAGCGGCCGCTGGCCATTACGAACCCGTGCCATCGATGCGCCCTTGCACCGAATGCCGGCGCACGACGGCGATCGGCGGGTACAGGTTCAGGCAGGAGGAAGGGAGGCGCTCACCCGAGTCACCGGCTTGTGCCATCTGTCCCTCGGTGGCGTCGGCGAGTTCAGTCTGGTGAGAGCACAGATAGAAACTGGGCGTACTCACCAGATCCGCGTACATTTTGCTCATGAAGGCAAGCCCGTGGCGGGCGATGACAAGTATGGCGACTATGCACTGAACCGACTTCTGGCCAGGCATGGATTCAAGCGTATGTTTCTGCATGCCCATACCTTGGCGCTTCATCATCCGATCACTGGGCGTCCGATCGCACTGGAGGCGCCGATGCCCGAGGCTTATGCCGCATTTATGCGTGCTGCCGGCTCTGATGCGGCCGAGGCGGTTTCCAGGCTGGAGCGGGCTCGCGTATCCTCCGGCCACGCCACGACTGCCTGATTGGCTCACCACATACTATGAACGCACCGCCGTTGGTCGTCTTTGATTGGGATGGAACGCTGGTTGACTCCACCGGCGCGATCGCTCATGCGATTCGCCAGGCTGCGGCCGACCTTGAGCTTCCGGTGCCCTCATTTCGGGATGCTTCTCATGTCATCGGTCTTGGACTACGCGATGCGCTGAGTTCGGCCGTTCCCAGCCTGACGCCAGAGGGTTACCCGGCCTTCGTCGAGCGATACCGCCATCACTACCTGTCTCGCGATGCTGACCTGACGCCATTCGATGGCATTGTTGACCTGTTGGATGCACTGGCCGCGATGGGCGTCGATGTGGCCGTGGCCACCGGCAAGTCGAGGGTCGGACTCAATCGCGCGTTGACGCAGATGGGGTGGCATGGGCGTTTTGTCGCGACCCGCTGCGCGGATGAGGGCGAGCCCAAACCCCACCCCTGGATGTTGCTTGATCTGTGTGAGGAACTCGAACTTCAGCCGAATGCGCTGCTCATGGTGGGGGACACGACGCATGATCTTGGAATGGCGCGGGCGGCAGGCGCGCACGCGATCGGTGTCAGTTACGGCGCTCACCCCAGAGAGCAGCTGGCCAGCGAGCCGTCCATTGCCCTTGTGGACGATGTGGCCGGGCTGCGTGCGGTGCTGCTGTCGCAGCTGTCATCGTCTCTTCGACCCTGAGCGGAGTGCTTCTGATGTCCCCGGATGATTCAGTGCCTGCTGGCGGATCGTCGCCCAATCGCTGGCTCCAGGTATGTCGAGCCGACCAGTTGGTCGAGGGCGCAGACGGTGTGCGGTTCGACTTGCCGCCATGGGCCAGCCCAAGCGGACTTGCCCAGCCAGCTTTCGTGGTGCGCTACGACGGTCAGGCGCGTGCGTTTTTGAACCGGTGCGCGCATGTCCCTGTCGAGCTTGACTGGCAGCCGGGGCGTTTTTTCGAGGACTCAGGTCTCTACTTGATTTGTGCGACTCATGGCGCCATGTACCGACCGGATGATGGCTATTGCGTGGCAGGTCCCTGCCGCGGTCGTAGTCTTCAGGCTCTTCCCTGTCGCGAGATCGATGGATTGGTTATCGTCGGGGTGATCGACGCGTCGGCGCCGTCAAAGGACAACACACCATGACACAGGTATCCCAGGGTGATCAGCCGCAGGCCGATGCACGGTCCGGGTCAATGGACTCGCCAGGCAGCGGGGCGGGTCAAGGCGCCGGCTCCGGCAGCTCTGTTGGGACGGCGGGGTTGATCGAGCGGGTGTTGCTCGCCACGATCATTGAGCAGCGTCGTGCCCGACGTTGGCGAATATTTTTTCGATTCGCCTATCTCGGTGTCGCCGCGCTCGCGCTCGTGCTGTTTTTCGGACTTTCGCCCGGCGGGCATGGCGCGGGATCGTCGCGGCATACGGCCTTGGTTGAAATCAAGGGCGTTTTGGATGCCGACACCGAGGCCTCCGCCGATTTGATCGTCGAGGCACTGCAGGCAGCCTTCGCGCACCCTGGTACCGCAGGCGTTATTTTGCGGATCAACAGTCCGGGTGGCAGTCCAGTTCAGGCGGGCATTGTTTATAACGAAGTGAGGCGTCTGCGCGAAAAGCATCCTGACAAACCACTGCACGCGGTGGTCGAAGAGATCTGTGCCTCGGGTGGCTACTACGTGGCCGCGGCCGCCGACCAGATTTTTGTCGATCGGGCCAGCATCATTGGCTCGATTGGCGTGCTGATGGATGGCTTCGGCTTTGTGGGCGCAATGGACAAGCTCGGCGTTGAGCGGCGGCTGCTTACCGCCGGTGAGAATAAGGGCTTTATGGATAGCTTTTCGCCCATCGATGATCGACAGCGCAAGCATGCTGAGCAGTTGCTCTCCGATATTCATCGCCAATTCATAGACGCTGTGAAGGCGGGGCGGGGCAGCAGGCTCAAGACGGATGCTGCGATTTTCTCCGGCTTGGTGTGGACAGGCGAGCGCGGGCTTGAGTTGGGCTTGGCCGACGCCCTGGGGTCCGTCGATCATGTAGCGCGCGAGGTGATCAAGGCCGAGCATGTGGTGGATTTTTCGCGGCACGAGAATTTTGCCGATCGGTTGGCGCGCCGCGTCGGTATGTCCGCAGGACAGGCAGGGGCCCGTGCTCTGTCAGGGATGTTTCAGCTTCCTTCGCTGAGATGATCGCTGGCCCTGAACCCGATCACGCTGAAACGCCAGGATGCCGAAGACCGTTGGTAGCTTGGGTAGCTCGATGGGGGACATTCGCCACTGCGCCACCGTGGCGCAGTGGATGCTTTCCTCAGATCCGCCGAGGTCGCTGGCAATCAGCAATTGGGTGTCGGGCGCGAGGGCCTGGCAGGCGCTCAGGTACATCGCCTGGTTTCGGTACGGAGTCTCAATAAAAAGCACGGTCTCGCGCTCGCGCGCTGATCGATTCTCCAGGGCTCGCAAGGCGGGTGCTCGCTCTTGCGAAGCTTGTGGAAGGTAGCCGCCGAAGCTGAATCGTTGACCCTCCAGGCCGCTGGCCATCAGTGCCAGCATGATGGCACTAGGTCCGACCAGGGGGCGTATGCGAATACCCAGGCGCCGCGCGGCGGCGATCAGGCCCGCGCCCGGATCGGCAACCGCCGGACATCCTGCCTCGGAGATCAAGGCAGCGTCACGGCCGGCCAGGATCGGGGCAAGCAGTCCCTCGATGGCCTGCGCCGGCGTGTGCTCGTTGAATTCGCGGATGTCAAGTTCCTGCAGGGGGTGCTCCACCCGCGCGGCCTTCAAAAACGCTCGCGCGGTCTTAGCCTCTTCAACGATGAAGTAGTCGAGCGGTCGGAGTGCTTCAAGCGTGGCCGCCGGCAGTGTGCGCAGTGCATCGTCGGGGCTGGTAATCGGCGTTGGAATGAGCCAGAGCTGCCCTGGTGCGGTCTTACGATGCCGGATCGATGCTGCTTGCGCAGGCGCGGGTTCAGGCCTTGCGGGTTGAGCCTCAGGGTCTGCCAAGATGCACCTAGCGCGTATCGCGGGTAGTGCCGTGAGTGCGTGGCACCTGCCCCGATGCACCGGGAATGCGCAGGCCCGCCTGGCGCAATAGGCGTGACAGTTCGATGAGAGGCAGTCCAATCAGCGCGGTGGGGTCCGGGCCCTCAATGGCCTGCAACAACGAAATACCCAGACCCTCTGATTTGGCGGAGCCCGCGCAGTCATAGGGCGTTTCGGCCAGCAGGTACTGCTCAATTTCGTCATCGTTCAGGTTACGAAAGCGCACACGCGTGTCGACGCAGACCGTGTCCGAGCGCCCCTGGCCGATATGCGCAACGCACATTGCGCTATGAAAGGTCAGGGTGCGACCAGACGCCGCACGAAGTTGTTCGCGCGCTCGTTCATGGGAGCCGGGCTTGCCGATGATGTTGAGCCCGTCGATGCTGGCGGTCTGATCAGAGCCGATGACCAGTGCGTCGACATGGCGCTTTGCAACGGCCAGCGCCTTCTCCCGGGCGAGTCGCTCGGCCAGCTGCCGGGGCGTTTCTCCAGCAAGCGCCTGCTCGTCGACGCCCGGCGATTCGATCTCAAAAGGCAGGCGCAGCCGGCCCAGCAGTTCGCGACGGTATGGTGAGGTGGAGGCGAGAATGAGCTTCATGGCGATATGATAAGGGCCTCATGAAACCCCTTCACATTGATACCGACGAATTCACTCGGCGGGCGGCCAGTCAGTCGGGAGTCCTGGCGCTCGGCGCGCTGAGCCGACTGGACTCTTTGCTGAGCGACAGCGAGGGCGAACTGAGCTGGCAGCTCAGGGGCGCAAGCCGTCAACGTAGCGATGGCAGCGTCGAACGCACGTTGCAGCTGCGGGTTGAAGCGCCCCTGCGACTGGTTTGCTCGCGCTGTCTGCGTCCGCTCGGGTTCAAATTAGAGCTCACCCGTGGGTTCCTGCTCGCGCGCACCGAGCGTGAGGCGATCGACCTTGACCTGAGTGATGAGTCGGATGTTCTGGTGGGTGATCGACGCTTCAATGTGAGTGACCTGATCGAAGACGAAGTCATTCTGGCGCTGCCATCGGTGGCGACGCATCCCGACTGCAGCCTTCAGTCGGCCGATCGTCTGAATCAAAGTCCCGAGCTTGGTACGGACGTCGGGCAAAGTGGGGCGATCACCACTGCCCCCCTGGCGGAGCCTTCGCATAACGGCACTCGCAAACCTTTTGCGGCCCTGGTCGATTTCAAGTCCAAGCGCTCGACGTGATATAGTTTCGAGTTAATTTGAAACTTGGAGACCATCAAATGGCCGTCCAGCAGAACAAGAAGTCGCCCTCCAAACGGGGCATGCATCGCGCTCACGATTTTTTAAGCGCCCCGCCGCTGGCCGTGGAGCCCACCACGGGCGAGGTACACCTGCGTCATCACGTCAGCCCGACCGGCTTTTATCGCGGCAAGAAAGTCATCAAGACTAAAGCTGACGAATAAGCTGAGAGCGAAGCCGGGGCTGAAGTCGTGCACGGTTGGCGGCTTATTCGCCCGACAAGCATCCTGGCGGTCCTTGACATTCGGCCGACGACACTGGCTGGCCCATGACGGTTCGCTTAGCCATTGACTGCATGGGCGGCGATCACGGGTTGACGGTCACGCTACCCGCGGCGCTTGCGTTCAGGCGTAAAACTCCTGGGCTCGAAGTATTCCTGGTGGGTGATGAAACTTCCATCGTCGCGCGCCTGCGGTCGATCGCTCCCTCAGATCTTGGACTTTTTCGCGTCGTTCATGCGTCCGAGGTAGTCGCCATGGACGACGCGCCCGCGGTGGCATTGCGCTCCAAGCGCAATTCGTCCATGCGCAAGGCGCTTGACCTGGTGCGTGACGATGCTGCTGACGCCTGTGTCAGTGCTGGCAACACCGGCGCACTCATGGCGATGTCCCGCTTTGTGCTGAAGATGCTCGACGGTATTGACCGCCCTGCCATTGCAACGCAGATTCCGAACAGTCAGGGCGGCGCCACAACCATGCTTGACCTGGGTGCCAACGTCGATTGCGAGCCGATCCACTATCTGCAATTCGGTCTCATGGGTGCTGCGCTCGTGACAGCGCTTGAGGGCAAGTCCCGCCCCAGCGTGGGTTTGCTCAACATCGGCGAAGAACTGATCAAAGGTAACGATGTGGTGCGGCAGGCGGCTGAGTTGCTGCGTCAAAGCGGGCTGAATTTTTACGGCAATGTTGAAGGCAACGACATCTACGAGGGCACAACCGACGTGGTTGTGTGTGATGGCTTTGTCGGCAACGTCGCCCTCAAGACCTCCGAGGGTCTCGCGCGCATGCTGACCGGCATGATGCGTGAAGAGTTTTCGCGAACGCCGCTGACGCGTCTGATGGCCGTTTGCGCCATGCCCGTGCTCAAGCGCTTTCGCCAGCGGGTCGATCCCGGTCGCTACAACGGCGCAAGCCTGGTGGGACTCAGGGGCGTTGTCATCAAGAGTCATGGTTCAGCCGATGAGGCTGGTTTTGAGAACGCCTTGCAGCGCGCTTATGACGCGGCGCGCAATGCGCTTCCCGCCAAGATTGCGGCGGCAATACCGCTGGTGCTTTCTGCGGCAACATCTGTCACCGCGCCCGGCAATGAAGTGCCGGCGATGCCAGGCCAGGCCCTTGCGTCATGACCACCCCGTATTCACGCATCACAGGTACGGGGTCTGCGTTTCCTGCACGCTGCGTCGATAACGCAACGCTGGTGCGTGAGCTCGCTGCCCGAGGGATAGACACCTCGGACGATTGGATCGTCGAGCGCACGGGCATTCGTCAACGTTATCTGGCTGGTGCCGATGTGACCTCCAGCTCGCTGGCGGCTGAGGCATCGCGGGGTGCCCTGGCCCGTGCCGGACGCCAGGCGGCTGAGATCGATCTGATCATCGTGGCCACGTCAACCCCTGACCATATTTTTCCCAGCACAGCCTGTCTGGTGCAAAAGGCGCTGGGCATCAGCGGCGGTGCAGCCTTCGATGTACAGGCCGTGTGCAGTGGTTTCGTGTACGCAATGGCCACCGCCGACGCAATGATTCGCACCGGTCTGGCCAAACGGGCACTGGTGATTGGCGCCGAGGTGTTCTCGCGGATTCTTGACTGGAATGACCGCGGTACCTGTGTGTTGTTTGGCGATGGAGCGGGGGCCGTGGTTCTCGAGCAGGCCGATGCACCGGGGGTGCTGGCCGCCAGTCTGCACGCTGACGGCCATTACGAGCATATTCTTTGCACGCCGGGCAATGTTGACCGTGGCGTGGTGACCGGGTCGCCGTTCCTGCGCATGGACGGGCAGGCTGTCTTCAAATTTGCGGTCAATGTTCTCGATTCGGTAGCGCGCGAAACCGCGCAGCGGGCTGGAGTCACGCTTGAGGCGCTCGACTGGCTCATTCCACATCAGGCCAACGTTCGTATTCTTCAGGCCACTGCGAAGCGACTCGGTATGCCCGCCGAAAAAGTGGTCGTGACCGTTGATCAGCATGCCAATACATCCGCCGCGTCGATTCCGCTCGCTCTCGATGTGGCGGTACGCGATGGGCGTATTCGTCCAGGTCATCTGGTGATGCTTGAGGGCGTCGGCGGTGGCATGGCCTGGGGCGCCGTGCTGGTGAGGATGTGAGGATTTGACGATGACGCTTGCTTTTGTGTTTCCTGGACAGGGCTCTCAGGCGGTCGGCATGCTGAGCGGCTTCTCGGGTTCATCGGCGGTGCGCGATGTCCTACATCAGGCCGATCAGGCGCTCGGTGAAGCGCTGTCTACGCTCATTGCCGAAGGTCCTGCCGAGTTCCTTTCGCTCACGGTCAATACACAGCCGGCTATGCTGGTCGCGGGCCTTGCGTGTTTTCGAGCCTGGCAAGAGGCGGGAGGGCCAGAGCCTGCAGCCGTTGCCGGTCACAGTCTGGGGGAGTACACGGCGCTTGCCGCTGCTCAGGCGATTGCACTGCCCGAGGCGGTACGTCTGGTTCGCCTCAGAGCGCAGGCGATGCAGGAGGCGGTGCCCGTGGGGCAGGGCAGCATGGCGGCTATTCTCGGGCTCGCCGACGATCAGGTCCGACAGGCCTGTGCCATGGCGGCGGCCGAGCATCAGGGCCTGGTCGTCGAGGCGGCAAATTACAACGCACCCGCGCAGGTGGTCATTGCCGGCCATAAGGCTGCGGTCGAGCGTGCCTGCGAACATGCAAAGGCTCTTGGAGCCAAGCGCGCGCTGCCGCTACCCGTGTCAGCGCCCTTTCATTCTTCCCTGCTGAGGCCCGCCGGTATTCGACTGGAGGGCGTGTTGGCCGGCATCGCTCTCAAGACTCCCCGGTATGCCCTGGTCAACAACGTCGATGCCCGGGTCGAGACTGAGCCTGATCGCATCCGCGATGCGTTGGTCCGTCAGGCATCGGGTGCCGTGCGCTGGGTGGAGGTGGTGCAGGCCCTGGCGGGGCAGGGCGTTACGCACGTGATCGAGTTCGGTCCAGGCAAGGTATTGGCCGGCCTGGTGTCACGCATTGATAAGTCGCTCAAGGTGAGTGCCGTGTTTGACCCCGCATCGCTGCAGAGCGTTTTGCAGGAGTGCGCATGAATATGCAAGGGCAGGTTGCCATCGTCACGGGGGCTTCCCGCGGGATCGGTAGAGCCATCGCGCTGGCGCTGGCGCGCGAGGGTGCCACCGTCATCGGCACGGCCACCACCAGCACGGGTGCCCAGGCCATCACCGAAGCGCTCGCGGCTGCGTCAAACACCGGACGAGGCGAAGTGCTGGATGTGACCGACTCGGCGGCGGCGCAGGCCCTGCTCGACCGACTGCAGGCCGAATTGGGTGGCCCCTCAATTCTGGTTAATAACGCCGGTATCACTCGCGACAACCTGGCCATGCGCATGAAGGACGAGGACTGGTCAGCGGTGATCGACACCAACCTAGCCGCCGTCTTTCGCATGTCTCGTCTGGTGATGCGCCCGATGATGAAAGCGCGCTACGGGCGAATCATCAACATCACCTCGGTGGTGGGGTCCAGCGGCAATGCGGGTCAGGCTAATTATGCGGCTGCCAAAGCCGGGGTTGCTGGCATGAGTCGCGCGCTTGCCCGCGAGCTTGGCAGTCGCAACATCACGGTCAATTGTGTGGCGCCCGGGTTTATCGATACCGACATGACACGCGCCCTGACCGACGAGCAGGCCAAGGCCTTGCACCAGCAGATTCCTCTGGGGCGTTTCGGCGATCCAGACGATGTTGCTGCCGCGGTTGCCTTTCTGGCGTCGCGGCAGGCTGCCTACATCACGGGGATCACCCTGCATGTGAATGGCGGCATGTACATGTCCTAGAGAGGTGTCGGCGAGCAGGCCCTCGTTTGCCGCCTGCCGCAGGTACTATAATCCGCGCCACGCCAGTAGTCCGCCCCAGCGACGGAAGCAGGCCGGCAAACCGCTACAAGGAGCAGCAGGTCATGGAAAATATCGAACAACGCGTGCGCAAGATCGTTGCGGAGCAACTCGGCGTCAACGAGGCAGAAATCAAGAACGAGTCATCTTTCGTCGATGATTTAGGTGCTGACTCACTCGATACGGTCGAACTGGTGATGGCTCTCGAAGAAGAGTTCTCAACCGAGATTCCCGACGAGGAGGCCGAGAAAATCACGACGGTTCAGCAGGCTATCGACTACGTCCGAAACGCCAGCAGCAAGTCCTGATGCCCTTTTTGGGTGTGGCGGGCCGGCTGCGTGCGGTCGGCTGTCTGGTCCGCCCTACGGGCGCAGGCGCCGACAGTGTGCCTATGCTGAATCGTCAGGAGAGCAAACCGTGAGTCGACGCGTTGTGGTCACCGGAGTTGGACTTATCTGCCCAGTGGGCAATGAGGTCGCCACGGCTTGGGCTGCTGTCCTTGCCGGACAATCGGGCATAGGGCCCGTGACGCGCTTCGATGCCTCGTCTTTTCCCACGCGCATTGCCGGCGAGGTAAAGGGTTTCGACGTGACGCAGGTCATGTCCGCCAAAGAGGCCAGGCATTTCGACACCTTCATCCATTACGGTATTGCGGCAGGGGCTGAAGCGCTTCGTGATAGCGGCCTGGTCATCGACGACACCAATGCGGATCGCGCAGGCGTGGTGGTCGGCTCGGGCATTGGTGGCCTGCCACTGATCGAGGCTACCCACACCGAGCTGACCGGCCGAGGCGTGCGCAGGGTATCGCCCTTTTTTGTACCGGGCTCCATTGTCAATATGGTGTCCGGTCAGTTGTCCATCATGTTCGGTCTGCGCGGGCCCAACTATGCGGTGGTCAGCGCCTGCACCACGGGCCTGCACAGCATCGGTGACGCAGCTCGCCTGATTGAGCACGACGATGCTGATGTCATGCTTGCGGGCGGCGCCGAGAGCACCATTTCACCACTGGGTCTAGGTGGGTTCGTAGCGGCGCGCGCGCTGTCGACCCGCAATGATGACCCCGCGGCTGCCAGTCGGCCCTGGGATCGTGACCGTGATGGCTTCGTGCTGGGCGAAGGCGCTGGGGTCGTCGTGCTCGAAGAGTACGAGCATGCACGTCGGCGAGGCGCCCGGATTTACGCTGAAATTGCCGGCTTTGGCATGAGCGCTGATGCCCACCACATCACAGCGCCCAACATGGATGGTCCGCGCCGCTGCATGCAGGCGGCCATGCGCAGCGCCCGGGTCAATCCCGATGAGGTTGACTACATCAATGCCCATGGCACTTCCACGCCTTTGGGCGACAAGAACGAAACCGAAGCGATCAAGGCTGCGCTTGGGCTTGATGCCGCTCGCCGTGCGGTGGTCAATTCCACCAAGTCCATGACGGGGCATGCGTTGGGTGGCGCCGGTGGCATCGAGACGGTTTTCACGATTCTGGCCGTACATCATCAGGTGTCTCCGCCAACCATCAATCTGCACAATCAGGATCCCGAGTGCGATCTCGATTACTGCGCCAATGAGGCACGTTCAATGCCCATCAAGGTTGCGCTCAAGAACTCCTTCGGGTTCGGCGGCACGAACGGCTCGCTGGTCATTCGTCGCGTTTGACACCCCATACGCCAGATGTCG
>JBIKMC010000337.1:0-3769 GCA_044359405.1 Burkholderiaceae bacterium
GGCTGAACTCGCCGAGCTCCTGTTTGAGCAGGTGGGTCTGAACAAGCGCGAAGCCAAAGACATGGTCGAAACCTTTTTCGACGAGATCCGGCAGGCGCTCGAGCGCGGCGAAAGCGTCAAGCTGTCTGGCTTTGGCAATTTTCAGCTGCGCGACAAGCCCCAGCGCCCAGGCCGTAATCCCAAGACCGGAGAGGCAATCCCCATCTCCGCGCGTCGCGTGGTCACCTTCCATGCCAGCCAGAAGCTCAAGGCGCAGATCGAGGCCTCAGAGCCGCCTGCGCTGGCGGTCGCGCAGGCAGACTGAAACCAGCACGCTGCGGCGCCAAGCACTCGACATGAGCTCCCGAAACGGCAGCAAGGTGGTCCTGCCACCCATACCGGCCAAGCGCTACTTCACCATTGGTGAAGTCAGTGAACTGTGCGGGGTGAAGCCTCATGTGCTGCGCTACTGGGAGCAGGAATTCACGCAGCTGCGCCCAATGAAGCGGCGTGGCAATCGCCGTTACTACCAGCACCATGAAGTGCTTCTGGTGCGCCGTATCCGTGAGCTCCTCTATGAAGAGGGCTTCACCATCAATGGCGCGCGCAACCGTCTGAGTGAGCCGGGCGGCCGTGCGCGCATGGGTACCATGCCTGAGGCCGAAGACCACTTGCCGGTCGATGAGATCGACGCTGCCGATGCCGGTGGCTCTGATCCAACCGTTGGGGGTCAGCCCACCGCACCGGGCCGGACATCGCGATCGCCTGCGCGAGCGCAGCCGGGTAGCGAGGTAAGTCGGCTTGCTTCGACTAGGGCACAGCCGTCCACGGCAGAGCCGTCGTCCACGGCAGAGCCGTCGTCCACACGAGGGTCGTCGTCCACACCAGGGTCGTCGTTCATACCAGGGCAGTCGCCGTTGCGAGGTCGTGGCTCGGGGTCGCGCGCTGCGATTTCAGGTCGTGCTGTACAGCCGGCGTTGGCACCTGTCGCTGCGCCCCAGGGTGATCTGTTTGCCGAGCATGATATGGCGGCTTTGCAGTGGGTTCGCAGTGAGCTGACGCACGCGCTGTGGCTGCTCAGCCAAGACTAAGCCGCGGACAGCCTTGTCGTCGTTCAGAAGTGGGCGAGTCGGAAGAGGCTGAGTCCGAAGAGGCTGAGTCCGAAGAGACTGAGCCCGAAGAGGCTGTGTCCGAAGAGGCTGTGTCCGAAGAGGTCGGCCAGGGCGGCGCCTGGCTCTGCTATAATTCTTGACTTCGGGGTGTAGCGCAGCCTGGTAGCGCACTTGCATGGGGTGCAAGGGGTCGCGAGTTCGAATCCCGCCACCCCGACCAATTTTTCTCGTTGCAGATCAATGAGATCAATCGAAGCCGACCTTCACAAGAGGTCGGCTTTTTTCTTGGCCTCATCAATCACGCTAACCCGTTCGAACCGCACTGGGCCAAGCCTGGCTCCCCATCTTGGCATCGTTTGATGAACAAGCCACTAAATGGCTAAAATGGCCAATCAATTGGAGTCTTCGCATGCGTGTCACCGCTACTGAAGCTAAAAATCGATTTGGCAGTCTGTCTGCACAGGCCAAGCGCGGGCCGGTGTTTGTCGAAAAGGCAGGCAGACTCGATACCGTGATTCTTTCGGCCGAGCAGTACCATGCCCTGAAAGCCAACCAAGACAAGACCGGCCGGGCCGCCCGCAAAAAGCGGTTTGAGGCGGAGTTCGGAGAATGGATTGCCGACCAAAATGCCCGCATCGAAGCCTTGGGCATACCGGGGGCTGACTTGCGTCCGTGGTGATCTGCAAATGGCCCAGTACGACGTTTTCGTCAATCCCAGCAAAAGTGCCTCCGACGGTATTCCTTACGTGGTGGTGATTCAGAGTGATCTGCTGGATGCCTTGCCCACGCGACTGACCATGCCCCTGGCGGTCGCCGGTTCTGACACCAAGGTGCCGATCGCACTGTGCCCGCTCATCACAGTCAACGGCCAGCGCATGCACGCGCTGGCACACTACGCCGCCCCCTTGCCTGCCAAACTGCTGCAGCGCCCCATAGACAATGTGGCGGCCCAAGGCAGTGTCCTGGTTTCTGCGATAGATGTCGTGCTTTCGGGTGTCTAGTTGGCGGGAGTGTGCAAGGTTTAATTGTCCGCAGTCACTGCACGCTGACCCGCCACGATGTCGTCAGGTACGGCTTCGCCTCGATATTCAGCAGTTATCGTTGAACTGCTGAGTTTGTGGAGTCAGGCGCTCCCTGCCGGGGCACGAGCAGACACTGATTGACGCCGCGATGAAAGGCCGTATCAAACGATTGAGAGTTCAGGCTGAGGCGGTTCCCGAGGCGATGCAATTGTCGACCGATGTGATCTGCCCTCTCTGTGATCGACTGATTCCGCCGTCTCAGCGCGACGCCCATCATCTGGTGCCCAAGTCGCGCGGCGGCGTGCAAACAACCTGGTTGCACCGCATCTGTCATCGCCAACTGCACGCGCTCTTCAGTGAGAACGAGCTTGCCCGTGACTATCACGAGGTGGAGGCCTTGCGTCAGCACCCCCAGATGGCGCGGTTTCTCGATTGGGTTCGTCGCAAGCCCGACGACTTTTTCGAGCGCACGCGAAAGAGCCGACGTCTGAGGTCCAGCTAGGCGTATGGCCGAGTTATTGGAACACGACCTTCTCGCCTGACAGCGGCTCCTTCCGTTACCCTCAGGCACCCGGACGCCAACGCCCTTCAGCCGCGCCACCGAGGGTGGGGCGAGCATGGGTGTCTAGCAGTTTATGAAGCGCAAACGCATGAGTGACGTGATGAGCGACAGGAACAGTAGTGAGGACGATCTTGATCGCCTGATTTCGGCCGTCTTGCAGGCCCCCAGGCCCCAGGCCTTGCGTGAACGAAGCAGCCTTCTGGTGCTCGACACGCTCGGCTGCGCCTTGGCGGGTCTTGAGGCGCCAGCCGTGCAGGGCTTCGTGCGCCTCGCGGCCAAGCTCGATCCTGGCGTGGTCGCGCTGCCAAGCCGTGCGGTGCGGCTCGCTGAGGGCGCCGCCCGTGCGTCCGAATGCCCTCGGCTATCGGTGCCGGCTGCAGCGCAGGCATTGGCCATGGCGGCCTGTTGGGACGAGGCCTGCGAGGGCTTGGCGGTTGCGCATGGCCGGCCCGGGGTCGCTGTGATTGCGGCGGTGGTGCCACTGGCCCTGACGGGGGATCGAACCTGGGATGCGGTGCTGGATGCCGTCGAGGTGGGCTACGAGTTGGGTGCGCGCATGGGCGCGTGGTTGCGCATCCGGCCCGGCATGCACGTGGATGCAGGATGGCCCTCGCTCGGGGTTGCCGCTGCAGTGGTTCGTCTGCTGGGCGGCGATGCGGCGGCCGTGCGAGGCGCGATGGAACTGGTGGGCTCGCAGTTGCCCTTCGGTCTGTACTTGCCGGTGGCGCAGGGTGCCGACGGGCGCAATACCTACCTGGGTCATGCCGCCTCGCTGGGTATTCACGCGGCGCTCTCCGCCTTGGCGGGCGTACACGCTCCAAGAGGGGCCATCGCCGCGCACCGCGACCTTGCACTGACCACGCGTGAGCTTCCGTCTGACCGTTCGTTCCCGAATACCCAGGCCGATCTGTCTGATCTTCCCGCGCCGCCGCCTGAGCGATGGCTGCTGCTGGAAGGGTATCTGAAGCGCTGGCCGGCCGTGCGTCATGTGCACTACGGCATTGCCGCAGCGCGGGCCATTCGTCTGCAGATGGGTTTGCAGAACCCTGCGGATTGGAATGATGCCGAGTCGCAAGCGGGGGCGATGGCAAAGC
>JBIKMC010000338.1:0-3760 GCA_044359405.1 Burkholderiaceae bacterium
GCTCGAGGGGCGATATAAATATTACATGTTCAATTTGCAAGGATATTGATGCTAGAGCCGATAAACCTCGGATGCCGTGCCATGAAATATGCGCAGTCTCTCGGCGCGAGGCATCTCACGGGTAATCGCCAGCATTGATCGCAGAATCTCGGCAAAGCTGGCCACCAATCCGTCGACCGGAAAGTTGCTGGCCCACATGCAACGATGCGCACCAAACAGGTCAATGGCCTGCTGCACGATCCAGCCATTGAGTTCAGGCGTCCATCGCTGCCCAGGGACACAGATCCCCGACAGTTTTACACGAACGTTCGGCGCCTGGGCCAATCGGGACATGGCGGCACGCCATCCACTCAAACCCGCCTCGCTTCGATCAGCCGGCAAACCCAGGTGATTCAGGATGATGAGCGTGTCAGGAAAATCTAGCGCCAGTTCGAGTGCGTCATCAAGGTGCCACCATGGCGTCTGCAGCTCAAAGTGCAGTTCATTCGCCGCCAGCAGTCGGTAGCCCTCGCGCCAGCGCGGACAGCGCATCGAGCCTGAGATCTGATGGTCTGCACGATAGTCCTCGCGGCGGGTAACGCTTCGGGGTTTGTGACGAATGCTGCGAACCCGCGCAAAGCCCGCCTGGGCTCGAATGAGCGTGGCCGCATCCTCGCGATCAAAAAACGCCGCTGCCGCCATAGCCTGGGGTAAACCATCACGCTCGGCGATGTCATGCACCCACCGGGTTTCACGCAGCAGATCGGCGGGGTCGTGCTCGGCCTCCATATAGACCGTAGCCACGATATTGAGGCCAGCTGTATCGGCCCGGTAATCCGACGGCAGATAGTCTCGCCGCAGGGGACGGCTGTCCCCGTAGCGGAACACGGGCAGGGGCTCATCGCGCAGCCAGGGGTGATAGTTGCGCTGCAAATCCCAGATGTGGTGATGCGCATCAACCACGGGCAAGTCGGCGTCAAGCCCACTGGCCAGGTAGGTCTGCGGGCTGGGTTGGCCGGTCACCATAAACGCTATCCTCGTTTGAGTTCAACCTGGTTCAACAGCATCCGCCACCTTATCAACCTGAGTGCGCGGTGCCACTGCGCAGACGTTTCATCAGCCAACGGATCAGCGGTACGAACCACACCACCAGTGTGAACACGGCCAGTGCGGTCGCGATAGGCCGCTCAAAAAATCGGGTGAGATCGCCCTGTACCTTAATCAATGAGGTCATGAGGTGCTCTTCAACCAGGCGCCCCATCACCATGCCCAGCACGACCGGGCCGACTGGGTAGCCGTGCTTTTCCATCCAGTAGCCGATCAGCCCGCACACCAGCATGACAGCAATACCAAACACGTTGTTGTCGACCGCATAGGCACCCACGCAGGCAAACAATAAGAGGGGTGCCATCAGCACCTGCCGGGGCATGCGCAGAATGGGAATAGCCGCCTTGATGGCCAACCATCCCAACGGAATCATGAGCAGATTGGCAATGAAGAATGTGGTGAACACGGCATACAGCACATGGGCGTTCTCAAGAAATATCGAGGGCCCCGGCGTGACATTCTTGAGGTACAGCACTGCAATCGCGATCGCCGTGATGGTGTCACCCGGAATCGCAAACACCAGAGCTGGAATCCACGCGCCCGACAGCGCGGCGTTGTTGGCGCTGGTCGAGTCAACGATTCCCTCGACGCTGTCACGATTCCAGGCAGCCGGGTCACGCGTAAGCTTCTTGGATACTGCATATGCTGTCCAGGCGGCCGTGTCGGCCCCCGCGCCGGGCAGGGCCCCCACCGCGGTTCCGAGCGCGCTTGAGCGCAGAAAGTTCCAACGCCAGCGCCAGACTGCGCCCGACATGCCGGCGAAAATACTCCCGGCCTGCGTGATTGGTCGTGCCCCCGAGGACGACTGTCCCAGCATGGTGCGAATGATTTCGGGCAGTGCGAAAAACCCGATTAGAGCGGGTACGAAGGGAATTCCATCGAGCAGATCGGCTTGGTCAAACGTAAAGCGCGGAAAACCCGAGGTGTAGTCGCGCCCGACCGTGGCCAGGAGTAGGCCAAACGCCAAGGCCGCCAATCCCTTGGCTACGTTATCGCCAACCACAAAAACAGCGCAGGACAAACCGAGCAGCGCGAGCCAGAAAAATTCGAATGACGAAAGTTTGAGCGCATAGTCGGCCAGCGCTGGCGCTGCCGCCACCAGCACGATCGTGCCAAAAACACCTCCCAGGGCCGAAAACACCAAATTCACGCCCAGAATTTCACCCGCACGCCCAGACATGGCCAGGCGATACGAATGATCCACATAAGCTGCAGAGGCTGGTGTCCCAGGCAGTCTTAACAAGGTACCCGGAATATCTCCGGCGAAGATCGCCATGGCGGTGGCCGCGACGATAGAGGCAATCGCGGCGACCGGGTCCAGAAACATGGCAAACGGCACTAACAGTGCGGTGGCCATCGTGGCCGTCAGCCCGGGAATAAATCCCACCACCAGTCCGAACACGGACGAAATCAGAATCGTGAGCAGCACCTCGGGCTGGCCGACCATGGTAAATGCGCGCAGCAAAGAGTCCATGTCAAACGGTCAGCTCAATAGGGCACGAACGGCAGCGGACCACGCGGCAATGGCACGCGCAGCAGCATCGCAAACAGTATCCAGGTCAGAGCGGCAATCGACACACCGCCCAGCAGGCAGCGTAACCAGCGCACGCCACCCGTCCTCAGCAACAGGGCTCCCATCACAAACGACAAGAGCGGCCAGCCAATGGGCTCCCATCCGACAAAAAGCACGGCAGGCGTAAGCGCATAAGTGAGGGCGGCGACGCGGTTGCGCGCCCCGGCCGCCTGCATCTGCACCTCAGGCTTCTGAAACATGACGCCCCCGGCACAGCCGAGCAGGATCAACCCCAACACCGTCGGGAACAGGCCAGGACCGTAGACCTGACCCGGTACCGGAGGAAACTCGCGCGCCTGCCACACCGCAACCAGCCCAAGGGCGGCAACGGGTACTGCGGCGACGGCGCGCCGCCAGAGATCAAGCACGGGCCAGACCAGCCTCACGCAGCAGGCGACCGTAGTTGTTGAGCTGTTGCTCGAGAATGGCCTCCCAGTCATCAGGCTTGCGGTTAATGGCCCGGATGGTGCGCTGCTTCAGCGCCGCTTGAAAATCAGCATTGGCGTGCGCTTTGGTGAGGGCTTCACTTAAACGCGCAACGAGCTCGGCCGGCAAACCCTTGGGACCTGCCATCCCGTGCACGACGGCGAAAGTCCAGTCAGAACCGGTAGCTTCTTTCAGCGTGGGAATATCAGGAAACTGTTCGGCGCGCGCATCGCCCATCAGACACAGGGTGCGAACCTTCTTGGCTTCCAGGAGAGCTCGGGCCTCAGCCAGCGATGAGGTGGAGAACTCTGAGCCACCGGCCGCCACATCCTGATGACCGAGCGTGCCGCCCTGGGCAGGCACCCAAACCACCGCACGCGGATCCATCTTGAGGCTGTCCATCATGCCCAGGAAGCCCACATGCCAGTTGACACCGGGCGCTGCGCCCGTGCCCCGCAGCTTGCCCGGCTGCGCCTTGATGGCGGCCAGCAGATCGTTGACCGTTTTCCAGGGGGCGTCCTCTTTCACCGTGACGCTGCCGAGGATCTCGTTGGTCTGACCGATCTTGGTGAAATCGCGGTGGGTGAGCTTGGACTGTCCAAGGTGGGTGTAAAAAGACAAATCGTTGGTGATCAGGCCAATGGTGTAGCCATCGGGTTGGGCACGCGCAATCGC
>JBIKMC010000339.1:0-3754 GCA_044359405.1 Burkholderiaceae bacterium
CGTGGGTGGTTCGACCGATATCTTCTTGATCCCGACTCGAATCTGATCCGGGTTGATGCTGAGACCATCCGTTTGGAAGGCGACTGGTATGCCTACACCTCGCCGCCGTTTAACGCCCAGTATTTCCCGGTGTTTCCGCAAACATCGCAAGCGGGCATACCGGTGGTTCGCAATGTCTACGAGCTCAAGGGACCTGGGCTTGGCGACCTGATCAGTAACTCGCAGGGCGGTGATGTAGCCGAAAAAATTGGACCTCTCACGCGCACGATGGTCCAGATTGCCGAGTGGAAGCCGTCTGAGTTGTCATCTACAACGACCCGCTTCACGCTGTACGAGTTCGAGGTGATATCTGATTTCGGGCAGCCAGTGCCCGAGTTACAGTTTGATCAACATGCCTTCGTGATGGGCCGTGGCGACGACGCCTTGTCGGGTTCGCTCAACGGTGACACCTTGATGGGTTATGGCGGCAGCGACACGCTCGCGGGCCGCGGCGGTGACGACGTCATCCACGGTGACGGCTCGACAGCCTTGCGCGCGGCTGGCGGTGATTGGATCGGCGGCATTCAGGATTCCTTCGACTTCCCCGATGGTGACGACTGGATCGATGGGGGGAACGGCAACGATACCTTGCTCGGCTATATCGGTCGAGACTACCTGTTGGGTGGCCCGGGCAATGATTCGCTCTCCGGCCATGAAGACGAGGATACGCTCCTTGGCGGTGCTGGCAATGACACCCTCGACGGCGGCGCCGGTGGGGATGTTGTGGTCTACGAGTTTGTATCGAACAGTCAGGCCGTTACCCTGTCGATCACTGCCGCTTTCAACAGCGCAACCGGTGTTTACGCGGGTGCACAGTCAGATGGGCTGGCAGGCATCGATACGCTGCAAGGCATTGAGCGCATCGCGATATTTGGCAGTCGCCTCAATGACGCGCTGACCGGTGGCGGCGGAAGCGACATGTTGTTCGGCGGGTTGGGCAACGACACGCTGGACGGTGCGGGCGGCCTGGACACAGCCGGCTACTTTGCAGCCACGGCTGGGGTCACGATCGATTTGGGCGCGGGCAGCGCTTCGGGTGCCGACGGCACCGATACGTTGACCAACATCGAGCAGGTCTTCGCCAGTTTCTACGGCGATTCGATTCGCGGCAGTACGCGAGATGAAACGCTCGAGGGCGGCTATGGCAACGATACCCTCACGGGAGCCGGTGGCAGTGATGTCTTCACGTTCGACAGCTTCGCATTTGATGTAACCGATCTCGAGCAGTTGGTCGGACTGACGGGAGCCACACATCTTCGCAGCCTGAATCTGGCCGCTCCCGAGGCGGATACCATCACCGACTTCGGTGCGGGCGACGTCGTCGAGTTCGTTGACCCGGTCAGCCTGGTGACAAGCAGTGCGTCGGGGCTACTGGCCGGCCAGATGCGGATTGAGTCGGTATCCGGTGGCGGAGCTCTGTTGTCGATCGGCCGAGATGCAGTACCAGGCGCCGATCTCACCATCACCCTTAACAGCGTTGATGCCGCGCAGTTGAAGTTGAGTGCGGATGGCACGCGCTTGGCACTGTCCTCGGGCACGTTTGTCAAGGTCAATCCAGCGGGCACTTGGCTGGCCGACAAAAACGCCACCTCGCCCGCCGATCCGGCACCGCAAGCAACAGAAGTCACGCTGAGTGCTCTGGGCACGACGGTGGGTAGTGTGCTGGCGTTGACACGGCAGGGCGATCACCGTGTGCACAATTCCGCCGACTCGCTGGACAACTATTCCTCCATGGTGGCGGTCTTTGTCGACGCCGATGGTCAACCGGTTTCCCCCGCGGTGTTCCTGGGTCGCACGACGCCAACCCAAGGTTCGGGCAAGGTCGCGACCGATATCTCGCAGGATTTCTCGGTGGTGGCGGGCGTTACCCGGGTTGTGGTTCCCGAGCGGGCAACTGCGGTACGGTTCTCGGTTGAGGACAGTTACTACAGCGACAACGACGATCCTGACAATGACTTCGGCGTATTGATTGCTCCATTCGGGCAGGGGACTGGCCTCGGAGGCTCTGACCTTCTGTTTGGTAGCACGGGCAACGATTCCCTGATCGGCGATGCAGGTAGCGATTCGCTGGCGGGCGGCAGTGGTGACGACATCTTGCGCGGCGGTTTGGGCGATGACCGTTTCTGGGGTGGGGCGGGCGCTGACCTGCTCGACGGTGGCGAACAAAGGCGTGTGCCGTGGCTGGTGAGCACCTCGGGTGACTATGATCGAATCGATTATTCGCGTGCCGCCGGTACGACGATTGATTTGTCAGCGGGTACCGCGAGTGTTACCGGTGAAGCGGGTCTTGACCGCTTCATCGGAATCGAAGAATTCTTTGGCTCCGTCAACGGCGTCGACAACATAGCCGGGCGTCTGACCGACAACGCGGCGGAGGCCGGACAGTTTGGCAGCTCGCTGTACCTGTATCTGCAGGGTGGCAGCGACGTGGTCAATCAGGAGGGCTACGGCTACCAGCAGCACTGGGCTGATGGTGTTTCGGTGGCCTACCACTGGTCGCAAACGCCGATTCAGGTGAACTATGTCGGGGCGACGGCCAAGGTCAAATACGGGGCATCGGGGACCGCACAGCAGGCTGGCGAAGACACGCTGACCAATGTTGTGATCATCGGGGACTCAAACCACAGCGACTCGTTTGACCTTAGTGCGGCCACCATCAACCATCGTGGCCATATCGTCGACGCCGCCACCCAGAAAAGCTGGCACACCCTGTTGATGGGGCGTGGTGGCAGCGACACCGTGGTGGGCAATGGCCTGACCTCCCTGCATTACGGTGCAGTCACGACCAGTGCGGATGGTGTCAAGGGTGTCGCGATTGATCTGAAGACCGGCTCGGCCAACCTGAGCACCCTGTCGACCAATGGGGTCGCGTTGGGAACGGTCACATTCAGTGGTGTTCGGGGCCTCACGGGCACGAAGTTCAACGACACGCTGGTGGGCGGGCTTGCAGCCAACGACAACTTTGAAAGCTTCCGGGGTGACGGGGGCAACGACTTTATCGATGGTGGCAGCGGCTACGACCGGGCCAGTTACCGTTGGTCTTTGGAAGGGGTTTCGATCAATCTGGCTGCCGGTACAGCCAGTTCGACCTCAAGCGGTTCAGACACGTTGCGCAGCATCGAGAACATTCAGGGCTCGATGTTTGCCGATGTCTACGACGCGCGTGGGTTTGTTGGAGGCGGTGTCAGTGCGACCTCTAACGTGGGGAGCGCTGCCGATGGCGTCAACGAATTCATACCGGAGGGTGGAGACGATCTCATTTATGGCAATGGCTTCACGCGCCTGAACTATGACAACGTCATGCTGGGTATTCGCGTAGATCTGCTCGAGGGCATTGCTGACGCGCTCAACGCTGCAGACAAGAGCAGCACGGCCTACCTCACCATGGGGCAGGACAAGTTCAGTGGTGTGTACAGCGTCAGGGGTACCCAGTACGCGGATGACCTGCGTGGCGGCGGTATGGGGCGCGGCGATTTCCGCATCGAGTACCTCACAGGCGGCGCCGGCAATGACACCCTCACGGGCGGCGGTGGAGAAGATTTCGCCGGTTATTCCGATTCGCCGACCGGCATCATTGTCGACATGCGATTGACGACAGGTCAGGTGCAGGATGGTTGGGGTTTTGTCGACACGCTGTCGGGCATTGAGGCGATTCAGGGCTCGCATTACGTCGACGTCATGACGGGCAGTGACGGCAACGAGTACTTCGAGGGAC
>JBIKMC010000340.1:0-3749 GCA_044359405.1 Burkholderiaceae bacterium
CACTGTTGAAGATCATTGAGCGCCAGGGCTGGTGCCGTCTTGCAGGCTGCGCTGTTTGTCGAATTGACCGAGGCGTTGGTGCTTGTCATTGCGCGCTCCCCGCTGAGGTGACCTGGCTGGGGCAGTTGCTCCCATCGCCTACGCGCGGTACAGCAGGTATGCGCTCGTCATCCATCAATGTGGCCCAATGCTCGTAGAAGGCGCGCTGATTGATTTCGGACTGAAAGCGCCCCAGACGCCCGCGAATGTCCGGATGAATGCTGCCCGGGTCGCTGATTTCGTCGCCCAGTCCCATTTCGATGTTTTGCGCATAACGTCGCGCCACGTAGCCTTCGCTGGATGAATGACACTGCACCCAATTGTCAACGTCATCGACTTCCCAGGTACCACTGGTGCCGTGCCGGTGCAGCATATGCAAAGCTTTTTCGCGCTTGTATTCCTCGGGCGCGGCTTTGTCGACAAAGCACCAACCCCAGGCCTCGGTCAGTTTTGGGCCGCGAGGATGCCAGACCCGGATGGCACCTCCCTGCCATAGCAGGGATACGTTGGGAAAGATGGATGCATGCATGGGCGAGAAATGCATGCCGCGCAGATTACCCAGTCGGTTGATGGATTCCTCGATACGGCTCTTTTCATAGTCGAGGAACTCGGGCAGCGCCATCTCAAAGACCTGCTCGCGATTCTCGGCCCAGCGCACGCCAAAACCGTGTCCACCGCCCGGGCACACCTGAAAGCCCTCATAGCCGTAGCCACTCTTTCGTCGCGGCATGCCTTCGAAACCTGACATCCAGGCTGATTTGTGACTGACCGGGCCGTGATAGCTGTCGCCAATGAAGTTATCGACCGGCAGCTTCCAGTTGGTGTGCACCAGCCACTTGTGTACGCCCGGTAGGAACTCGATGCCACCTTCGCGACGATCGAGAATCATGTCAAGGTACCAGGCCATGTCCCCTAGGAAATCAGTCAGGCTGGGCGCATCGGCATCAAAGGTGGCAAAAAGTAGCCCCTTGTAGCTGTCGATCTTGGCTACGGGCACCAGGCCGTTGGCCTGCAGGTCAAGCTTTTCGAGATAAATTTCTTTGTAGCCGGGCACGTTCGTGAGCCGACCATCGTTGGCAAATGTCCAACCATGAAAGGAACAGCTGAAGGCTCTGGCGTTGCCCGCATCGGCCCGGCACACACGATTGCCCCGGTGTCTACACATGTTGAGAAAGCAGCCGACCTTGCCGTCCGCCTGACGCGTGACGATGACCGGGTCTTTACCCATGTAGGTGGTAAAAAAATCGTGCGGGCGCGGCAGCATTGATTCATGCCCCAGTAGCAACCAGCAGCGTGCGAAGATGCGTTCCAGTTCGATCTCAAAGATCTCGGGGTCTGAGTAGACACGGCGGTCGAGCTCACCCCGATTGAGATCGAGCAGATGCTGAAAATGACTTTTCATCACAGGCTCCGATGACGGATTACAGGTCGAGAACCAGGCGATCGCTGCGGGCCCGTGAGACGCACACCATCATCGATCGATTGGCGGCCTGTTCGGCGGGGCTGAGAATCTGGTCGCGGTGCTCGACTTCGCCTTCGATCACCATGCACTCGCAGGATCCGCAGACCCCTTCGCGGCAGACTGATGGAACGATCACGCCGTGTTCTTCCAGCGTGTCGAGAATCGATTTACCCGGTTCGATCAGAATGTCGCTACCGGTTCGGCTCAGATGAACGGTAAATCGACCCGACTGCTCCAGCGCCTGCGCCGCTGGCGTGAAGGACTCGAAATGTAATCGGTCAGGCGTATGCCCCAGGCGCGCGGCGGTGTCGCGGACTGAGTCCATCAGGGCTTGGGGTCCACAGCAGTAGATGCGCGTCTGGGGCGACAGTCCCGACAGGGTTGCTGACACATCGAGCGGGCGCCCCCCGGTTTCGTCATCGAAGTGCGTGCTCAGCCGGCTACCCAGGCGAAGAAGGAGTTCGTCCAGGTACGCCGCGCGGGCTCGGCTGCGCGCAGCGTAGACCAGACGGAAGCTCTGATCCCGGCGTGAAAGCGCCTGGGCCATCAATTGGAGGGGCGTGACGCCGATGCCGCCGGCGATCAGCAGGACGGGCGCCTTGTCTTCCCGTAGGCCGAAGTTATTGCGCGGGTGGCCCACCTGCAGCTTAAGGCCGGGCATGGCGTGCTGATGGATCCAGGACGAGCCGCCGCGACTTTGTGCGGTCAGTCCGACAGCCAGCTGATAGCGGGGGGTACCTGCGGCTTCGGCGAGATTGGTGAGCGAATAAGACCGTACCTGATTGTTGGGCAGATACACGTCGACGTGGGCGCCCGGCTCAAAGGAGGGCAATAACCCCCCGTTGTCAGCTTGCAGCGTCAGGCCAATCACGCCCTGGGCGAGGTCATGGCGCTCGATCAGCGTTACCGCGAGAGTCTGCATACGATTATTTCCATGCGCCTTGGACCACCCGAACGACGGAGTTCAGGCGCGCGAAGTGGCTTTGTAAGTGCAGGCAGGGTAGGATGACCTTTGACCTCGGTCAAGAAAATATTTGTTGCTAGTGATAACAAAAGTGATGCAGTGAAACTCCAGCATATCGATGCGCTGATCGCGATAGCCGAGACTGGCAGCATCCGTGCCGCAGCGCGCCGTTTGGGGCTTAGCCAGCCTGCGCTCAGCAAGGGGCTGCAGAGCCTTGAGAGCGAGTTGGATGTCGCCCTGGTTGAGCGCACCGCTACTGGTGTGACGCTGACGAGCTATGGGCGGACAGTTCTGGCCCGAGGCAAGGGCATCGCGTTGGAGATCGACCGTCTGCGCGCTGACATTGAGCAGTTGCGTGGGCGTGCCCGTGGTCGCGTGGCGCTGGCAATGTCACCCAGTCCAGCGCAACTGCTGCTGCCGGCGGCGCTGGGTCGGTTCCATGCGGTGCACCCCAATGTACAGCTGCATGTTCGAGAGGCGGTTTATCCTGAAACCATACGCTTGCTGCGCGAGCAGGAAGTCGATCTGGTGGTCGGGGCTCAGCCGCCGCCGGGACGCGGTCGCAGCGCAGAGTTCGTGGTCGAACGACTCTACGAGAACCGCCTGGCGGTGAGCGCGCGCATCGATCATCCCAAGGCGCGGGTGCGCTCGTTGGCCGACTTGCTCGATCAGGAGTGGCTGGTCCATGGTTCGCTGGATGGGCCAGGCTCCCTGTATGCGCCTGCCTTCCAGGCGCATGGTCTGCAGGCGCCCAAACCCTGGGTTCTGTCAGAGTCGTGGACGACCACGATCGCTGCCTTGCAGGGCACTAACGCCCTGGCGTTGCTGCCGCAAAGCCTGGTCGAGCCCATGGCGCGCGCGCGCCGTTTGGCGCTGCTGTCGCTGAACGAAGAGATGCCTCGCTGGGATGTCTCGCTGATCACCCGCCGTCGACCACCGCTGACGCCGGTCGCGCGTGAGCTGGCGACGCTGATCCGGCGTACCGTCCCGCGACTGATCGACTAGCGGGTATCAGTCCATCAGCGGAATGTTTCGTCGCGTGATGACCTCGGCCAGTCGATTGCGCTCATCGGCCATGAAGCGGGTGAATTCGGCAACACTGTTGCCCACCGGCGTTGCGCCCATGCCCTTGATCTTTTCCTGCACGTCGGTTTGGCGAATCGCCTTGACCAGCTCAGCATGAATTTGCCGAATGGTGGGCTCGGGTGTTCCTGCGGGTGCCGCCATGCCCCACGACTGTGTGATGTCGTAGCCTGGAACCGTGGCGGCAATCGGGGCGAGATC
>JBIKMC010000078.1:0-12828 GCA_044359405.1 Burkholderiaceae bacterium
GCCAGGCCCTTGTGGTTCAGGGCAATCCGCACCCGAAACGCGGCCGAACTTCGGAAATACGTGTAGAGCTTGAGCATGGCGTCCTCGCGTCGTCGCTGAGCAGTCGTCAGTTTACCCAGGGCTCACCAGGTTTTGCGCTGATTTCTGCCCGGGATCTAGCACTCAACCATCGAGAGTGCTAACATTCAACTTGTTAATGACTGCCTGGTCAGGAAACCAAACATGTCTGCCTCTACCGCTCTCGTTCCCGGCGCCGCCGGTGCGGCGGTCGCGCTGCCGCCGGTTGGAAACATTGACGCCTATATCTCGGCGGTTAATCGCCTGCCCCTGCTCACGGTGGAGCAGGAAAGCGAACTGGCTCGGCGCTTTCGCGACAATGCCGACCTGGATGCCGCCCGCGAGCTGGTCATGTCGCACCTGCGGCTGGTCGTTTCCGTCGCGCGTCAGTATCTGGGCTATGGCCTGCCGCATGCCGATCTCATCCAGGAGGGCAACATCGGCCTGATGAAGGCGGTCAAGCGCTTCGACCCCGAGCGCGGCGTTCGTCTGGTGTCATTCGCGCTGCACTGGATTCGCGCCGAAATTCACGAGTACATTTTGAAGAACTGGCGTCTGGTCAAGGTGGCCACCACCAAGGCGCAGCGCAAGCTCTTCTTCAACCTGCGCTCGCACAAGACCGGAAGCGCGGCGCTCACTCCGGGCGAAGTCGACTCCATTGCCCGCGAGCTCAACGTGCGCGACAAAGACGTGGTCGAAATGGAAACCCGTCTATCAGGGCAGGATATCGCCCTCGAAGCCCAGGCCGACGATTCCGAGGAAAGTTTTGCCCCCATCGCCTGGCTGGCGGCACCCGATGCCGAACCGCTACAGCAGCTTCAGGCCCGCGAATACGATCATCTGCAAAGCGAGGGGATTCGACAGGCCCTTGAAAGTTTGGATGAGCGTAGCCGCCGCATCGTCGAGTCGCGCTGGCTGCGGGACGAACAGGAAGGCGGTGCTCGCACGCTGCATGAGCTGGCGGACGAGTACGGCGTATCAGCTGAACGTATCCGCCAGATTGAGGTCAAGGCTTTACAGAAGATGCGCCAGGCCCTGGCTGCCTACGCCTGAGGGGCGCCGCTAACACGCTCTGCAGCAGTACGCCCCGTATCCCTGTAGGATCCGGGGCCGTGATTACCACCGACTCTTCCGCCTCGCGTTCAGCCGTCGCTCCCGTTGCCTGCCTCCTGGTGAATACGGCGGTTTGGGGTACCAGTTGGTGGGCCTTTCGCCAGCTTGATGCGCAGGGCCTGCACAGCCTGTGGGCGACCACCCTCGTCTACGTCATCAGCACGCTGGTCCTCCTGGCGGGTCGTCCCTCAGGTCTGCGGACGCTGCTGGCTTATCCTGAACTGGCGTGGCTGGGTTTAGCCGCCGGCCTCACCAATGCCAGCTTCAACTGGGGCGTTCTCCTAGGCGAGGTCGTACGCGTTGTACTGCTCTTTTACCTGATGCCGGTGTGGGCGATGTTCTTTGCCCGCTGGCTGATCGGTGAGGCGATCACCCCAGCTAAGCTGGCGCGGGCGCTGCTGGCACTGGCTGGCGCGGCCCTGGTGCTGTGGCGCCCCGGCATGGGAGTGCCCATTCCAACCGGCGCGGGCGACTGGCTGGGCCTTGCCGGCGGGCTGGCATTCGCGATGGTCAACGTGTTGCTGCGACGCCATGCTGATACCCCTGCCCAGACCCGCGCACTGGCCATGTCCGTGGGCGCGCTGATCGTACCGGGCCTGCTTGCAGCCAGTCTCACGGCGCTGGGTCATCTACCCGGACTGCCACCGGCTGCGCCCGTCTGGATGCTGGGCGTTACTGCGCTCGCACTGGCCCTGCTGGTCGCCAACCTGGCTCTGCAGTTCGGTGCCGCAAGGCTGCCGTCCAGCGTGACCACGATCGTCATGCTGAGTGAAGTGGTCTTCGCCGCCGTATCAGCTGTGCTGATTGGTGGCGAAACGCTTAGCACCCGCACGCTGGCCGGCGGCGCCTTGATTCTCGGCGCCAGCGTGCTGGCGGCCCTCGGTGCGACCCGCACAGCTAAACCGGCCGCCGGCCCGTAGCGCCAAACCGCGGCGGCGGTCGGTCGCGCCAGCTCGAGGCACCGGCCTATGGCGCCAAACCGCAGATCCAGTCGGTTATGCCCGACGCAGCACGAGGCCAATGCTAGCGGGCCGGCTCGGAGAGCAGTCGACGCAGGTCAGCCTCAATGGGGGCCGCCCCGGCCCCGTGCTTGATGAACAGCCGTACCCGGCCCTGTCGGTCGAACACGTAACTGCCCGCTGTATGGTCGATGGTGTAGCTGCCCGGCGTTTTGCCCGGCACCTTCTGGTAAAAGACGCGAAAGCTCTTGGCGACGCGGGCGGTGGCCTCGGCATCACCGCGCAGCCCCAGAAAACGCGCATCAAAAGCCGGCACATACTGGGCAAGCAGCTCGGCGGTATCGCGTTCGGGGTCTACCGTGATGAAGATAACCTGCACATCAGCGGCAGCCTGCGGACCGAGCGCACGCATGACCTCGCCCATCTCGGCCATGGTGCTCGGACACACGTCCGGGCAGTGCGTAAAGCCAAAAAACACCACCACCAGACGACCGCGAAAATCAGCCAGGCGACGCGCTGCGCCGTGATGGTCGGTCAGCTCAAAATCTTTTGCGAAGTCAGCGCCGGTGATGTCAGTGTTACGGAACGCCGGGCGATCCGAACAGGCTGCCAAAAGGAACAATGCGCCCAGTGCAAGGCCAGCCCGAATCAAGGCGCGCCGCTTAAACAACCCGGACATCAACGCAGGTAGTGATCAACCAGCAGCGCACCAAAGAGCGCCGACAGGTAAAAAATGGAGTAGCTGAATGTGCGCTTGGCCAGCGCATCCGAGTAATTGCGCCACAGACGCCACGCATAGCCCAGAAAGACCAGGCCCAAGCCAATGGCACAGACAAGATAAAAGAGACCGCTCATGCGGATCAGCGTAGGCATGAGCGACACAGCGACCAGCAGCACGGTGTATAGCAGCACATTAAGCCGCGTGAACTCAGGCCCGTGGGTGACCGGCAGCATGGGCAGCCCGGAGCGCCGGTAGTCTTCAATGCGATACAGCGCCAGTGCCCAAAAATGCGGCGGCGTCCACACGAAGATGATCAGAAACAGCACCAGCGCGCCCGCGCTGACTTCGTTGGCCACAGCGGCCCAGCCCAGAACCGGCGGCATCGCCCCGGAAGCACCACCAATGACAATGTTCTGCGGCGTGGCGGGCTTGAGCAGTACCGTATAAACGACTGCATAGCCGATGAACGTAGCCATGGTGAGCCACATGGTGAGCGCATTGACGAACCAGTACAGCTGCATGGCGCCAAGGCCGCCGATGGTGCCTGCGAATACCAGGGTGCCCACCGGACTGACTTCACCACGCGCGAGCGGACGGGCGCGGGTACGAGCCATGCGGGCATCAATGCTGCGCTCGACCAGGCAGTTAAAGGCAAATCCCGCACCCGCCAGCAGCGAGATACCCGAAAGTCCGTGAATCAACAGCGGCCAGGGCAGATCAGACTGACCAGCCGCCAGCAGCATGCCGATGAGCGCACAGAAGGCGGCCATCAGAACGATGCGCGGCTTGGTCAGCGCAAAGTACTGGCTTGCGACGTAACGCCAGGAATCGGGGGAGGTTCCGGATATTTGCATGATCGGCTAAATGCTCAGCCTGGCTCGACCGGCGCGAAAGTTTAACACCACGAGCAGACACAATAGCAGCGCTGCGCCACCGTTGTGCGCGACCGCCACCGGCAGCGGTAGGCTCAGCCAGACATTGGCCAGGCCCAGGCTGACCTGCAGGACCAAAGCCAGCGCGAGCAGATAGCCCAGCCCCTGAACCCCTTCGGTACGCAAGGCACGCCATGCCACCCAGGCCAGAACGCACGTGGCCACCAAGGCGCCGATGCGATGCATCATGTGGATGGCAACCAGCGCTTGGACCGGTAGAAACTCACCGTCATCGGTGCGACCCAACTCGCGAAACACATGGAAGGCGTCGATGAAATTCATGTCGGGCCACCAGCGCCCGTTACACGCGGGCAGGTCGATGCAGGCGAGCGCGGCATAGTTGGTACTGGTCCAGCCGCCCAGAAGAATCTGCAAGCTCAGAACGGTCAGGCCAATCAGCGCCGGCATGCGCAGCGCCGCCAGGGGCTCGGGATCAATCGGCATGAGCAGGCGTTGCTGACGCTGCCACAGCCAGACCAGCAGGGCCAGCGTAACCATGCCGCCGGCCAGGTGCAGTGTAACGATGGCGGGTTTGAGCAACAGCGTCACCGTCCACATACCCAGCAGGCCCTGAAAGATCACCACGCCCACGAGCGCCGTGGGCAGGATGGGCGACTGTCGCAGGCGAGCACGCATGGTCCATGCCGCGGCTGCAATGCCCAAGATGAGCAGGCCCAGCGCACTGGCCACATAACGATGAATCATTTCGCGCCAGGCCTTACCCATGGAAACAGGTCCGTGATCGCCGCCCTGGGCACTGACCGCATTGGCAATCTCGGCGCTGGCCTGTTTGGGCGTGAGCTTGCCGTAGCAGCCGGGCCAGTCGGGGCAACCCAGTCCGGCATCCGTGAGCCTCACCCAGGCGCCCAGCATGATCAGTGCGAAGGTGATCAGCACCGTGCTTGCGATCAGGCGCCGGTAAGCGAGCAGCGGCCCTTCCTGGGTCATGGCACCGTGAGCGGGTAGTTGACTCGACATGATTCAGCCCACACGCGAGACGCGTAGCAGTTTGATGAGATCTTTTTTCATTCGGTTGGGGTCAGCATTAAGCGGAAATCGCATCATGAGATTTCCAAGCGGATCAATCAGCCAGATGTGGTCTCCTGCCTGCGCCCCGGCGACGGCGGGAAACTGCTCACCCAGTGCCGCCGCATCGACGTGCGCCAGCCGCAGGCCCTCATGCTGGGCCAGCAGCGCAGCGTCTGGCTGACCGGGTTCGGTCAACAGCCATAGGCGTTCGACACGGTCACGCTCGCGTCCCGTGGTCAATCGAACCTGCCGGATGTTGTAAAGGCGGGCCTGACAAGCCGTGTCGCACTGAACCGGGCCCGCCACGACCATGAGCCACTTGCCGCGATGGCTACCCAGGGTGGCCGCGGGCTCACCCACCGGCACCACGGGAAGCGGCGCGACGTTTCTCTGTGGTTCGATGAGATCACCATAGTTGACGCGACCCTCAGGTCGTATCACGTAATACGTGAAGTACGAGGCAATCACGGGCGCGGCACATACCAACAGCACGGCCAGCAGCTTCAATCGTGCACGCCGGCGAGCACGACTGGAGTCATCCGATGCGGTCGGAGAGGGCAAGGTCGAAGGCGTCAAGAGCGTCTCGATAAAAAAATGATGTTCCAGATCCACAGTACGAGCACCAGTGCCGCCAGACCGTACCACTGGGCAGCATACCCATGGTGCTTGTCGACGCCAGAGCCCGGTTCGCGCCATTCTCGGACCAGACCGTCATCAACAGGCCCGGCAACACTTTGGTCGGGCTCGGTCTGTCGGATCACGAAATCGGCCAAGCCCAGGCCCGTCCAGCGACGCATGCGCTCCAGGCTGACGTTCTGCCAGACTCGATCGGAAGCACCAGGCTCTGGCGAAGCCTTAAGCTCGAGCGTCTGCGGAAAGTCGGGCATGACCCGCCCCTGCAGTCGCACGACTCCCGACGCGGTATCGAGCGCGGGAGGGATACTTCTTCGGGCTGGGTCACCAGCGACCCAGCCTCGTAAAACGAGAATACTGGTAGACACGCCCTCAATTTTAAACGGCGTGACTACATGGAAACCCGATATGCCGCGATGGGTACGGTTATCGATAAACACCGTGAACTCGGGCTGCCAGGCCCCACTCACCAGCACCCGTCTGTCAACCAGCTCCGACAGCGTCATTTTGGCGCCTGGAATTTGTACTGGCTCCATCCGGTCCGCGGCCACCAGTGCATTTTGGGCCGCCTCTTTTTCAGCGGCTCGGCGCATTTGCCAGTTGCCCAGCGATACCGTCACACAGATGGCTACCAGCGCGGCCAGCGACGGCACCAGCGGCAGCCTCCATCGACGAGATCTCACTGCACTGCGCCTACAATCGTGTTCCTGTAGCAGGAGCGCGAACCCTTGAAAATCGTCATCGCCATCGCCTTCTTTCTCATCATCGCCAGCCTCGCGTCCGCCATGGTTTTTCTGATCCGTGACCGGGGTCGTACGCGAAATACGGTCCGGGCATTGGCGATGCGCGTGGCGCTGTCAGTCGCGCTCTTCATCTTCATTCTGGTCGCCAACCAGTTGGGCTGGGTACAGAGCACCGGGGTTCCGGTGATGGTTCGCTGAGTTCTCGCCGCGACCGATGGCCTGAGAGGTTGCAACGCAGGGGTCGGCCTTCATGGCGCGGATAGATCGATACGAAGCACATTCGCTGGAGGCGAGCTTGATGGTGTCCGCAGAGGATCAAGCGCCCGGGTGCCCGCCTGGCTAGAACGCCTGATTGATGCAAGCCAGAGTTTAAACAGGGCAACCATCCCGACCGCACGCGCATCGGGAACACCGCCCTATGGAACGCAAACCAAGGCAACAGCGCCCTAGGGAACGCCACCAACAGAGCTGCCGGCCACGCCAACAAAAGGGCCCGGCCGGACCGAGCCCCGTACTGATGGACCTCAGAGCCAGTAAACGACCACGTACAAACCCAGCCAGACCACGTCAACGAAGTGCCAGTACCACGCTGCCGCTTCGAACCCAAAATGCCGATCAGCGGTGAAGTGACCCTTGAGGATACGGAACAGGATGACCGACAGCATGATGGCACCCACGGTCACGTGAAAACCGTGAAAGCCGGTTAGCATGAAGAATGTTGAGCCAAAGATGCCAGAGCTCAGCTTGAGATTGAGGTCACGATAGGCATGGATGTACTCATAGGCCTGGAACCCCAGGAACAGCGCGCCCAGACCGATCGTGGCGAACAGCCAGAACACCAGCGAGCCGCGACGGCTCTCCTTGAGGGCGTGGTGTGCAATCGTGAGCGTGACTCCCGACAGAAGCAGCAGGGCGGTGTTGATGGTGGGAATAGGCCAGGGCCCGATGGTCTGGAAGCCCTCGACAACCTTGGCGGGACCCAGATTTGGCCACGCGGCCTGAAAGTCTGGCCAAAGAACCGTCTTGTGATCGAAGTCACCCAGCCAGGGCATGGTGATGCTACGTGCGTAGTACAGGGCTCCGAAGAAAGCCGCAAAGAACATCACCTCGGAAAAAATGAACCAGCCCATGGACCAGCGAAACGCCAAATCGACGCGCTCGCCATACAGGCCCGACTCGGATTCGCGCGCCACCGTGCCAAACCAGCCCACCATCATGTAGGCCAGAATGGCCAGAAACACAGCGAAAAACCACGGGCCATAGGCCGCACCGTTAACCCACCCGCCCATGCCAAACCCGAAAAAAGTCAGCGCAATTGCACCCACCATGGGCCAGTGCGAAGGCCCGGGCACGTAGTAGTAGGGTGCGTGCGATTGGGCTACAGCCATTTTGGTTTCTCCCTGAAATCCGTCGAGCAATCAAGCAATCTGCAGAGGCCGCATCGACACAATGCGATCAGCCCACCACCAGTCTGACCACACCAATGAGGGTCAGCACGAACAACACCGCCAGCACGATGCCGACGATGACCACATGAACGGGGTTGAGGCTGACCATGTCAGCCTCGTGGGCCTTACGCGCCCGCACGCCAAAAAATGACCAAGCCACCGCCCGCAGCGTGGCAAAAAAGCCCGCGCGTGGGGTGCCCGACGATTCATGATCGGACACCTTGACGGGATGAGGATGATCAGCCGCCACCAGGTCGAGGGGCGTAGCCGCCCACTTCAAAAAACGTGTAGGACAAAGTAATGGTTCCGACATCACGGGGCAGCTTGGGGTCAACCACAAAGACCACAGGAAAGCGCCGAGTTTCATGGGCCTCAAGTGCCTGCTGCTCAAAGCAAAAACACTCAAGCTTGCGGAAATAGGGGCCGGACTGCAGCGGCGCATACGAAGGAATAGCCTGCCCGGAGGTGGCGACCGGCTTGGTGTTGACCAAATCGTAAACCACCGTCACCAACTCACCGGGATGCACCTCAAGGGCGTTGGTTTCGGGCTTGAACAGCCAAGCGCCACGGCTGTTGGCGTCGAACTCGACAATGACCTTGCGCGAGGTGTCGACCTGTGTGTTGCGAGCAAATTCAGCCGCCTCTTTGTCTTTACGGGTCAACAGGTTGATGCCGGTGACTTCACAGATCTTCTCGTAAATGGGCACCAGCGCATAACCGAAACCGAACATCAGTCCGGCGATGACCGCAAGCTTGCCGAGCATTCGACCGTTGGTCTGGCGCAGGCCGCCGGAGGGGGCTGCCGATGAGGAGCCCGATGTGCGTCCAGCCGACGGCTGAGGATCTGCGGCGTTCACCTCAGCCTCCGAAAATCCAGTATTTGGCGATTACGCCGGCAAAGAAAGCCAGCGCGATGGACGCCAACACCAGGGCGGTTCGCACATTGGAGGGCTTGCGGCCCGAAGACATCGTGCTCACAGGCTTACTTGACGACAGGGGGGGTCTCAAAGGTATGGAACGGCGCAGGAGAGGGCACCGTCCACTCGAGACCGTCGCGGGCGCCCCAGGGATTATCGGCCGCCTTCTCGCCGCCCCGGATGCACTTAATGACCACCCACAGGAAGATGAGCTGCGATAGACCAAACCAGAACGCACCCACGGTGACGATGGCATTGAAGTCAGCGAACTGCATGGGGTAGTCGGCGTAACGACGGGGCATGCCGGCCAAACCCAGGAAGTGCATGGGGAAGAAGGTGAGGTTGAACGAAATCAACGACATCCAGAAATGCCATTTGCCCAGGCGCTCATCGTACATGTGGCCAGTCCATTTGGGCAGCCAGTAGTACGTACCGGCAAACAGCGCGTAGAGGGAGCCCGCCACCAGCACGTAATGGAAATGGGCGACCACGTAGTAGGTATCGTGCAGCGCGATATCGAGCGGCGCAACCGACAGGATGATGCCGGTGAGGCCACCCATGGTGAACACGAAGATGAAACCGATGGCAAACAGCATGGGAGTTTCAAACGTCATCGACCCGCGCCACATGGTGGCCACCCAGTTGAAAATCTTCACCCCGGTGGGCACTGCAATCAACATGGTGGCGTACATGAAGAACAGCTGCGCCGTCACCGGCATGCCGGTGGTGAACATGTGATGCGCCCACACGATGAAAGACAGGATGGCGATGGACGCCGTGGCGTACACCATTGAGCTGTAGCCGAACAGGCGCTTGCGGGCGAAGGTGGGGATGATCTCCGAGACGATGCCAAAGGCCGGCAGAATCATGATGTAGACCTCGGGGTGCCCGAAGAACCAGAAGATATGCTGGAACATCACCGGGTCACCACCGCCAGCGGCATTGAAGAACGAGGTTCCAAAGTGCCGGTCAGTCAGCAACATGGTGATAGCACCGGCCAGCACGGGCATAACCGCGATGAGCAGGTAGGCCGTGATAAGCCAGGTCCAGACGAACAGCGGCATCTTCATCAGCGTCATGCCCGGAGCCCGCATGTTCAGGATGGTGGTGATGATGTTGATCGAGCCCATGATGGAGCTGGCGCCCATGATGTGCAGCGCGAAGATACCCAGATCCATGCCCGGACCCATTTGCACAGACAATGGCGCATAAATGGTCCAGCCGGCAGCGGTGGCGCCCCCCGGCACGAAATACGACACCACCAGCAACAGCGCCGCCGGCGGCAGCAGCCAGAAGCTGAAGTTGTTCATGCGCGCAAAGGCCATGTCGGATGCACCGATCATGAGAGGAATTTGCCAGTTCGCGAAACCCACAAAGGCCGGCATGATGGCGCCGAACACCATGATGAGGCCGTGCATGGTGGTGAGCTGATTGAAGAACTCGGGGCTGACGATTTGCAGACCCGGCTGAAAGAGCTCAGTGCGCAGCAGCAGCGCATTGAGACCGCCCACGATCAGCATGGTGAAGGAGAACCACAGGTACAGGGTACCGATGTCCTTGTGGTTGGTTGCATACAGCCAGCGACGCCACCCGGTGGGGTGATCGTGTGCGTGGTCATGTGCATGGTCGTCGTGTTGGCCGATCACTGCGCTCATGGTGTTACTCCTGCGAATCCCGATTATCTGGTGCACGCGCCCGGGCCCAACGGACCCGAGACTGAATGATGTCGATACGACACGAATTACTGGCGGGCGGCCTTCACGGCAGCCGGCTGAACCAGTCCGTCTTCGGCCTTGTTGCCCCAAGCGTTACGGGCGTAGGTAATGACCGCCGCAAGCTCGGTGTCTGAGAGTTGCTTGAACGACGCCATGGCCGTGCCCGCCTTGCCGTTGAGCATGATGGCGATGTGATCCTCACGCTTGCCAAGAACAATCTTGGAACCCTCCAGCGCGGGGAACGCGCCAGGCAGGCCCTTGCCGCTCGCCTGGTGGCAGGCCACGCAGTTGGCCGCGTAAACCTTCTCACCGCGAGCCGCCAGCTCAAGCACTGTCCATTCCTTGTTGGGGTCTTCTGCTGCGGCCAGCATTTCTTTCTTTCTGGCATCGGCCCACTTTGAGTAGTCGTCGGCGCTCTTGACCTCGACCACGATAGGCATGAAGGCGTGGTCCTTGCCACACAGTTCGGTGCACGCGCCACGGTAGATGCCAGGCTTGTCAGCGCGGAACCAGCTATCACGCACAAAGCCGGGGATGGCATCCTGCTTGACGCCCAGACGCGGTACGTAGAACGAGTGGATCACGTCATTGGCGGTAATGACCAACCGGACCTTCTTGTCGACGGGAACCACCAGCGGATTGTCGACTTCCATGAGGTAGGTGGTGTTGGCCTCACGCTTGGCTTTGGCATCGGGGAAGCGGCGATCATCGATCTGCTCGCGAGGTGTCGACAAGGTGGACATGACGGACACGCCCTCCCCCTCGCCCTTGAGGTAGTCATAACCCCATTTCCACTGATAGCCCGTCACCTTCACCGTGAGGTCAGGATTGGACGTGTCTTTCTGGGCGATAACCTCGCCGGTGGCAATTACGCCAAGACCGACCACGATGATGAAGGGCACGATCGTCCAGACAATCTCAACCGTGGTGCTTTCGTGGAAATCAGCCGGTTTGGCGCCGCGGGATTTACGGTGCGCCCACATTGAATAAAACATGACCGCGAAAACCGCCACGAAGATGATGACGCACACCCACATCAACACATCGTGCAAATAATGCTGCCCTCGGGCAATCGCATTGGCCGGCTCAGCCAGGTTCAGCTGGTTGACAGCAGGGCCGCCCGGCATGTCCTTGACCGCCGCCGCCATCGTTGCCCATCCTCCCAGAAGAGCACCCGCGAGCGCGTTTGCCGCGCCTTTCTTGATCATTTCAGCCATTCGCCTTCTTCCAAGCACTCAAAATCAAACAACGCTACACAGACCGCTAACCGCTGCACAGTGCCCCGCGCAGCTGTTGCGCAAGCACCGCGCGACGATGGTCAGGCACCAGGCACCCGACCGGAATCTTCTGCCGACCCGCTACCAGCCTGATTGGCCCCCGCGCTCTGGGCTCATACTCAACCCGAACCCAAGTTGGTGCGCATTGCAGCACCTGCACTGCATCACCCCGGCACGCTTCAACCATCAGCCTGCCAGGCTCGGCAACGATGCGCTCGTAATCGCCTGCGTGGCGCGCATACAGCACAAACGCCAAACCCAGCACCCCTATCTCGACCAACGCGAACGGAACCACCAGCCAAGCCCCTTGGGCAGCAAAGGCCAGCGCGATGCCCAGAGACACCACCGCGAGCGAAACAAACCAAGCGCCCAGTTGTACCGGCGTGAGTACGCAGTTGCGTCGCAACATCCACTGATGCCGTCCCTGCTGCTCACTGTACTGCCACTCGTACTGCATTCGCGTCCTGCCTGGGCCGCAACCCACACGCCACAACCCGATCGCTGGATTGGCGGTCGATTACGGCGACGCAGGATTATAGGGGCGCGGTGCGAGAGCGGGCAAATTCGGCCGGCTGAGTCCCGGCACGGGCCCGTTCAGCCCTGCGGTCGGCGCGGCACCATCCGGACCGGAGCAAGCCCGGCCGGCAGCCGCTTTTGCGGCCCGCACCAGGCGTGACCAAACACCAGCTCGAGCTCAAGGCGGATCAACCCGTCAGACCCGCGCAGACCCTCGAGCGCATCCAGCCACCGGGCGCGTTGACGCCCGGTAAGCAGGCCCTTGAAGCGGGTCGGCAGGGCATTGCCACCCAGAGCGTGCAGATCGCGCAGCGCAGCGCCAGCCTCCCGCCAGGTAACCGCCATGCGCTCGACATCCATGACCGGCTCGGCAAAGCCGGCATGCACGAGGGCGTCACCGAGATCGTGCATGTCGGCAAAGTGCATGAAGCGGGCCCCCACGCTGCGCAGCCCGGCCAGCGTATCGACGCCCAGGCAGCTGAAGGTGAGCAAGCCCCCCGGGCGAATCACCTGATACCACTGCGCCAATACCTTTTCAGGATCGGAAAACCAGTGAAGGGCCAGGTTGGACCAGATCAGGTCCACACTGGACGGCGCCAAAGGCAGTGCCGCCAGGTCGGCCGCCACCAACCCGGCCAGCGGGCTTGCGCGTCGGCTGCGCCAGCGCGCCAGAAAACCTGAAGACTGAGGCGTGAGCAGGGCCTGTGCACTGGCCAGGCGAGACGATGCAAAGTCGACGCCGATGAGCTGTGCCTGTGGATAACGCTT
>JBIKMC010000079.1:0-12778 GCA_044359405.1 Burkholderiaceae bacterium
GCAGCGTCCAGAGGTGGGTGCCATTTTGCACGCGCATCCGGTGTTTGCCACCACCTTGGCCTGTAGCGCACGGGTACAGCGCGAAGGCATTCCCGCCTTTCACTACATGATCGCTGTGGCCGGCGGCGACACGATTCGCTGCGCGCCCTATGCAAGGTTTGGATCGGCGTATTTATCAACGCTGGCACTGGGCGCCCTCGCTGGTCGGCGCGCCTGTCTTTTGGCCAATCATGGTTTGCTGGCGCTGGGGGCTGATCTTGAGTCCGCGCTCGCCCTGGCGCTTGAGGTGGAAACCTTGTCGCATATGTACTGGCAGCTGCTTCAGCTGGGTGATGCGGTCATTCTGACCGCCGAAGAAATGCAGCGCGTAGGAGAACTCTTTAAGGAGTACGGCCGGCCGCGCACCACCGCAGCCGGATGCACCAGCGACTGAGGTTGTGCCGACGTGCGCGGGTGGCAAGCCTCATGCAGGGCGTGACGTGTTAAGTCGCCCGATCAGGCGCGAGGGCGAAAACAGCGCCCTAGGCAGCGCGCCGGCGCGCGGGCTTGCTCAGTAGGGGTGCGAGATAGCGCCCAGTATGGCTTGAACTGACCGCAAGCAAGTCTTCGGGGGTTCCAGAGGCCACCAGGTGTCCACCCGCCTCCCCGCCCTCGGGGCCCAGATCAATCACCCAGTCGGCAGTCTTGATGACATCAAGATTGTGCTCGATGATCAGTACCGTATTGCCGCGTTCGCGCAGCGCCCGCAACACCTTGAGCAGCATGGCAACATCGTGAAAATGCAGACCCGTGGTGGGCTCATCAAGAATGTAAAGCGTGCGGCCGGTATCCCGGCGCGAAAGCTCTTCGGCCAGTTTGACGCGCTGAGCTTCTCCGCCCGACAGGGTGGTTGCGCTTTGACCCAGCCGTACATAGCCCAAGCCCACCTCAATCAGAGTGGCGAGCTTGCGCCCTATGGTTGGTACCGCACTGAAGAATTGGTGAGCCTGGGTGACGGTGAGCGACAAGACCTCGGCGATGTTCAGGCCACGATAGCTGATCTCAAGGGTTTCGCGGTTGTAGCGCAGTCCGCGGCAGGTATCGCAGGGCACATAGACGTCGGGCAGAAAATGCATCTCAACCCGAATGAGACCGTCCCCTTCACAGGCCTCACAGCGCCCTCCTTTCACGTTGAACGAAAAGCGCCCGGTACCGTAGCCACGCTCGCGGGCCGAGGGTGTTTCGGCAAACAGCTCGCGGATGGCTGTGAAGACGCCCGTGTAGGTCGCCGGGTTTGATCGCGGGGTGCGCCCGATGGGGCTTTGATCAACCGCGATGACCTTGTCAAAATGCTCGGCGCCTTCGACCGCATCGCAGGCGGCGGGTTCGGGTCCGCCACGGTTAACGCGCCGCGCCACCGCCGGATGCACGGTCTCATTGATGAGGGTTGACTTGCCCGAACCGGACACGCCGGTGATGCACGTCAGCAGTCCCACCGGAATATCAACGCTGATATTTTTGAGGTTGTGCGCACGGGCACCCCGCACGGACAGCCATCGTCCGTCGGGGCGGCTGCGCTGGTCGGGCACCGCGATGCTCAGGCGGCGACTCAGGTACTGGCCTGTAATGGACTCGTCACTGGCCGCGATGGCCGCCGGCTTGCCCTGCGCAATGACGCGGCCGCCCAGATCACCCGCGCCCGGACCCATGTCGATGACGTGATCGGCGGCGCGAATCGCATCCTCGTCGTGTTCTACCACCAGCACCGAGTTACCCAGGTCGCGCAGGCGCTTAAGCGTCGCGATCAGACGATCATTGTCGCGCTGGTGCAGACCGATGGATGGCTCATCGAGTACGTACATGACACCGGTGAGCCCGGAACCGATCTGTGAGGCCAGGCGGATGCGCTGGGCTTCACCGCCGGAAAGCGTTTCAGCGGGGCGATCCAGGCTGAGATAACCCAGCCCCACATCATTCAGAAAGCGCAGCCGGTTGACGATTTCACGAACGATGCGCGCGGCAACGGGCCCGCGTGAGCCCGGCAGCTCAAGCTGCTCGAACCAGCTGAGCGCTCGGGCCAGGGTCCAGCCGTTGACCTGGTGAATCGGGTAGGGCTCATCAGTCTGACCGACGGTTACCAGACGGGCTTCAGCCCGCAGACGCGAGCCGCCACAGGAGGGGCAGGCGTGCATGCTCTGATAACGCGAGAGCTCTTCGCGCACCTGTGGCGAGTCGGTCTCTCGCAAGCGGCGCTGCAGATTGGGGACCACGCCCTCGAAGCTGTGTTCACGGCGCACGCTGCGACCCGTTTCGGCGGCATAGGTAAAGCTGAAGCGCTGCGTGCCCGATCCGAACAGGATGAGCTCGCGCACTGGCTCATCGAGCTGTGCAAAGGGGGTGTCCAGGTCGAAGGCGAGGGCGCGAGCCAGATCGTTGAGTAACTGGTAACAGAAGGGGTTGCGCCGGTCCCAGCCGCGGATCGCCCCTGAAGCCAGACTGAGCTCGGGAAATTCGACCACGCGCCGAGCATCGATGAAAGGCATCTGGCCCAGGCCATCGCAGTCGGGACATGCGCCGGCAGGGTTGTTGAAGGAAAAGAGGCGAGGCTCTAGCTCAGACAGGGCATGACCGCAGACTGGACAGGCATAACGGCTGCAGAAGACCTGTTCGCTGCCGTCGTCCAGCACGGCGATTCGCGCCCGCCCATCGGTGAGCCGGAGCGCGGTTTCGAATGAGTCTGCGAGCCGCTGCCGTGCAGCGACGGGCGTTCGGATGCGGTCGATCACGACCTCAACCGTGTGGTCGCCTGGGCCAGCTTGCACGGACTGCAGATCATCAAGTTCGACGATTTGCGCGCCCGCTGCAGGCGTGGGCGTATCGGTCTGAGCGCTTGTCGTGCCGACCGGCTGCAGCCGAACCCGCGCGAAGCCCTGTCCGCGAAGCTCTGACAGCCTGGCCTGCAGCACGCCGCCGCTGGCCGGTATCGCTCCAAGGGGCGCCAGAATCAGTACACGCAGACCCGCCTGCAGGGCCTGGACTGCGTCGACCATCTGCGCGACCGTTTGCGCGGCTAATACCTGGTCAGGATGCTGCGGGCAGTGTGGCGTGCCGGCCCGTGCATAGAGCAGGCGCAGGTAATCGTTGATCTCGGTGACCGTACCTACCGTCGAGCGCGGATTGTGGCTGCCCGCTTTCTGTTCGATGGCGATGGCCGGTGAAAGACCCTCAATCAGGTCAACATCGGGCTTTTCCATCAGTTGCAGAAACTGGCGCGCGTAAGCCGATAGCGACTCGACGTAGCGGCGCTGACCTTCCGCGTAAAGGGTGTCGAAGGCGAGCGAGGATTTTCCGGAGCCCGAGAGCCCCGTGATGACGACGAGCTGATCTCGCGGAATGTCGAGATCGACATTCTTGAGGTTGTGAGTGCGCGCGCCGCGGATGTGGATGGTGTCCATCTCGATGATTCCGGCCAGCCGCGGCTGGCGAAGACCAATCGGCTAATATAAACCGCTTTGGCTTTCCGATCGATGTCATTGGCTTCCAACGATGCCTCAAGCGCGCCGCCCGTCGAGCGCATGAACGCCGCCGAGCGCCGCGCGAGCACCTCGCTTGCGCTGGTGCAGTCCCTGCGCATGCTGGGGCTGTTCCTGGTGCTGCCGGTGCTGGCCGTGCACGCCCGCTCGCTGCCCAGCGGCGATGATGCCCGGCTGGTCGGGCTGGCCCTGGGCATTTACGGCCTGACCCAGGCTTTGTTGCAATTGCCGCTGGGCCTTGCATCTGACCGATTCGGACGCAAACCCGTCATCGCTGCCGGCTTGCTGGTCTTTGCGCTGGGTAGCTTTGTGGCTGCTGGCGCCAGCGATCTGACGGCCATCATCATCGGCCGGGCACTGCAGGGCGCGGGCGCGATTTCCGCCGCGATTGGCGCCTTCGTGGCCGACAGCACGCGCGAAAGTCAGCGCACCAAGGCGATGGCGCTGGTGGGCATCTCGATCGGCGCGATGTTCGCGTTGTCACTCATCATTGCGCCGCCGCTGTATCGCTGGGTGGGTGTGAGTGGCATGTTTGCCTTGACCGGGCTTCTTGCGCTGGCCGCCATCGCCTGGGTTATCCTGGTCGTGCCTTCGGTGGCACGTGCCGGCCCAATGCCCCTGTCGCGGGCGGGTTTTGCACAGGTCTTTGCCCATCCCGATCTGTGGCGGCTCAATCTTGGCATCGGGGTGCTGCACGCGGTGCAGGTTGGCGTGTTCGTGGTGTTGCCGGGCTGGCTGGTTGAGCGTGCGGGCCTTGCCTTGGGCGATCACTGGCTGATTTATCTGCCAGTGGTGCTGTTGTCCTTCGCGCCCATGATGCCCGCCTTGAGCTGGGGCGAGCGTCGCGGACGCATGCGCGTGGTCTTTCTGGGCTCTGTGGCCGCTTTGCTTGCGGTGCAGTGTGTGCTGCTGACCCGGCCCCAGGGTCTAGTGCCGTTTGCGGTGTTGCTGTTCGTATTTTTCGCGGCCTTCAATATTCTGGAGGCGAGTCTGCCTTCGATGGTGTCACGCCTGGCACCGTCTGCACTGCGCGGCGCGGCGTTGGGGCTGTTCAACACCACGCAGTCGCTGGGGCTTTTTATGGGCGGCGCGCTGGCCGGGTGGCTTCATGCCAGCTGGGGTGACCAGGCCGTTTTTGGCCTTGCGCTGATAGCGCTGGGGGGTTGGCTCTTGGCGGCGACGCGGCACCGGCAATGGCCGGGTCGCGCGTCATAAACAACGGTTTGCAGCAAACGCTCGGGAGGGCGATATGGCTTCGATCAACAAGGTGATTCTCATCGGCAACCTGGGGCGAGATCCCGAAACCCGATATTCGCCCAACGGCGGCGCGATCTGTAATGTCTCCATCGCCACCACACGCTCGTGGAAGGACAAAACCTCGGGTGAGCGGCGTGAGGAAACCGAATGGCATCGCGTGGTTTTTTACGATCGACTGGCTGAAATCGCTGGCGAGTATCTGCGCAAGGGGCGTCCCGTCTATGTTGAGGGCCGGCTGCAGACGCGCAAATGGCAGGATAAGGAAGGCGTTGAGCGCTATACCACCGAGATCATCGCCACCGAGATGCAGATGCTGGGCTCGCGTGAAGGCGGCGGCGCCGACATGGAGTCGGCCGCGCCACGCGAGGCAGCCTCCCGGGCGCCCGCTGCGGCGGCCAAGAAGCCGGCCGGATTTGATCAGACGGATGACGATATCCCCTTCTAGCGCGTGGGCCTTGCCCTCTACTGAGGGCAAACAAAAGCGCGATTACTTCGGCATGTGGCTGGTGTTTTCTTATAATGGTGGGTTTTCCGTTTCTTTCCGCCCGGCCGCCGGGCGCTCAGCAACATGCCGATTTACGCCTACCTCTGCCCCGACTGCGGTTTTGAAAAAGACCAGCTGCAAAAACTGTCTGATGCGCCATTGACCCAGTGCCCATCCTGCTCGGGCGGCCGGTTTGCCCGCAAGCTGACGGCACCGGCCTTCCAGCTCAAGGGAACGGGCTGGTACGTGACCGACTTTCGTGACGGCAAGTCTGCGCGAAAACCGGGTGATGATGCCGCGGCGGATGCTGGCGCTGCCAAGTCTGGAGACGACAAATCGGCGCAGTCCCCGAACGGGGAGTCCGGCACGGCGCAGGCTACCGCCGGCGACGGCAAGCCGGCGCAGTCCCCGGCTGCGGGCGCCCAGACGGGCGCTACGGCGGCAGGGGTATCGGGGGCCGCCTCAGCACCAGCGCCGGCCCCAGCGCCGGCCGCGGGTGCCGCCAAGTCAGCTGGCGCCGCCCCTCAGGCCAGCTGATGCGCAAGTACCTGGTCACCGGGCTTCTGATCTGGGTGCCGCTGGTCATCACCCTGTGGGTGCTCGACCTGATCATCACCACCATGGACCAAAGCCTGCGGTTTCTGCCGCCCGAGTGGCGTCCGTTGGGTTTTCTGGGCCATGATGTGCCCGGCGCGGGCGTGGCGCTCACCCTGCTCGTACTGTTCGTCACGGGGCTTCTTGCGCGCAATTTCATCGGTGAGCGCCTGGTGCGTTTCTGGGAAGGGCTGCTGGGCCGTATTCCCATCGTGCGCAGCATCTACTCCAGCGTCAAACAGGTCAGCGACACCATACTCTCGCCCAATGGGCAGGCCTTTCGTCAGGCGCTGCTGGTTCAGTATCCGCGCGAGGGCGTCTGGACGATCGCCTTCCAGACCGGCACCCCCAGCCCGGAGGTCCGCCGTCTCATCGCCACCGACATGGTGTCGGTTTATGTGCCCACCACCCCCAATCCCACGTCGGGGTTCTTTCTGATGGTGCCACGTGCGGACGTCATTGAACTCGACATGAGCGTCGATGAAGCCCTGAAGTACGTTGTCTCCATGGGCGTCGTGTCTCCCGGCGATCGCCGGGTCGACAAGCTTTCCAGTCCGGAGGCGGTCACGCTGGGCCCGCCGTCCGGAGGTTCAGCCAGATAGGACATCTTTCATGCGCACCTGTTATTCGGGCGAAGTCTCCATCGATCGTCTTGACCAGATCGTCACCCTGAACGGCTGGGTGCATCGGCGTCGCGATCATGGCGGGGTGATCTTTATCGATCTGCGTGATCGCGAGGGCGTGGCCCAGGTGGTTTGCGATCCCGATCGGCCGTCGATGTTTGCCGTCGCCGAGCGCATTCGCAACGAGTTCTGTGTAAAGGTCGTGGGTAAAGTGCGCAGGCGCCCGCAGGGCACCGAAAACAGCGGTATCCGAAGCGGTGCCATCGAGATCCTTTGCCACGAGCTCGAGATTCTCAACGCGTCGGTCACCCCCCCCTTTCAGCTTGACGACGAGAACCTCTCGGAAACCACCCGGCTGGCGCACCGCGTGCTTGATTTGCGTCGGCCTCAAATGCAGAACAACCTCAAGCTGCGTTACCGCGTGGCGATGGAGGTTCGCAAATACCTCGACGGGCTGGGTTTCCTTGATATTGAAACCCCCATGCTCACCAAGTCGACGCCGGAGGGTGCGCGCGACTACCTTGTGCCCTCGCGGGTGAATGCAGGGCAATTTTTTGCGTTGCCTCAGTCGCCGCAGCTGTTCAAGCAACTGCTGATGGTGGCCGGATTCGACCGTTATTACCAGATCACTAAATGCTTTCGCGATGAAGATCTACGCGCTGACCGTCAGCCCGAGTTCACGCAGATCGACTGCGAGACCTCATTTCTGAATGAAACCGAGATTCGGGCAATTTTTGAGGACATGATCCGCACGGTGTTTCGAAACGCCATCGGCGTAAGTCTGCCCGAGTCGTTTCCGCTGATGTCGTACGGCGAGGCTATGCGGCGTTTCGGTTCCGATAAGCCTGACATGCGCGTGAAGCTTGAATTTACCGAGCTGACCGATGTCATGCGCGACGTTGACTTCAAGGTATTCAGCGCGGCGGCCAATCTTGAGGGGGGCCGTGTTGTGGCCTTGCGGGTACCCGGCGGCGCGGAAATGACGCGCAGCGAGCTGGATGGCTACACCCAGTTTGTGGCCATCTATGGCGCCAAGGGTCTGGCCTGGATCAAGGTCAATGATGTCGCACGTGGTCGGGAGGGCTTGCAGTCGCCCATTGTGAAGAATCTGCACGATGCCTCCATAGCGGCTGTGCTTGAGCGCTCGGGCGCTGCCAATGGCGACCTGTTGCTGTTTGGCGCTGATCGGGCCAAGGTGGTCAACGATGCTATCGGAGCCCTGCGGGTTCGCATCGGACATTCCGAGTTTGGGCGCCGTACCGGCCTTCTCGAAGAAGGGTGGAAGCCGTTGTGGGTCGTTGACTTTCCCATGTTCGAATTCGATGAGGAAGCCGATCGCTGGACGGCAGTGCATCATCCCTTCACCGCGCCCAAAGACGGGCACGAAGACTTTATGCAGAACGAGCCGGGGCGGTGTCTGGCCAAAGCCTACGACATGGTTCTCAATGGTTGGGAGATCGGTGGCGGATCGGTTCGAATTCACCGCGAGGAAGTGCAGAGCAAAGTATTTCGTGCCCTTAACATTGGACCCGAGGAAGCGCGCGCCAAGTTCGGGTTCCTGCTAGACGCCCTGCAGTACGGTGCGCCGCCGCACGGCGGCATTGCCTTCGGTCTTGATCGAATCGTCACCATGATGGCGGGGGCTGAGTCCATCCGTGATGTGATTGCCTTTCCGAAGACACAGCGCGCCCAGTGCCTGCTGACACAGGCGCCGTCCAGTGTTGATGAGAGACAGTTGCGCGAACTGCACATCAGGCTGCGTGCGGCCGAGGTGAAAGCCTGAGGCTGAACGCGGCCATTCGTACCGGCTGAATTTGCATGGCTGGCAGCAAGATCCCCGAGTCGGTGCTGGTGGTGATCCACACGGCTGACCTTCGGGTATTGCTGCTTGAGCGCGCCGATCATCCCGGCTTCTGGCAGTCGGTCACGGGCAGTAAGGACAGCGTCGAAGAACCGCTTGAGCTGACCTGCGAGCGCGAGGTTCGCGAAGAGACGGGTCTTGAGGTGCAGTGTTATCAGCTCACCGATTGGCAGCTCACCAATCAATACGAAATCTTTGCGCACTGGCGCAGCCGTTATCCCGAAGGCGTTACGCACAATACCGAACATGTTTTCGGTTTGCAGCTGCCCGAGGCGCTTGCCGTTCGTCTCGCACCCCGAGAGCATCTGAGCTACGTCTGGCTGCCCTGGGATCAGGCAGCGCAACGCTGTTTTTCGTGGAGCAACGTCGAGGCGATCAGGCAACTCCCCATGCGCGTGCGCACCCTGACATCCGACCCGGCGGTGCAGCCCGGCCCGCCCGCCTGATCATGAGCGTGTCGGCTGCCCTGCGGCTACGCGTGGCCACCTACAACATCCACAAGGGAGTTTTGCGCGAACGCTTTGGTTTGCGTGCGACCGCGCGTATTCACGAGCTGCGCGCGCGACTTCATGAGCTCGACGCCGATGTAATTCTGCTCCAGGAGGTTCAGGGGCAGCATCAGCGGCATGCGCGACGGCTTGAGCATTGGCCCGCCGAGCCACAAGACGTTTTTCTTGCGCGGGCCCCCTCGCTGCGGCATTCCTTTGAATCGGCCTATGGAGCCAATGCGCGTTACCTGCATGGACACCATGGCAACGCGCTGTTGTCGCGTTACCCGATCCTGCATCAGGCACAGCGCGACTTCTCCGATCATGCGCTTGAAAAGCGCGGCGTGCTGCATTGCGTGCTTGAGTTGCCGACCGAACCTTTGCACTGTTTCGTGGTTCATTTCGGGCTGCTGGCAGGCAGTCGCGAACGTCAGCTCGAGGCCCTCATCGAGTGGATCCGGCGGGAAGTGCCAGCCCGAGCCCCACTGATCATCGGTGGCGATTTCAACGACTGGCGCAATAAGCTGTCGCCCCGGCTATGCGATGCGTTGGGAGTGGTGGAGGCGTTTGATCGTGTTCGCCCTCGCCTGGCGGGACGCGCCGCTGATTTCGTGCGCGAGCAGTTGCAGGACATGGGTATGTCCATCGAAGCGATGTCTGCCGAGCGCCCGAGCGTGCGGGTGCGCAGTGCACGAACCTATCCCGCGCTGGTGCCCTGGCTTCGGATGGATCGAATTTATCTGCGCGGCTTTAGCGTGACCGATGCGCGGGTCATGCGCGGTGCGGCCTGGGCGCGTCTTTCAGACCATAGTCCTCTGGTGGCCGACCTGTGTACGGCCGACATCCCCCAGGTTTAGTCTCGGGCCCCTGAAGCGGTATGGGTGTTCGCCGGCAGCATCGTTGGGATCTGACATCACCGGGCAGGACACTGCCTTGGTATGCCAGCCTGCGGCCCGTGTTCGAAGCGGGCCACCAGGTCACGCTGCTACAGAACGGCGCAGAGTTTTTTTCGGCGCTGGAGGCAGCGATCGATCAGGCGCGCCGCAGCGTTCAGCTGGAAACCTACATCTTTGGAGACGATGCCAGCGCGATCCGTATCGCAGCGGCGATGGCGCGTGCTGCCCATCGTGGCCTGCAGGTGCGGCTTCTGATAGACGGATATGGCACGCCCCGACTGCGCGGTGAGGTGGCCATGCTCTTGAACTCGGCGGCGGTTGCGGTGCGCAGCTTCAGGCCGCTCAGGCCGGCTACATTCATTCATCGCCAGCGCCTACGTCGCCTGCACCGCAAGCTCGCCCTCATCGATGGCGAACAGGTGTTTGTGGGGGGCATCAACATCCTGGATGATCATGTCGATCCCAACCATGGCGTCCTGGATCAGGCGCGTCTGGATTTCGCTGTGCTCGTGCGAGGGCCATTGGTCGCGAGGGCAGCGCTGGCCATGCGCAGGCTCTGGGCAGAGCAGGCGTGGCGTGCCCACGATCTGCCGGCTGACCAGACCGAGTCGCGTCCGGGCCCAAACCAGGGGCTGGGGGAACTGGCTGGGTATCGCGCACCGCTGGGTCAGTTCGAGGGACGGCACGAACAGCCGCGGGCGCTGCCCCCACCACCGGCAGGGGCCCTGGCCGGTCATGGTGCACCAGCGCACGGGATAGTCGCGGCGCTGGCAATACGTGACAATTTTCGGTACCGCACAAGCATTGAGCGTGCTTACCTGAGGGCGATTCGCGAGGCGCGAGGCGAAATTCTGATTGCCTGCGCGTACTTTTTCCCAGGCGAACGCCTGCGCAACGCCCTTGTGCACGCGGCTTCTCGTGGCGTGCAGGTGCGATTGCTACTGCAGGGCCGGGTGGAGTATCGACTGCTGCACTATGGCACCCAGGCCTTGTATGAAAGCCTGCTGGTCAGCGGGATTGAGATCATCGAATATCAGTCAAGCTTTTTGCATGCCAAGGTGGCGGTCATCGACGACTGGGCAACGGTGGGTTCTTCGAATATCGATCCTTTCTCGCTCCTGCTGGCTCGCGAAGCCAATGTTCTGGTGAAAGATGCTGGATTCGCGGCGCAGCTGCGCGCTCGCCTGCAGGCAGCCATCGATGAAGGTGGCGTGCCGGTGAAAGCCGAGTACTGGAAGAATCAGCCCTGGTGGACGCGGCTTGCACAGCGGGTCGGCTTCGTGGCCTTGCGTCTTGGCGTCGCGATCTCGGGTCGCGGCATGCATTATTAGGCCGCCGGCGTGAGCGATCTGGTGATCCTGAGCCCGCAGGGCCTGTATTGCCCGCAGGGCGATTTCCATATCGATCCCTGGCGGCCGGTTGCTCGTGCTGTGATCACACATGCTCATGCTGATCACGCGAGGACAGGTCACGGTTCCTATCTAGCCTCACTTGAGGGCGAACAGGTGCTGCGTGCCCGTCTGGGCGACATCACGCTGCAGACCCTGGGTTGGTCCGAGACCCTGACGATCACTGGCGTGAAGATCTCGCTTCATCCAGCTGGTCATGTGCTCGGGTCGGCGCAGGTGCGGCTGGAGCACGCGGGGCGTGTCTGGGTTGTATCGGGCGATTACAAGACCGAGCCCGATCGCAGCTGTACCGCGTTCGAGTCGGTGCGTTGCGATACGTTCATCACCGAATCGACCTTTGGTCTGCCGATCTACCGCTGGTCGCCCGCCGAGCTCATCATTGCCCAGATCCTGCAGTGGTGGCAGGGCAATGCAGCCGAACGGCGGGCCAGCGTGCTGTTCTGCTATTCGCTGGGGAAGGCGCAACGAATACTCGCAGCACTGGGCGCGCTCGGCACCAGCTTGCCAGGCGACATTGTCTGCCACTCGGCCGTCGAGACTCTCAATCGAGCTTATCGTGCCAGCGGCATCGTGCTGCCGCCGACGCGGTCGGGGGAACTCGATCGCAGCAATCTGGGCAGCGCCTTGCTGGTAGCGCCGCCGGCGGTTGAGGGTAGTGCCTGGCTTAGAGCCGCCGGTGATGCCGCAACCGCGTTTGCCTCCGGCTGGATGCGCGTGCGCGGAGCCCGACGACGACGCGCGGTCGAGCGCGGTTTTGTTCTGTCCGATCACGCGGATTGGCCTGGTCTGCAGCATGCGATCCGCGCCAGCGGCGCATCGCGCGTGATCGTGACGCACGGTCAGCAGGCGCCCATGGTGCGCTGGCTCAATGAGCAGGGTCTTCAGGCCGGCTCTTTTCAGACCCGATTTGCTGATGATGGTGAGCCGGCCACGGGTGATGCGCAGACCGCGCCAGAGGGCTCAGACGAGCAATCGACGCAGCAGCGCGTCGACGGCGGCCGGTAACGGGGCGCATCGATCGACCATGCGCGCTTTCGCCCAGCTGTATGCCGACCTTGATCGCACGACCGCAACGCTGGACCGGGTGCGGGTCATGCGCGCGTATTTCAGTTCGCAGCCCGCCGAGGACGTCGCCTGGGCCGTGTACTTTCTCGCGGGTGGCAAGCCCCGACAGATTGTTCCCGCGCGTGTGCTCAGGGCGGCCGCCGTACAGGCCTGTGGATTACCCGCATGGCTGTTCGAGGAGTGCTATCAGTCGGTGGGTGATTTGGCCGAAACCATCGCCCTGCTGGTGCCCGGCCGTGACGCCGTTGACGATGCGGCGGGACTGGCGAGCTGGATGCTTGAGCGGGTGCTTCCACTGCGCGAGCTGCAGGCGCAAGTCGCCGAAGAGTCCGTACGTTCGCTCTGGGGCCGGCTCGATGAACTGCAATGTTTCGTATTCAACAAACTCATCACGGGCGCCCTGCGGGTGGGCGTTTCCCGCCAGCTGGTGCTGCGGGCACTGTCTCAGGCCTTCGGTGTCGACAGCCGGTTGCTGGCCCAACGTCTGATCGGATATACCGATCGTCATCACCGTCCTGATGCCGTCGCGTTACTGGCGCTGGTCGCTCCGCCCGCTGAACCCGTGATCGATGCCGGACAGATTCAGGCG
>JBIKMC010000080.1:0-12693 GCA_044359405.1 Burkholderiaceae bacterium
CAGGCCCCTTCGCACAGGCCATTGCCGGCGTTGACCTTGCCCTGTGGGATCTGCGCGCCCGCTGCGCCGGCCTGTCGCTCGCCCGAGTTTTGGGTGCACAGCGCGATGCGATTCCCGTGTACGCCAGTGGCATCAACCCAGACGGCCCTGATCGTGTGGCACGTGATCGCTACCAGGATGGGTATCGCGCCTTCAAACTCAAGATCGGCTTTGGCCAGGCGCGTGATCTGGCCAATCTGGACGCGATGCGCGAGGCTCTTGGTGACACTCTGATGCTGATGGCTGATGTGAATCAGGGTTGGACCATCGAACAGGCGATGAATGCCGTGGCCGATCTCAAACGATTCAATCTGCAGTGGCTGGAAGAGCCGCTGCGCGCGGATACCCCATGGCCTGTGTGGCAGAGACTGGCCGATGCCACTGACATTGCCTTGGCCGGTGGTGAAAATCTGTTGGGTGATGTGGCGTTTGATGAAGCGCTGCGGCAATCAAGCCTGGCCGTCTTCCAGCCTGACGTGGCCAAATGGGGTGGCATCACAGGCTGTCTTGCCGTAGCCCGCCGCGCGCTGGCCGCGGGTCGGCGTTACTGTCCGCACTGGCTGGGCGGCGGCATCGGTCTGTTGCACTCGGCGCACCTACTGGCTGCCGTCGGGGGAGATGGATTGCTGGAGATCGATGCCAATCCCAACCCACTGCGTTCACTGACCTGCGGACCGCTCAATCACATTGTCGACGGCTATGCGCAGCTGGATACAAGTGCGCCTGGGATTGGTCTTGAGCCTGACCTGAGCGCGTTGGCCCCCTATGAGGTCAGTGTTCAGGGAGTTTGAGCGTTCGCCGGTCTCAAAGCGCCGGGAGTTCCGATCGATTTCTGCAGACTGATCCAAAGGCCGACCGTATCCGCGCCGCCTGGGTCGCGCGGCGATGCACGTGCCGCCGTGTTGACCAATACCAGCTCACGACGAGGGTCAACGAAAATACTCTGACCCCTTACGCCCAGCATTGCCCAGCCGCCATCGGCAAACGGAAAAATCCAGGTCTGGTAACCATAACCAAACCAGCGGCCGGTCTGGCTCCCGGTAAAGCGTGCGGTGGTCATGTCGGCAATCCATCGTTCTGACACGATTCGATGCCCCTTGGCGGTGCCGCCTCTGGCCATCATCATGGCCAGTCGCGCAAAATCGCGAACGCGAGCGTTTAACCCCATGTAGCCCACCTCTTGTCCGGTGGCGTCGGTGAGCCAGGTGGCGATGTCTTCAGTACCTAGATGACGCCAGACCTTGCGCGAAAAATAGTCAGCGACTGATTCACCCGTGGCGGCGCGCAGCACCATGGCCAACACGAAGGTTTCCGACGAGGCGTAGTACCAGCGGCTGCCAGGGGCTGCGATGCGCTCGTTAAACAGGCGTGCCGCGGCTGGACCTCCTGGCCCAAGGCGGCGCCAGGTTGCCATGGACAGACGGGCCGAGTCGTCATTGCCGTCATAGTCCTCACGAAAGCGAACCCCCGACGACATGGTGAGCAGGTGCCGTATTGGCGTTGCACCATATTGGCTGCCTGCAAGGGCCGTCACGTAACGATCGGCGCTGTCGTCGATAGAGGCAATCTTGCCGTCCTCGATGGCAATGCCAATCAGCAGGGCGATGACCGTTTTGGCTATCGAGAACGAGGTCATCCGATGATGGTCGGTGCGACCGTACTGATATCGCTCCAGCAGAATTTCGTCACCCCGGGCGACAAGCAAGCCGGTGCTGGGATTGCGGTTCATGTAGTCATCGATATTGAAGCGGCCGCCCTCGCGAAGACTGTAATGAATCGGCGGCTCGGGTACTCGCCGTCTAAAGGATTGGATGTTCGAATCTGGCGCTGATCGAGAGACGCCAAACAGCTCGTCCATGCGCGAGAACCCATCGGGTGCCAGGGCGGGCTGCCAGTAATTGGCTGTAGTCGAGGGGACGGCGCGAATGAAGTCCAAGCCGGGGTTCTGCGGGTTGGGGCCGACCTCGCGATACCCGATTCCTTCTCGAAAATTGAACTGTGCTTCAGGCGTTAAAGGCGCGGTTGTGCAGGCGCCCAGCGCCAACAGCAGCAGGCCCGCAGCCAGCGTGGCTGTCAACCGTTTCAGCGTCCCCCTCAGGTCTGTCTGGCCAGGCTGTTGCGGAGTTTTCGTGCGATAAAACGCGCTGTTGGGCATAGGCACTCCGAAGAAGGTATCCTGCGGTGGTTTTTTCCAAGCATGCCACAGACACCATGAACGATCGCGCCAGCCCCAAGCCCACAGGCTCTGCCCCCGCATCAAACGAACAACCCGCTGACAACGAGGGAATGCGTAAGGGCCTCACCCGCTATGGCGACAGCGGTTTTTCGCTGTTTCTGCGCAAGGCCTTCATCAAGGGCGCGGGCTATACCGATAGCGCTCTTGAGCGACCCGTCATCGGGATTGCCAATACCGGCAGCAGCTACAACCCCTGTCATGGCAACGCGCCACAGCTTCTTGAAGCCTTGCGTCGCGGCATCCTCATGGCGGGAGGTCTGCCCATGGACTTCCCAACCATCTCGCTGCACGAGAGCTTTGCTGCGCCCACCAGCATGTATCTGCGCAACCTCATGGCGATGGAAACCGAGGAAATGATTCGCGCGCAGCCCATGGATGCGGTGGTGCTGGTCGGTGGGTGCGACAAGACGGTTCCTGCGCAGCTGATGGCAGCCGCGTCCGCGGGTCTGCCCGCTGTTCAGCTCATTACCGGTTCCATGCTGACGGGCGCGCATCGCGGCGAGCGAGTGGGCGCATGCACCGATTGCCGCCGCTACTGGGGCAAGTTTCGGGCGAATGAAATCGATACGACCGAAATTGCCGATGTCAACGATCAGTTGGTAGCCAGCGTCGGTACCTGCTCGGTGATGGGCACAGCCAGTACCATGGCGTGCGTGGCGGAAGCTCTGGGTATGACCGTACCCGGTGGTGCTTCGCCGCCCGCGGTAACGGCTGCGCGTATGCGGGTTGCTGAAGAAACCGGTGTAGCCGCCGTCCGTATCGCGCGCGAGCGGCTGACCATCGACCGCATTTTGACGCCGGAAGCATTTGAAAACGCCATCCGAGTGTTGCTGGCTATTGGGGGCTCGACCAACGCCATCGTGCATCTGGCCGCCATGGCGGGCCGCATGGGCTTGCAGCTTGATCTTCAGGCGCTTGACCAGATGGGGCGTGAGACTCCAGTGCTGGTCAATTTGAAGCCGGCGGGCGCGCACTACATGGAAGACTTTGACAAGGCGGGTGGCATGGCCACGTTGCTGCGCGAGCTTAAGCCGCTGCTGAAGTTGAACGCGTTGACCATCACCGGACGCACGCTGGGCGAGGAACTTGATCGTGCCGGACCGCCGTTTGTCCAGGATGTGATTCGCTCCCGCTCTAACCCCATTTATCCCGAAGGCGGTATTGCAGTCCTGCGTGGCAACCTGGCGCCGGGTGGCGCCATCATCAAGCAGTCGGCGGCCAATCCCACGCTGATGGAGCACGAGGGCAGGGCGGTCGTGTTTGAAAATCTTGAGGACATGGCTGCCCGTATCGATGATGAAACGCTCGACGTGAACGCGGACGATATTCTGGTGCTTAAACGCATCGGTCCCAAGGGTGCACCGGGCATGCCTGAGGCAGGGTATATGCCCATTCCCTTGAAGCTTGCGCGTGCGGGCGTTAAAGACATGGTGCGTATCTCGGACGGTCGCATGAGCGGAACCGCTTTTGGCACCATCGTGCTGCACGTGACGCCCGAGTCGGCCATTGGCGGCCCGCTCGCGCATGTGCGAAGCGGTGACCGCATCCGTTTGAGCGTGTCGCGTCGTGAGATCAGTCTTCTGGTCTCTGACGAAGAGCTCGCGCGCCGTGCCGCGCAATCGCCTGTAGAAGTCGAAATGCCCCAGCGTGGCTATCGACGTCTGTTCATGCAGTCGGTGCTGCAGGCCGACGAAGGCGCTGACTTCGATTTTCTGCGTCCACCGATCGACCGGGGCAAGGTCCCCCGAGTTTGAGTGACTCTGGCGCCTGTGCCTGTACGCTGATGCCTGTACAAGGGTGCGTTTTTGGAGCTGATTCATGACCAACTTCATCTTTATCGTCGCTGACGATCTGGGTTATGCCGATCTGGGCTGCTACGGTGGCCGCGTGCCAGTCTCGCCGGTACTCGACAGCCTCGCCGCCCGTGGCGTTCGTTATGTGAATGGCTACTCCAATTCACCCGTCTGTTCGCCCACGCGATTCGCCTTGATGACGGGGCGCTATCAGTACTGGGTACGCGGTGCCAGCGAAGAGCCCATGACAAAGACGGCCGCGGGCAATCCAAATATCGGGTTATTCCCTGACCTGCCCACACTGCCATCGATGTTGAAGGCGGTGGGATATCACACCGCGTTGATCGGCAAATGGCATCTGGGCTTCCCACCACACTTCGGTCCCCTCAAAAGCGGTTATGACACGCACTTTGGTCCGATGTCGGGCGGCGTGGGTTACTACACGCATCGAGCCCGAGGCAATAACTCCGATCTTGAGCAGGACGGTCACTCGATTGAGGTCGAGGGCTACCTGACTGACCTGATTTCTGAGCGTGCCGTGCACTATGTAAAGAGTCGTGCCGGCACCGGTAAGCCCTTCATGCTCAGCCTGCACTACACCGCGCCCCATTGGCCATGGGAGACGCGCACCAGCGGCCCCAACGCTGATGCCGCCCGCAATATCGCGCATCTAGATGGTGGCAATGTGCAGACCTATCATCAAATGATTCGTGAGATGGATGAAGGCATCGGCTGGGTGATTGAAGCTTTACGCGAAACCGGACAACTTGACGACACGTTCATTGTGTTCACCAGCGACAACGGTGGTGAGCGTTTCTCTGACAACTGGCCGCTGGTGGGTGGCAAGATGGACCTCACCGAAGGTGGGATTCGCGTCCCTTACATCGTGCACTGGCCTCGTGGGCTTGGTACGCCCGGGGTCGTCTCGGCCCAGCACTGCATGACCATGGACTGGACGGCCACAATCTTGGATATCGCCGATGCCAAGCCGCCCGTGGGCACGAGCCTGGACGGGCAATCCATGTTGGCGAATCTCAAGAACCCGGCAATGACCTGGGAGCGGCGCATGTACTGGCGTATGAAGCATCGCGGGCAACGAGCACTTCGAGTTGGCCCCTGGAAATATCTTCGTGTGGATGGGCACGACTACCTGTTCGATGTTGACACTGATGCCCGCGAGCGGGCCAATCTGAAGCACAAACAGCCTGAGCGTCTTGACCGCATGCGAGCGCTATGGGAGCAATGGGCAAGCGGCTTGCCCGCGATTCCGCCCGAGGCCTATATCGGGCTTGTTTATACCGATGCTGATATGCCGGCGCGCTGAGCGCACACAACCCTTCACGGAGCCAAGTCATGAAATACCGTCCACTGGGTAGAACAGGTCTTTATGTGTCTGAACTGTGTCTGGGCACCATGACGTTTGGGGGTCAGGGCGACATGTGGTCCAAGATCGGCCGACTGGGTCAGTCTGAGGTCAATCGCCTTGTCGAGCGGGCGCTGGCAGCCGGGGTCAATTTCATCGACACGGCCGATGTCTATTCAATGGGTCAATCTGAGCAGTTATTGGGGCAGGCCCTCAAAGATCTGTCAGTCAAGCGCGAAGACCTCATCGTCGCCACCAAGGTTCGCAGCCGGACGAGCCCTGGAGTCAATGGCATTGGTCTGTCGCGTGCTCACATCATGGACTCGGTTGCAGCCAGCCTCGAGCGCCTTGGGCTTGATTACATCGATCTGTACCAAATTCACGGGGTTGATCGATTGACGCCGCTCGATCAGACCATGCGCGCGCTCGACGATCTGGTTGCCTGCGGCATGGTTCGTTACATCGGCTGCTCAAATTTGCATGCCTGGCAGGTCATGAAAGCCAACGGTATCGCCGAACGCACCGGTGGTGCGCGCTTTGAGACGGTTCAGGCTTACTACACGGTAGCCACGCGTGATGTCGAACGCGAAATCGTGCCCATGATGCAGGATCAGGGGTTGGGCATGATGGTCTGGAGCCCGCTGGCGGGTGGGCTCCTGTCGGGCAAGTTTTCAGCAAACGATTCGCCCGCGGACACGCGCCGTGCGGTGTTTGATTTTCCGCCGGTCAACCGTGCGCGGGCGTTTGCCATTGTTGAGGTGCTGCGTGAGATGGCCCGTGAAAGCGGCACTACCGTGGCCCGGCTGGCACTGGCCTGGCTTTTACACAAGCCCGCAGTGATGAGCGTCATCATCGGGGCCAAGACGCTCGAGCAGCTCGACGACAATCTGGCTGCCAGCGATGTGCAGCTCACCGCCGAGATGGTTCGCCGTATCGATGAGGTGAGTGCGGTCGAGCCTGAGTATCCGCAGTGGATGGAGCAGCGACAGAATTCCGATCCGCGTACGGGTGTGTTGCGCTGAGTTGAGTTCGGCGTCCTGATTCGCCTCAATCGATGACCCCGGACTTTCGTAAGCTGCAGTATTTTGTGGCGCTGTTCGAGGAAGGCAGCGTCAGCCGAGCGGCTGAGCGGCTCAACATTGTGCAGTCGGCCTTATCCATGCAGCTCAAGCAGTTGGAGGCTGAGCTGGGCATCAGGTTGTTTGACCGCTCCGCTCAGGGCGTTCGTCCCGTTCCAGCTGCCCGCCACTTTTATTCGCTCTGCCTTGGACTATTGCGGCAGTACGATGGCGTGCTGCAGGAAATGCGTGACTTCAACCGTCAGGTCGCGGGAGTCGTACGCCTGGGGCTCATGCCGTCGATCTGCCGGGGACCGTTTGCGCACATCCTGCAACGTTATCTGGCTACGTATCCTGAAGTTGAGGTTCGGGTTTTCGAGTCGACCAGTGGGTCCCTGGCCGATATGCTCCTTGCTGATGATCTCGACTTGGCTATCTGTAACGCACCTGCTTCGAAGTCCCGTCTGCTTGCGCAGCCTGTTTTTTCTGATCCCGTTGTCCTTGTGTCGGGTTTGGGCAGTTCGCGGCGCCCGGGTAAGCCTTATCGGCTCTCAGCCATCGAAGACCTGAAGCTGGTGCTGCCGTCAAGACGCAACTCCCTACGGCGGCTTCTTGATAAACATATTCGAACCGGTTCGATCCGTGCCAGCAAGGTCATGGAAATTGACGGTCTCAACGCCACGATGCAGTTTCTCGAGCACTCGGATTGGGCGACCTTGCTACCGCGAATAGCGGTGATGAATGACGCTGAAACGGGGCGTTTTGTGGTGAATCCCCTTGTCCAGCCAACCCTGACCTCTGAGATCGTCGAGTTACATCGCCCGGATAGCCCACTTTCGCTGCCTGCCAATCTTCTGGTGGGTACGGTTCGCGATGTTCTAGAGAACATTGAGCTTTCCTCAGTTCGTCGGGAGGCCCGAACGGTTGCCGGCCCTGGCGATCGCTCCGTGGCCCGACGGTAGCGGCCATCGGGCCGCAGGCCCGCCGGGGCTATGTCCCGGTGCAAATCACAATTTAACCATCAGAAAGTCTGATATCTGTTATCAGAATTTATCAATTGGACTGAAATCCAGTCCTCGCTACACTGACGCCACAAGAAGCCAGTATGGATCCGTTGTCGGGTTCACTGGTCCTAACTCAGGGAGACATCAAGCCGATGAAGGCGGTCATCATCGGAGGGTCAGTCGGGGGGCTATTCGCCGCCAATATGCTGCTTCGTCGTGGCTGGGACGTCGACGTATTCGAGCGCGTTCAAGATGAATTGGCGTCGCGAGGGGCAGGAATTGCGGGGCATACCGAACTGACCGAACTGCTTCGCTATGCCGGCGCCCGGATGCAGGCGCGCGGCATTGATGTCGACTCACGGGTGGCATATGACCAGACCGGGGCGGAGATTGCCCGTTTTCAGCACCCTCAGTACCTGACCGCCTGGAGCTTCGTTTATCGGGCTCTTTTCGATGCGTTCCCCCAAGAGCGTTTTCACCATGGCATGGAGCTCGTCGAGATCGAGCGGCAGGCCGATGGCCGCTCAGTTGCTGCGTTCGCCAATGGCACGCGGGTGCTTGCCGACGTCATAGTGGGCGCCGATGGTTTTCGCTCCCGGGTCCGTGAACTGTGCGCGCCTGAGGTGCAGCCGGTCTATGCGGGCTACGTTGCATTCAGGGGGGTGATGTCTGAGTCCCTTCTGTCAGAGCAGTTCAGGCGTGAGGTGGTAAATCTATGGTCATTCGTATTTCCAGGAGACGGACAACTGATCGGTTATCCGTTGTTGGGAATTGACGATTCAACCGATCCTGGACGGCGACGCTACAGCTATCTCTGGTATCGCAACATTGGTGATGAAACGGCACTGCGCGATCTGCTCACTGACGATGAAGGTCATGAGCACCGGTACTCAATTCCTCCGCCGCTGATTCGATTTAGCCACATTGAGGCACTTAAGCGGCACGCGCTCGCCACGCTACCCTCTCCGTTCTCTGAAATCGTCATACAGGCTGAGCAGCATATGGTTCAGCCCATCTATGACGTAGATTCTCCGCGGATGACCTTTGGACCCGTCGCCCTGCTCGGCGATGCGGCGTTCGTTGCGCGGCCGCATGTGGGAATCGGCGTTCTCAAGGCAGCGCAGGATGCCAAGGCGCTCGCCGAGGCCTTGGACCCCTGTCTGACCGGTTCGCTCAAACCTGAGAAAGCGCTTGAGCAGTACGGCCAAATCCGGGTTAAGGCGGGGCACACAGCGGTGGCGTTCGCACGTCACCTGGGTTCGTTCATCGGACGTGGCCTGCGTTGGCCGTGGAGTGACCCGGCCCTTGGTCAAACGCCCCAGTATCTTGTGAGAGTCAGTGCTCGGCCCATGGAGCACCTTGTCAAAGATCTCGAGAAAATGGAACTTGCGTGATCACTAACCCCAGTGGAAGGAGTCGATGATGGAAGAGTCCCGTGACAAGAGCCAAAGCGTGCCATCGCAGCCGGCCCGACGCGAAGCCGTGATCAAAATTGGTCTGGCAAGCGCAGGAGCAGCGGCTGCAGCCCCTCGACGCGTCTTCGCACAGGGGCGCGCGCCGATCAATCTGAGCTTTTGGACATTTGAAAATCCACAGCAGCGCCCGTGGGTTCAAAAACGCGTCAAGATGTACCAGGAGCAGAATCCCCACGTAAAAATCGACTTCCAGTGGTTCACGTTTGGTGATCTGGGCAAGAAAATCAGCGTGGGCTATGCGACCGGGACGGCTCCAGATGGTTTCGTCAGCCAGGACTGGTTCATGCCGACCTGGTTATCCAAGGACCTGATCGCCCCGCTCGATGTGACCCGCCTGGGTTATGCCAATCACAAGGCTTTCGTCGATGATTTTGCGCCCGCCTTCGTTGCGGGCGCGGTCAAAAACGGTAAAGCCTACGGCTACCCGCTGTGGTTTTACGGATTTTGTAATTACATCAACACCCGTCATTTCAAAGAAGTGGGTCTTGATCCGGATAAAGACGCTCCGCGCACCTGGGATCAGTTCGGCGAGGTTGCCAAGCGCCTGACGATCAAAGAGGGCAGCAAGTTCACTCGTCAGGGTTTCAAGTTTGCGATGCATGCAGCCCAGTGGACCATGATTCAGTTCAATCCCATTCTGATCATGGCGGGCGGGCGCTGGTTCGATGACAGTGGCAAGTGCCTGATTAACAACGAGGCTGGCGTACGTGCGATGACATTGCGTGCGTCGCTTGCGCGTCAGTACGGTGCAGAAGATCCGGCCGAGTCGATTGCGACCAATCCGCTCCCCGCGATGGACTGGCTCAAAGAGCGCGCCTCAATGTTCTGGAGTCATCCGCTGCCGCTGGTCGCTATCAAATCGCAGAATGAGCGCATGGCGGCCGAGGGCTACTTCAAGCCGGTTCGTTATCCCGGTGTGAGTAACGATCAGGGCATATCGACCACCTATGGATTCAACCTTGTCATCAATGCCCGTGCACCTCAGGCCAAGCAGGAGGCCCTGCACGATCTCTACAAGTTCATCATGAGCGACCCCGCCGATTGCTGGAACGACACGCAACCGTTTCCGCTTGCCCGAATCAGCGGCTGGGTGGACAACCCCAACGTCAAGAATTTCCCGCATGTGGGCGAAATTCTCGATGCCAAGGACAAGGGGGTATACCTGCCCCGAACCGAGGTCTACAACGAGCTTGCAGACGCTGTCCATCGGGCGGTTCAAAGGGTCGTGCTGTCCGGTGTGGACGCGCGAACGGCGCTCAATGAGGCAGCGGCTGAAGTCGATCGGGCGAGTGCTGCGCTCAAACGATCCTGATCGGCCGCAGCGTTCAGGGTCTGATGGCTGCCGCCCCGCGGGGCGGTGCTGTCAGGACCTGAACCCCCGCCAGGTCACTTGTCCTCAAGGCTTATGACGCAAACCCTCGCTGCGACTCATCCACCCGAACGGTCCGTACCGCCCCGGCGTGGGAGACGAAGACGCTTTTCGATCTCTTTTCGGCGACGGATTCAGCTTTGGGGCTTTGGTTTCGTGTTGCCTACGCTGTTGTTTCTGGCGGTGTTCAAGTACGGGCCGATCGCCTGGGCGTTTGAGCTTAGTTTCGAATCCTTTGACATGGTCTCGGCGCCACGATTTGTGGGTCTTGATAACTACCGCCTGCTTCTGGTGGACCCTATCTTTAAGACCGCCCTGATCAATACCATTGCGTATATTGCCGGTTCAACCGTTCTCATCACAGTCGTGGGCTTGGGATTAGCTCTGGCCGTACATACGGCCGTGCCGGGTGCGCGAACCTGTATGAGCCTGATGTTTCTCACCAACCTCATGCCCATCATCGCGGTATGCCTCGTGTGGCGCTTTCTGCTGCACCCGTATGGCCTGGTGAACCAACTCTTCGCCTTGTTTGGCGCTGATCGTATTAACTGGTTGACGAATGAGGCGACGGCGCTGCCCGCGATCACGGTGGTCACCGTCTGGCGCTTTGCGCCTTACTTCATGGTGGTCTTTCTAGCGGCACTGCTCGCGCTGCCACGCGATTACTATGAGGCCGCAGAGCTTGACGGAGCGGGTGCGTTCCGCCGCTTCTTTCACATCACCCTGCCACTGCTTGCACCCACGGTTTTTTTCGTAGTGGTGGTGTCGGCTCTTCTTTCGGCGCGCATCTTCCTGATGCCCTACATCATCACTGGCGGTGGCCCTGGTAATGCCACCCGCGTGCTGTCCATGCTGATCTACGAGACTGCGTTTTCGTATATGAAGATGGGGCAGGCGGCGGCAATTTCGGTGGTTTTATTCGCCATGATGCTGGTATTCACAATCTTCCAGATGCGTATGTTCATGCATCGCGAGAGGATTTACTGATGCAGACCGGGCCTGTCGGTATTAACCATCAAAAACGGCGTCGTCCAATGACGGCGGGGGCGTTGTGGCGCAAGATCAGACCCGTGGTGGGACTGGTTCTTCTGGCAAGTCTCACGTTTCTCTTCGTGCTGCCTATTCTCTGGATGGTAACCACATCGTTTCAGGCTGGCGAAAAGATGTTTCAGCTTACGACCGAGTGGATACCATCTCAGCCCCACCCTGAAAACTATCCCAATGCTCTGTCCCGAGCCAACTTCCCTCGATATTTTTTAAATAGCGGCATCGTGTCGATCTGCGTAATGCTCGGCAATGTCATCTTTTGCACCTTGGCTGGGTACGGGCTTGCCAAGTTCAAATTCCCGGGCGACAAGTTCGTACTTCTGCTGATTCTCAGCACACTGATGCTGCCCATGGAGGTTACGCTGGTCCCAACTTTTCTGGTCATACACCACTTCGGCTGGATGAACAGTTATCAGGGGATCGTGGGGCCCTTGCTGATCGACGCCTTCGGCGTTTTTCTGATGCGGCAATCCATTCTCACGATTCCGTCTGATTACATTGAGGCTGCCCGTATCGACGGAGCGGGCGAACTTAGGATCCTGTTGCAGATCATCGTGCCCCAGTGCATCCCGGCGCTCGCGGTGCTGGCGATTTTCTCGTTCCGTGACAGTTGGGATCAATTCCTCTGGCCGCTTACGGTCGTATCGGTCGATGCATTCAGAACCTTCCCCCTGGGATTGGTTCAGTTTGGTGAAGACTATGGCAACCCGCCCACCGAACAAATGGCGATCGCCGTGCTTGCCACCATCCCGGTCTTCCTGCTTTTCGCGCTGCTGCAACGATTGGTCAATCGCGGCTTTGGCCTGAGTGGCCTCAAATAAATCGGCGGACTTATCGAATGGACAACATCAAAATCGGCGTGGCCCATCGTGGCGCTGGCCTGTCACCGGTTTTCTCGGCGCTCGAATCGGGGGCATTTGAGCGCGCGGGGCTTCGAGTTGAGCTGGTGTCGTGTCCCGGGCATCCGGCTGCGCTTGAGGCCCTCTACCGGGGCGAGGTCGACTTCATCAACTCGGTTGGGCCTGAAGTTTTGCTGGCGAATCGCGCGCACCGGGGCAACGCCGTGGTGGTGGCCTCTGCGATCGGACGCAGTGCGCAGCAGGTGTCAGCCCGTGCGGGTATCACTTCCCTGCAACAGCTCAAGGGTGCCCGCTGGGGTGTCATTACCCGAAACGATGCTGACGAGTGCTCCATTGCCATGGCCTTTGAGCGCTGGGGCTGGAGTCTCGCAACCGACGCGCAGATTGTAGCCGTGGGTACGGCGAAGCCGCGACTCGACGCCCTGCTCGATGAGAGTAGAGTCGATGCG
>JBIKMC010000081.1:0-12651 GCA_044359405.1 Burkholderiaceae bacterium
AACAGTGGAGGCCCCCTGATGGATGAACGCGGTCAGGTGGCCGGTGTCGTGGTTTCAAAACTGAACGCATTACGCGTGGCACGGGTGACTGGAGATATCCCCCAGAATGTCAATTTCGCGGTCAGCATCGCGCCGCTTCAGGCTCTGCTTGATGCATTTGGCGTCAACTACCGCAAGGGCAATACCTCGGCGGCTCCACTGTCGCGGCAGCAATTAGCCGAGCGGGCACGCAGCTTCACCACGGCCATCGTGTGCACGCGTTGATATGAATCCGATCGAATCTCATGCTTACCCCTGGCGTGTTCTCCTGATCACCGGGGCTGGGGGCTTCTTGGGAAAGTCGCTGGCTTGCGCCCTAATCTCGCGGATGCGAAGCCCCGACGACGCGCCGGGCGGGGTCGGTGGACAGATCAATGAACCGCGCCATGTGCCAGCGCCGGGCCGCCTGCTTCTGACCGACATGGGGACGCGCCCGAACTGGTGCCCTGGGGATGACGAGCGAATCCAATGGGTACCGGGTGATTTATGCGATCCATCGGTGGTGCGTCGCCTGGTCGATCAGGGCGTCACTGGCGTTTTCCACCTGGCGGGCATAGTCAGCGGCGCGGCTGAGGCCGACTTTGATCGAGGTCTGCGCGTGAATCTGGACGCGACCCGCGCACTGGCAATGGCATGTGCTGAGCTTTATCGCCGGCAGATGAGCGACAGACGTCCTGAAGTGTCGTCGACGGGGGCCGCAATCGAGGAGCCCGTCCCGGTACGCTTCGTACATGCCAGTTCAATTGCCGTTTACGGGGTGCCGCTACCCGCGCATATTGATGATGGCACGCAGCCCTGGCCCACCCTGTCATACGGCGCGCAGAAGCTGGCCTGCGAACTGCTGTTGTCCGATATGTCGCGTCGCGGCATGATCGACAGCCTGAGCGTACGTTTGTCCGGTGTGGTGGTGCGGCCGGCGCTTCCCAATGGGGCGCTATCGGCATTCAACAGTGACCTGATCCGGGAGACATTGGCGGGTCGCCGCATTGTTTCCCCGGTGTCAGCCGCGGCGACCTTGTGGCTGCAGTCAATCACGATGAGCGTGCGCAATCTGGTCCATGCCATGGCGCTTCAAGGTGCAGCAGCCGATGGTCAGCGCGCGGTGTTACTGCCCGCGGTGGCGGCCAGCGTGCAGGACATCATCGAGGCTGTATCGACCCAGATCGGGCGTGATGTGTCGGGGCTGGTTGAGTTCAGGCCCAACCCGGCCATCGAGCCCATGTTCGGTCGATGGCCTCGCAGCCGGACTTACGCGCGTGCGCTGTCTATGGGGTTTGCTGCGGATGCGTCCCTGGCGCACATTGTTGCTGCTGCCCTTGACTGAGGGCCATCGGCGCAAACGGCCTACCCGAACAGCAGATTGGGCAGCCAGGTAGACAGCACCGGGAAGGCGATGAGAATGCCCAGGCGGATGATGTCGGCCACCACAAACGGCGTGACTCCGCGAAAGATCGTTCCCGTACTAACGTCGGGTAACAAGGTCTTCAGGACAAAAATATTCATGCCGACGGGCGGACTGATCAATCCGATCTCAACCACGACGACGACCAGAATGCCAAACCACAAAGGGTCGAAGCCCAGATGTACCACCAGTGGGAAGAGCACGGGCACCGTGAGCAGGATCATGGAGAGCTCTTCCATCGCCGTGCCCAGCAGCACGTAAATGGCACAAATCGCCACAATCACTGCCATGGGATGGACGTCGAACTGCGAGACGAACTGTTTGAGATCGTCCGGCATCGAGGTGAAGTTGACGAAATTGGCGAAGATGAGCGCTCCGATCAGGATGCCGAATAGCATCGCCGTGGTGCGGGCACTTTCGGTGAGAATCTCAAACAGAGCCCGCCAACTCAGTGCTCGCCGCGCTGCCGCGAACACAAAAGCGCCGAAGGCGCCAATGGCGGCTCCCTCAGTGGCGGTGAACACGCCGCCGTAAATGCCGCCCATCACAACCACGAAGAGCACCACTACCCCCCAGACACCGCGCAGGGCCTGAAGCCGCTGCGGCCAGGGTGTGCGCTCGCCTGGAGGGCCGCTGGCCGGATCACGCCAGGTCTGCCACGCGACGGCCAGCATCAGCAGGATGGTGGCCAGCACACCGGGGATCAGGCCAGCGGCGAACATGGCGCCGATATTGACCTCGGTCATGAGCGCGTAAATCACCATGATGACCGATGGCGGGATCAGGATGCCCAGGGTGCCCCCGGCTGCGATCGCACCCGTGGCCAGTCGGTCGCTGTAGCCGAACTGTCGCATGGAAGGATAGGCCACGCGCGCCATCGTGGCCGCGGTGGCGATCGACGAGCCGCAGATTGAACCGAAGCCCGCGCAGGCAACGATGGTGGACATGGCGAGTCCACCACGCCAATGACCGATGAACGCATAGGCAGCCCGGAACAGTTCCTGCGACAGACCAGCCCGGCTTACAAAGTTGCCCATGAGGATGAACAGCGGCACCACCGATAGCGTGTACGAAAAGCCAGTCTCGTACATCAGCGTGCCCGCCGAGGCCAGTGCCGGATTCCAGCCCCGCAAAATGGCTAACCCGAAAAATCCCACCACACCCATGGCAAACGCGAGTGGCAGGCCCGCCAAGGCCAGCACCATCATCACGGCGAGTCCGGTGATCGCCTCAATCACGGCAGGCTCCGTTTGTCTTCGGGCTCGGCATCACAGTACGCTCCGGTTGTCGTCTGGATTGAGTTCGCCATTGGACGGGCGACGAAGACGCTGCCAGGCCATGGCCAGATGAACGCCTGCGGTGACCAGCGTGAGCAGTGCCATCAGATAGACCACCGGTGCGATGGGTAGCTTGAGCGACTGCGTGACATCACCCGCCGAGGCGAACCGGTTGGCCTTCAGATACAGCAGCCACGCCATGCCGACCAGTGCAGCCGCGCACCCCAGCTGCGCCACCAGGGTCATGAATTTTCGGACGGCTACCGACGCGAGTCTTAGTGCGCTGTCGATGGTGACGTGTTCGCCTGCGCGCGACACCAATGGCAGCCCTGCAAAAATCAGGATGGCCATCAGGGTTTCGCTGATTTCGAAACTGCCCTTGATGGGCGCATTGAACAGGTATCGCATGATGACGTCGACGAACGTGAGCAGCATCATGGCGAACAGCAGCGCCGCCGCGAGTACGGCAAGTGCGCGTTCCAGGACTGACGGTGGACTTTTCATTCAGCTACTCTAGCAAGCTTCGTGAAAAATCCGCAGTCCAGTCTTGTGAGGAGCACCGAATGAGCGATTCCCAGCCCCCTAAACGTCTGCGTTCCCGAATCACCGTCGAAGGAGCCGATCGCGTCGCGCATCGAACCTTTCTGCGGGCGATGGGCCTGGACGATGAGGCGATCGCCAAGCCTTTTGTGGGCGTAATGAGCACTTACGGCGAGAATACGCCCTGCTCGATGTCGCTCAAGCCCCAGGTTGAAGCTGCCAAGACTGGTGTTGCCATCGGCGGTGGCACGCCCTTTGAATTCACCTCGATTTCGGTGTCGGATGGTGTCTCGATGGCTCATCGCGGCATGCGCATGAGCCTGTTGTCCCGCGAGCTGATTGCCGATTCGATCGAGCTGGTCATGCGCGGCCACGCCTATGATGCGCTGATCGGTTTTGCCGGCTGCGACAAGACGCTACCCGCCATCATGATGGCTATGGTTCGTCTCAATGCACCCTCGGTATTCGTGTATGGCGGGGCCATGCTGCCTGGGCGCCACCAGGGGAAAACAGTCAGCACCGTCGACGCCTACGAACGGGTCGGTGCCCTGCATGCGGGCACGGTCAGGCCTGAGGCCCTAGACGCGCTTGAGCGCGATTGTTCGCCGACACTGGGTTCGTGTCCGGGCCAGTTCACGGCGAACACCATGGCGATGGTCTCTGAGGTCCTGGGGCTTGCGCCCCCCGGTTCGGCCATGCTGCCTGCGGTTTACTCCGATCGCCTGGCCCTGGCGCGACAGGCCGGACAGACGGTCATGCGTCTGTTATCAAAGGGTGGGCCCTTACCGCGTGACCTTGTCACCCGGAAAAGCCTTGAGAATGCGGCTGCGGCGGTGGCGGCCACGGGCGGCTCGACCAATGCAGGTCTTCATCTGCCGGCCATTGCGCATGAGGCCGGTATCCGGTTCAGTCTTGACGATGTGGCTGATGTCTTCCAGCGAACCCCGCTCATCGCTGATCTGCAGCCGGGAGGCCGATTTCTGGCGCGCGATCTGCACGAGGCGGGTGGCGTAAGCGTTGTGCTTGGCGCGCTGCTCAAAGGGGGCTATCTTCATGGCGACTGTCTCACGCTGTCGGGGCAGACCCTGGCGCAGGCGCTGGCGGGCGCTCCTGCGCCCGATGGCACGGTGGTGCGCGGCATTGATCAACCCATCCATCCCAGTGGGGGGGTGGTTGTTCTCAAAGGCAACCTTTGTCCGGACGGCGCACTGATCAAGATCGCGGGCTTGAAGAGACTGGTGTTTGAGGGCCGTGCCCGGGTATTTGAGTGCGAGGAAGATTGCACTGAGGCCGTGCGGCGCCGAGACTATCAGCCGGGTGATGTACTGGTGATTCGCAATGAGGGCCCTCGAGGCGGGCCGGGCATGCGGGAAATGCTGGGCACTACGGCGCTTATCTATGGTCAGGGCATGGGTGAGCAGGTGGCGCTGCTGACCGATGGCCGTTTTTCTGGCGCTACGCGTGGCATGTGCATCGGCTATGCCTGCCCAGAGGCTGCCGAGGGCGGGCCGATTGCCTTGCTGCGCGACGGTGATCCGATCCGCATCGACTGTGAGGCGCGTCGCATTGACGTACTCGTCGATGAGGCCGAGCTGCAGCGCCGTCGCGCCGCCTGGCAACCGCGCCAAAGCGAGCGACTGGCTGGCGCGCTCGAGAAATACGCGCGACTGGTGGGGCCCGCCCATCTAGGTGCGGTCACTCATTCTGGTCAGGTCGACTGGCCCCACGAGTAAGCCTCATGATGAACATTGCTTTTCTTGGTCTGGGCCTGATTGCATCGCCCATGGCACACCGGCTGCTCGCCGCAGGGCACGGGCTGACCGTCTGGAACCGCACGGCGGCCAAAGCGCAAAGCCTGGTGGCGGCGGGTGCTCGCCAGGCGGGAACGCCCGCTGAGGCGGTCGACGGTGCTGATCTGGCCATTCTGTGTCTACTCGATGCTGCCGCGGTCGAGACGGTAGTCTTTGGCACCGATGGCCTGGCGCAGGCCACACGAGCGCCGGCGATCGTGGTCGATCACGGCAGTATCGCGCCAGCAGCAACCCGCTCGATTGCGCAGCGTCTGCAGGCGGCGTGCGGTGTGCGTTGGGTTGATGCGCCCGTATCAGGCGGTGTGGCGGGCGCTCAGGCCGGAACCCTCACGGTGATGTGTGGTGGTGATCCGGACGATATTGAGGCGATGCGCCCGGCCCTATCGGCATACGCGGCGCGCGTGACCCGTATGGGCCCGGTGGGAGCCGGGCAGGCGACCAAGCTGTGCAATCAGGTGATTGTCGCGGCCAACATCGTGGCGATCAATGAAGCGGTGCGACTGGCTCAGGCCAGTGGCGTGGATGCAGCGGGTCTTGCCCAGGCCCTTTCGGGCGGATGGGCTGATTCGAAACCCTTGCAGGTATTTGCGCCCCGCATGCTCGCGCAGACGGTCGAAGCGATTGGTGCATCCAACACGATGCTCAAAGATGTCGATACCGCTTTGTCGCTGGCTCGTGAGCAGGCCGTACCTTTGCCCCTGACCAGCGCTGCGGCTGAGGTGTTCCGTCAAATGCAGTCATGCGGGCTGGGCGATGCCGACCCCTCCCGCATGGTGCAACTGTACCGACGCTGATTACTGGCCTGCAGCGATTTTCTTCAACTCTTCGCGGTACTCGGCCAGGATGGCGGCGCCATTCAGACCCTTGTCAGTGGCGGCCTTGACCCACTCCTGTTCAAAGCGAGCCGTTTTGTCAGCAACACCTTTGACCAGGGTGGCATCGGCCGGAACGATCTGACCGCCCCCTGCCTTGAAGGCGTCAAAACCGCCTGCGGCATTTTTGTCCCAGGCCTTGCCCGTGGCGCGAGCGAATGCCTCGCCCGAGATCTTGCTGATGGCGTCCTGATCGGCTTTGCTGATCTTCTTCCAGGCCGCTTCATTCATGATGACGGCATGGCTGTCAGAGTAGAGGCCTCCGGGGAATGCCGTGGCGTATTTCACCAGCTTATCGAGCTTGAACGACACAATGCTTTCGCCTGGGAACATCACGCCATCCACGACGCCGGTAGAGAGCATTTCGTAGGATTCAGGCGCCGGCTTGAATACGGCGTTCACGCCGAGTGCATTGGCCACATCGGCTGCAATACCACCGCCGACGCGGATTTTCAGGCCCGCAAAATCCTCGACCGTGCGGATGGGGCGTTTGGCATTCCAGAACACGCCAGGGCCGTGGGTGTAAATGGTGATGAGCTTGACGCCTTTGTGCTCGTTAAGCTTGGCGAAGTGCCTGTCATAAATACGCCACAAGGCCACCGAAGCCACCTCGGCATTGTCGCCTGCAAAGGGCAGTACGCCAATGCGCGTCATGGGAAATCGCGCAGGCGTGTAGCTATGTGAGATGAAGGCGACATCAGCCAGTCCATCGTGCACGGCATCGAAGTGGTTGATGGCGTTGGCGGCCGGCTTGGGCAGCAGCTTGATCTTGACGCGACCCTGGGTGACCTTGTCGACCTCTTCCATCCAGGGAATCATGGCGTCACGCACCAGCATATGCGACGGCGGCACCCAGGCTGAAAAGCTCAGATTGACGGTTTGTGCGCTTGCAGTGCCGACCAGGCCGGCACAAAGCACGGCAGCGGCTGACAGCAGTCGTAGTTTCATGGGATCTCCTCCGGGTGAATGATAAAAATCAGAGACTCGACCAGGCGGGGCTCTGATCTTGAAAGAAAGCGTAGCACGCGGCAGGCGAGCTTGCCGGCGTCGCGGACCGCGCGTGCCGGTCAGGCAAAAAACAGTGAGGCCAGGCCCAGAAAGATGAGAAACCCCATGCAGTCGGTGCTGAAGGTGAGCAGCACCGACGAGCCAATGGCCGGATCGCGCCCGTAGCGTTCGAGCAGAAGGGGAACCGCCATGGCGATAACGGCGCCCACCAGCAGATTGAGCACCATGGCCAGGGTCATCACCAGCCCCAGCATGCCGCCCTGCGCCGAGTCGTGATATAGCCACCACACCAGCAGTCCGGCGCAACCGCCCCAGACCAGTCCGTTGAGGCCGGCTATTCCCAATTCTTTGAGCAGTAAACGCCGCGCGTTGGCCATGTTGACCTGCCCCAGCGCCAGTGACCGGATGATCAGCGTCATGGTCTGATTGCCGGAGTTGCCGGCGATACCCGCCACGATGGGCATGAGCGCCGCCAGCGCCACCACCTTGGCGATGGTGCCGTCAAAAGCATCGATCACGCGCGAGGCAAAAAACGCCGTGCACAGATTGACCGCGAGCCAGGGCCAACGGTTGCGCGCTGACTGCCAGACGCTTGAGAACAGGTCTTCCTCTTCGCGCAGACCCGCCATGGCCAGCGCCTCGGACTCGCCCTGCTCGCGAATGACGTCCACGGCTTCGGCCACGGTGACACGACCAATCAGGTGCTTGTGCGGGTCGACCACGGGTGCGCTCACCAGGTCATAGCGCTCAAAGGCCTGAGCCGCCTCGCTGGCGGGTTCGTAGGGCGCAAGTGCCAGTACATCGCGACGCATCACATCCACCACCAGAACCTCGGGCTGGTTGATGACGAGCTGGTCCAGCGGCAGGCTGCCCTGGAATTGGTCATGCTCGTCGACCACGAAGATCTGGTCTGTGTGGTCGGGTAGCCCGTCCAGCGTGCGTAGATAGCGCAGCACCGCATCCAGCGAAAAATCAGCCCGGACCGTGATGATGTCGAAATCCATCAGGGCGCCGACCGATCCCTCCGGATAGGACAGTGAAGCACGAAGCTGGTCGCGCTCTTCCTGCGACAGGCCGCGCCGCACCGTCTCGACCACCTCGGACGGCAAATCAGGAGCGAGTTCGGCGATCTCGTCGGCGTCCAGCGTCTCAACCGCCTCGACGAGCTCGTTGGCGTCCATGGTGCGGATGAGCGACTCACGCACCGATTCGGACAGCTCGAGTAGCACCTCGCCGTCGCGGTCGGCGCCGACCAGACTCCAAACCGTGGAGCGCTCCTCAAGGGGCAGGGCCTCCAGGATGTAGGCCACGTCGGCCGGGTGCATACGCTCGAGCCGTTCACGCAGCTCATTCAGGTGCTGGCGCTCAACCAGGTTCTCTACCAGCCGATGCCGCTCCTCGTCCTCGCCGTGTTCCTGACGGTGGGCGATATCCAGCACCAGGGCGTGTCGGCGCAGCAAATCCTGAACTTCGGCGAGCGCGCGCGACGCCTCCTCGGGATCACGCGGTTGCGGTGGTTCGCGCTCGAGACCGTCCGCCGTCTCGGCCTGGGCGTCGATGTTGGCTTGCGGTGCGTCGGCCATGTTGAGCGAGCAAAGGCGTCAGGGTGTTGTGGTGGTGTTAAGGCGTGCTGCTAGGCAGCGGCGTCAATTTCGGCGCGAACCGCAGCGTACACCGATGCGGTCTGCGGGCGAACCCCCCGCCAGATCAGAAATGACTCGGCAGCCTGCTCCACCAGCATGCCCAGCCCGTCGCTGACTGCCTGACTGCCTGCTTCGGCGGCCATGCGCATGAAGGGTGTGGGCTGAGCCGCGTAGACCATGTCATAAGCCAGTCTCGCCTGTGCCAGCGCGCCGGTCGGGATGAGTAAGTGCTGTTGGGACAAACCGCCAGCCGTCGCGTTGATGACCAGTTCATAGTGTTCGGGCAGGTGCTCAAGGTCTCCGGCCGACAGACGTCCCGGTGCCTGTGGCTCGAACTGGTGAACCATCTCGACGGCGCGGGTCGGTGTTCGATTGGCGATGTGGATATGGCGCACTCCCGCCCTGAGCAGTGGCAGCAGGACACCGCGTGCGGCGCCGCCCGCACCCAGCAGCAGAAGTCGCGCGCCCGCCAGTTCGACACCCAGGCGCTGGCTGATGTCGGTGACCAGCCCCACCCCGTCGGTGTTGTCAGCGAAGATGTCCCGGCCATCGAAACGCAGGGTGTTGGCGGCGCCGGCCGCCTGGGCGCGCTCGGTACGCTCGCTGGCCAGCGCATGGGCCTGCAGTTTGAAAGGCAGCGTGACATTCAATCCACGTCCGCCCTCCCGACGGAATTGCTCAACGCAGGCGACAAAGCCATCGGTTGGGGCAAGCAGGCGGTCGTAGCTGAGATGCTGCTTCGTTTGCGCGGCAAATAAAGTATGAATTCGCGGCGAACGACTGTGTGTGATGGGGTTCCCGATCACAGCGTAACGGTCAGGGGTTTGAGTTGAATCGTTCATGGTCGGGAGCTGTTCGCGGAGACGGAGGGCTGGCTGGGTTGACTGGGTGGGCTGGATTGGCTGGATTGGCTGGGCGACCTGCGTAGGCGGGCTCGGCGGGGGTCAGGGTTGCTGTCGGGCACCGGGGCGCGGGACGGTTTCCGGTGTTGAGGTCTGCAGCGCTCCGCCCGTGAAGTTCCAGGTTCGAACGATTTGAAGAATATCGCCTTCGCGGGCCATCTGCGGCGTGAATGGCGCATACGGAGCACCGGCTTCAACAATACGGCGCACGGCCTGATTCAGGATTTCGTGGCGCGAGCGCTGATTGAAAATGATGTCGATCACGCGGCCGCGCCGATCGATCTCGACGGTAACGATGAGCGAATCGTAAAGACGCCCGCGTGCCTCGGTCGGATACAACTCGGTACCCTTGCGTTCGACGGTGCTGATCCATTGATCGACGTAGCGCGCGTAGCTCACGCCAACGGCGTTCACGCCAAAGGTCAACCGTTTGGGGCGCTGACTGTAGTCGGACAGGCTCTTGTCGATTTGTGCCTGCATCTGGGAGATACGTTGTTCGAGATCGTCGTTGTCGAGGCCCGGAATCGGCTGACGGGAAGCGCTGCGCAGCGACTCGGAGACAGAGGCCTTGTTGCTATCCTGTGCCACCGATAGCAGGCGCTGCTGCTGCAACTCCAGTTCGGCAACCCGTCGACGCCGCTCCTGAATATCGCCTTGTGTCTGCAGCTCGGTCTGCGCCGGCAGCGGCGCGCGCGCGCGAACCCCCTGATGTTCGCCGCCTGCCTCCAGGTTTACCTGGGCTGCGACCTCGGGCCGTAGTGGCCGGCTTTGGGTCTGTGCATTGACCAGGACCAGTTCGAGGGGCGCGTCCTTGATTGCGCGTGTCTCGGCGGTGTTGCCTTGAAAACGCAGCGCGATCAGTCCGCCGTGGACCGCGAGCGAGATCGCGATTCCAACTCGCAGGGCGGGTCGCGGCAGCTTCAAGCGCGGCTGCCTCAGTCAGAGGGCGAGGCGGTCTGCGCTGGTGCCGAATCAGCGGGTGCGACGGTTGTATCGGCCTGCGCCGACGCTGCACCATAGAGAGCGCCGTTGGCATCGGCCTGCCCGGGGGGCGCACCAGCGGGCGCGCCGTTTGTATCGGCCTGCGCCACTGCGACCGAGGTTTCGTCGCTTTCGACGTCCGCCAGGTCATCGACCTCGTCAGCCGCGCCCGACGACTCAGTCACTGCCACAAAGCGCGCATCTAAAGACAGACTGATCAGATCGATACCCGCCAGCTCGACCTCGATACGGCGTCCGCCGGCCAGTGCCGGCATCGCCGCCAGACGAAAGTAGAGCGGTGCGTTGGCAAGGCGCACCAGGTCATCGCGAACGACGACGGCCTGAGCCCGGGTGAGACCTTCCTGCTGAACCCAGCGCAGACACCAGAATCGTTCCATACGGTTCTGGAAATCGGCATAGGCGCTATGTTTTGCCTCAAAGCCACTGATGACCGAAAAAAGGGCTGCGTCGCGCGGACCGAATGGCGCCCGTTCACCGGTCAGCAGCGCCACCAGCTGACGCTGATTGACCAGATCAACATAACGACGCAGGGGTGAGGTCGACCAGATGTATTGCGGCACACCCAATCCCTCGTGCGCCAGAGGATGTGAGCTCATGCGCACTCGCCCCGCCTGCTGCGAGCGATAGATGCCGGGGATTTCATGGTCAGCCAGCAGCCCGCCCCAGCGGCTGTTGGCCAGAATCATCATCTCGGCGACGATGCGATCAAGGGGCGCGTCGCGTCGACGCTGAACGATGCGCACACGGTCGGCGCCGTCCAGTGAATCGATGTGAAAGCTGAAGTCGGTCCGAAAGCGCGGCTCGGGTTTGCCGCGAACCCTTTCGCGTTCGGAACACAGCGCCAGCGTGAGCCTCCAAAGAACCGCAAGTTCGGGTCCGAACGGCCACTGGGAATGGCGTTCGACCGAGCTGAGGTCTTCCTCTGTGATGTGTTCGCAGTGCTCATGACGTAGATTGGCGGCGATGCGGACCTGCTCGACGGCGCTGTGCGTGGCCAGGATTCGGCTGGCGGTTTCGTCGATGTCGACATACAGAGACACAGCGGCGACGGTCCGCGGCGCGTCGAGTGACCACAAACCAACGGCCGAGTGCGGCAGCATGGTTATTTTTTCACCCGGCATGTAGACCGACGACATGCGATCTCGGGCGATCAGATCGAGACTTGATTCATGCGCGATGCCCAGAGCCGGAGCGGCGATGTGTACGCCGACACGCCAACCGCCCTGAGCAAGGCGGCTGACCGATAACGCATCGTCGATCTCGGTGGTGCTGGCGTCATCGATTGAAAACGCGGCGGCCTGCGAAAGCGGCCAGTCATCAATGCTCGCGTGGGCCAGTGACGAATCCTGCAGCCGGCTGGAAAAACCCGTGCCCTGAGGGAAGTGTTCAGCTGCAAAGCGCGCAAGATGCAGTGCTTTGGGATTGGGAAAGGCACCGCGACCGATCAGCAGTTCTTCGGCGGGCATACCCGCAGCCTGCGCCGCCCGGTCAAGCGCGCGGAACTCGATGCTGGTCTTGTCCGGCTTATAGAGCAGCGCTCCAGCCTGCTCGGCGATCGCAGTGGGCAGCCGGCCAGCCAGCAACTCGTCCGCCAGAGCCCGCACCCGTAGCTCCTGCTGCCGTTTGCGCTCCACGGCGGCCAGCGCCGCCTGTACGGTCTGCGCGGGTGCGGGTCGAAAACGCCCGCGCCCCTTGCGCTGAAAGTGGATCGGTGCCGCATGCAGGCGCAGCAGCAGCGCGGTGGTCTGTTCAGCCGAGGGGGTGCCACCAAAATACTCAGCGGCGAAATCGATGAAAGAAAATTCATCCTGGGGCGCGCACTCCCAGGCAAGACCGACGTCGATGTCTTCGGCGATCTTCTGCGCCTGGGCGATCAGGGTTTCAGGCTGCGGCCCATCGAAGCGCAACATCACGTGCGCGGCCTTGATCTTGACGCGTTTGCCGCTGGGCATCTCGACCTGCAGGGTCGCGCCCGCGTCACTCATGACCGTGGCGGCCTTGAAGTCGCCGTTTTCCTCGAAAAGCAGATGTTTCAATGCAGTGTCCTACATCATGATGCCGCCGGACACCTCAATGACGGCCCCGTTGATGTAGCTGGCGTCATCCGAGGCAAGAAAGGCGTACACCCGCGCGATTTCTTCGGGTTTTCCCAGTC
>JBIKMC010000082.1:0-12631 GCA_044359405.1 Burkholderiaceae bacterium
CCAGTCGTCAATCGTAGAAAAAAGGCATGCCCGAATAGGGCATGCCGCTCTTGGACCGATCAGCGAACCACGCGCATCTGCTCGCGGGTACCCGGCTTGTACGTGAACAGCGTGAGTGCGCCGTCCTTGATATCGCCGCGCTCGTCAAAGGCGATATTGCCCGTGACGCCAGAGTACCGAATTTTGGCCAGCTCAGGCAGATAGGCTTTGGGATCGACCGAGTTGGCCTTCTGCATGGCGGCAACCAGCGTATTCACGGCGTCATAGACGTAGGGCGCGTAGATTTGCACGTCGACGTTGTACTTGGCCTTGAAGCGAGCCTTGAAATCGTCCATGCCCTTGACCTGATCACCGGAAACACCACCCGCCTCAGCGCAATACACTTTGTTGGTGCCTATGGCGTCACCGGCCAACTTGATGAGCTCGCCCGAGCAGATACCGTCGCCACCCATGAACTTGACGTCGTCCATACCCAGTTGCTTCAACTGACGCAGCATGGGACCGGCGACGGCATCCATGCCACCGAAGAAGACGAGCTCAGGCTTGCGGGCCTTGAGCTTGGTGAGAATGGCGTTGAAGTCGGTGGCTTTGTCGTTGGTGAACTCGCGACCCACGATGGTGGCACCGGCCGCTTTGGCCGATTTCTCGAACTCGTCAGCCACACCCTGGCCATAAGCAGTACGGTCATCAATGATGGCGATCTGCTTGGCCTTCAGTTCATTGACGGCAAAGCGACCGAGCGTGCCGCCCAGCTGTCCGTCATTGGCCACAACGCGGAAAGCGGTCTTGAATCCCTGCATGGTGTAACGGGGGTTGGTCGCCGACGGCGAAATTTGCGGGATACCGGCGTCATGGTAAATCTTGGACGCGGGAATGGTGGTACCCGAGTTCAGGTGACCGACAACTCCATTGACCTTGGCGTCGACCAGTTTCTGCGCTGCGGCGGTGCCCTGCTTGGGGTCGGCGGCGTCGTCTTCAGCAAGAAGCTCAAAGCGAATCCGCTGGCCGCCGATGGTGACGCCCTTGGCATTGAGGTCTTCAATGGCCAAGCGTGCGCCCAGCTCATTGTCTTTGCCCAGATGAGCAATGGCGCCGGTCGTGGGTCCGACATGGCCGAACTTGACGACCGTCTGAGCCTGGGTAAGGCTTGCCGAAGCGGCCATCATCAGGCCGATCGACAAACTGACAAGTTTGATTTTCATCAGAAATCCTCCTCGGGGAGTGTTGAAAAAACAGCTGATGCTAGCTTGAACGATGATTTCCCCGCAATGATTGCGCTGATGGGGGCATGGACTTGAGGCTAGGGGTTTTCCATGGGGTCACGAAGTCTCGATCAGGCAGTGGTTCAGTTTCTGAAGGCTCACGTGCCGTTTTCGGAAATGGCGCACGCCGACCTGGAGCTGCTCGTATCGCACCTGCAGTTGGCATACTTTGCGCGGGGCGAAGTCCTGCTTGAGCCCGATAGCGGGGTCCCTGCTGCCTGTTTCATCATTCGCCAGGGTGTGGTCGAGGGGGTGCGCGCACGCGCAGGGCTTTCGTCTGAAGACGCGGACCTTACGTTGACGCTGGGTCCGGGCGAGCCGTTTCCGGTGGGCGCGCTGCTGGCCGGACGACCCGTGATGACCACTTATCGCGCTGCCGGCGATGTGTTCTGCTGGATTCTGCCCAGGGCAGGTTTTGACGAACTTCTCTCCCGCAGCACGGTCTTTCTCGACTTCTGCAAGCGACGGATGGGTGCGCTGCTCGACCTTTCCAATCAGGCGCTGCAGGCGAGTTATTCGGCGCAGGCCATCCAGATGCGCGCCATGAGTTCGCCGCTGGGTGAGCTGCTCAAGCGCACGCCGGTGACTTGTCTGCCGGGCACTCCATTGCGTCAGGTGTTTGAACAGATGGAGGCGCTCGGGGTGGGAGCCATGCTGGTGTGCGCAGCTGCCTCCGAGGGCAGCGAATCCGTGGTGGGCATCTTGACCCGCCAGGATGTCATCGGGCGAGTGGTCCTTCCGGGACTCAGTCTGGATACCCCAATCGCATCGATCATGAGCTCTCCAGTCGCCTCTCTGCAGGCCACCGACACAATTGCCGACGCCATGCTGCTCATGGCTGAGCGTGTCATTCGACACGTGCCGGTGATGCGCGAAGGGCAGCTGGCGGGCGTGGTAACCGAGCGCGACCTGTTTGTGCTGCAGCGACGCAGCCTGCGGCAGATTGGTGATGCCATACGGCAGGCGGGCAGCGTCGCGCACTTGGCGATAGCCGCTGAGGATATCCGCCAGTGGTCGCGCAGCCTCATTGCGCAGGGGGTCACTTCGCGCTTTATCACGCGGCTGATCGCCCGATTGAATGATCAATTGGCCAAACGTCTGGTCGAGATGACGGCGCTTGAGTTGAGCCTGTCGCTCGATGGCGTGTGCTGGCTGGCGCTGGGCAGCGAGGGCCGGGAAGAACAGACGATCGCCACCGATCAGGATAACGGCCTGCTTCTTGCTGCGTCCCGCGTCGAAGATCGAGCGAAACTGCTGAAGTTTGCCCAGCAGGTTAATCAGCGTCTGGACGAGTGTGGCTTCCCGCTGTGCAAGGGTAACGTCATGGCGGGAAACCCCGCCTGGTGTCTGACCTTGGAAGAATGGCGTAGCTGCTTCGATACCTGGATTGATCGCGGCGACCCCGATAGCCTGCTTCAGGCGAACATCTTTTTTGATTTTCGCGCGATTGCCGGCGACACTGGGCCGGCCGCCCAGCTACGGGAGCACCTGACGCCACGGGCAGCCGCCAATCAGCGTTTTCTTAAGCAGATGAGTGATAACGCCCTTCGCAACGGTCCCCCCGCGAGTTATTCGGGTGGTCTGATGGGTCTGTTGTCGCGCGAGGAGCAGCTGATCGATCTCAAGCTTCACGGCGCGGGCCCCATTACCGATGCGGCGCGCCTCTTAGCACTGGCGCACCAAGTCAGTGCCACGGGCACGGCGGCCCGCCTTCAGGCGCTGTCAGATGCCGGTGTACTGCGGGCTGACGAAACGCAAGGCTGGCTCGAGGCCTTCGACTTCCTGCAAAGCCTGCGCCTGCGCGTTCAACATGCCAGCCCGGCGGGTGTCCGGGCTGGATCCGCTCAGGCCGGTACGAGCGTGGTCAACCCTAACGCGATCACCTCCAACTCGCTGTCGGCGCTAGACCGGAAGATTTTGCGTGAAGCCTTTCGACAGGTACGCAAGCTTCAGGCGCGTCTGGCCGTTGACTATCCTGGCTGAGGCGCGGGTCATGATTGACTGGCTTCGGCGCTTGCTCAAAGGGCGTGGGGGAGGTGACCGCGATTCGGCCAATTCGATGGCGCGCGGCGATCGTTGGGTGGTGCTTGACGTGGAGACAACTGGCCTGAGCGTTGACGAAGATTGCCTGCTCTCAATCGGTGCCGTGTCGGTTCATGGTGATCGAGTTGTTCTTGCCGATAGTTTCGAGATTCTGGTTCGAACCGAGCGCCCCAGCGAACGATCCAACATTCTGGTACACGGAATCGGGGCCGAGGCACAGCTCGCCGGCGTCGAGCCGCCGGCGGCGCTTGAAGCGTTTCTCGAATTCGTCGGCACCGCACCGCTGGTCGCCTATCACGCCACTTTCGATCGAGGGTTCTTGACGCGAGCGGCACGTAACTGGCTGGGCCTCAAGCTGGGCAATACCTGGCTGGATTTGGCCGAGCTCGCACCCGCGCTGTTGCCCGAAGTCAAAGCCAAGGCGCTTGATGACTGGCTGGTGCACTTCGACATCCGCGTTGACCAACGCCATGATGCCGCCAGCGACGCCTTGGCGACCGCCATGCTGCTGCTGCGCCTGCGGGCAATCGCGCCTGCCGCGGAGCGCGATGCAGCATCGCTGATCAAACTGGCCACCGCCGCGCGATGGTTGGGCGCGCGCTAGAACTCGCCAGTCATGAGGCCGCGATCTCCATCGGTACGACTCGGTCATGCACCTTAGTGGGATCGGGGCTGAGCTTTGTGTCAAGCCGGCCAAGGGGTTCAGGAGCGCTCTCGCCGGGTGTCCTGTTTCATCAATCGTGAGCGCTCTCGCTGCCAATCTCGATCGCGTTCACTGTCACGCTTGTCGTGCTGCTTCTTGCCCTTTGCGAGTCCGATGGCCAGCTTGACCCGTCCACGCACGTAGTGCAGGTCTAGCGGCACCAGCGTGTAACCGGCGCGTTCAACCTTGCCGATCAATTTAGCGATCTCGCCGGCGTGCATGAGCAGCTTGCGCGTGCGGGTGGGATCGGGGTGAACGTGGGTTGATGCCGAGTTCAGCGGCGTAATGTGTGCGCCGATAAGATAGAGCTCAGCGCTGCGTATGATGACGTAGCCTTCTTTGAGCTGGGCCCGCCCCGCGCGAATGGCCTTGACTTCCCACCCCTCAAGTACCAAACCCGCCTCGAAACGCTCTTCGATGGCGTAATCATGCTGGGCTTTTTTGTTGGCGACGATGCTCATGACAGAATCCGTCCTCATTCTAGCCTGCCTACGCTGACCACTCTTGCTGAAACACCTGTATGCCCAGTGTCACTAAGTCAGTGCTGCTCGCGCATTCGCGCGAACGCATGTACGCCCTGGTCGCCGATATCGAGCGCTATCCCGAGTTTCTGCCGTGGTGTGGGGGCGCTTCCATCAGCGCGCAGCCCGACGGTAGCGTGCTGGCGACTGTGCAGATTGATTTTCGTGGGCTGCGACAGTCGTTCACCACCCTCAATCGCAACCGGGAGCCAGAGAGCATCAACATGGAATTGGCGAAGGGACCATTCCGACGCCTTCATGGACAGTGGCGTTTTACTGCGCTGAAGCAAACCGCCTGCAAGGTTGAATTTCGACTGGACTATGAATTTGCGGCGGGGCTCTTGGGCAGGGCTCTGGCGCCCATCTTTGACCACATCGCCGGCTCCATGGTCGATGCCTTTGTTCGGCGCGCGGACACCATGGCTTCGTCTGTAACCGAAGCTTCAGACCCTCAAAGCGGTCGCCCGGGCTTACGCTGATGCCAGCCAAGACCGAGGCCACCCGGTTCGACCAAGCGGCCAGTGACCGATTGGCTGTGGAGGTGTGCTGGGTCAGATCGTCGCCGGCGGACGGCACGCCTTGCGTCCGCTGTGAGGCGTTGCGTCTCAAGTCTCCCGCCACCGTGGCCGATGCGGTGTCCGCCTTGGGTGACCCGCGTCTGCTTCAAGAGCTTTCTGACGGCCGCCTGCGCGCGGCGGTCTTTGGTCAGTCCTGCGGCACCGATCGCGTACTTGTGCCGGGCGATCGGGTCGAGCTTCTGGGCCCGATTCTGGTAGACCCGAAGCTAGCCCGCGCGCGCCGGGCTCAGGTTCAGCGCGCCCGCAAAGGCGACCATCGCTGGGGGGTATAATTCGCTTTTGTCCATGAGGAATTCATGCGACTTGCCAAAAAAGCGCTCACCTTCGACGACGTTCTGCTCGTCCCCGCTTACTCCGACATTCTGCCGCGCGACACCTCGCTCAAGACTCGCCTGAGTCGTGGAATCGCCCTGAACATTCCCCTGGTGTCCGCTGCCATGGACACCGTCACCGAATCCCGTCTGGCGATTGCCATGGCGCAGGAGGGTGGCATCGGAATCGTTCACAAAAATCTCAGTCCTGCGCGGCAGGCGGCTGAGGTCTTGCGGGTTAAACGCTACGAAACCGGCATTTTGTCCGATCCCATCACCATCAGTCCTGACATGCGGGTGCTTGACGTCATTCAACTGACTCAGCAGCACCGCATCTCGGGGCTTCCGGTCGTCGAAAATGGACGGGTGGTTGGCATTGTCACCAACCGAGATCTACGCTTCGAAACCCGGTTGGATGAACCCGTGCGCAACATCATGACCCCGCGCGAGCGCCTGGTCACAGTGCGAGAGGGCGCGTCGCTTGAAGAGGCCCAGCGCCTCATGCACCAGCATCGACTCGAACGGGTGCTGGTCATCGACGAAGATTTTCAGTTGCGTGGGCTCATCACGGTCAAGGATATTCTCAAGGCCACTGAGCATCCCAACGCAGCCAAAGACGCCAAAGGAAAGCTCAGGGTGGGCGCGGCGCTGGGTGTGGGTGGCGATGTCGACGAGCGTGTCGAGCTGCTGGCGCGTGCGGGCGTTGATGTAGTGGTGGTCGACACCGCGCATGGCCATTCGCGAGGCGTGATTGAGCGGGTGCGCGACATCAAGCGTCAATACCCTGAGTTGCAGGTCATTGCCGGCAACATCGCCACCGGCGAGGCGGCACGCGCGCTGGCCGAGGCGGGAGCCGATGCGGTCAAAGTGGGCATAGGACCTGGCTCCATCTGTACCACTCGGGTCGTGGCCGGTGTCGGCGTGCCGCAGATATCCGCCATCAGCGATGTTACCCGCGCCCTCGAGGGCAGCGGCGTGCCACTCATTGCGGACGGTGGGGTGCGCTACAGCGGCGACGTTGCCAAGGCCATTGCCGCCGGCGCCTGGACCGTCATGATGGGCTCGGTTTTCGCGGGCACTGAAGAAGCGCCTGGCGAGGTCATTCTCTACCAGGGGCGCTCGTACAAGAGCTATCGCGGCATGGGCTCCCTGGGCGCCATGAGCGATGGCGCGGCTGATCGATACTTTCAGGATGCGTCGGCCAACACCGACAAGCTCGTGCCCGAGGGCATTGAAGGTCGTGTGGCCTACAAGGGCTCGGTACTGACCATCATTTATCAGATGTGCGGGGGCCTTCGCGCCAGCATGGGCTACTGTGGCTGCGCCAGCATCGAACAGATGCGCGAGCGTCCACAATTTGTCGAGATCAGTTCGGCCGGCATGCGTGAATCTCACGTACACGACGTGCAGATCACCAAGGAAGCGCCCAACTACCATACCGAGTGAGCCCCGCTCAACGCGCCCATGCATGATCGCATTCTCATTCTCGACTTCGGATCCCAGGTTACGCAACTGATCGCCCGCCGTGTGCGCGAGGCCAGGGTCTACTGCGAAATCCATCCGTGTGATGTTTCCGAAGATTTCATCCGCCAGTTTGCGCCCAGGGGCATCATTCTGTCGGGCAGCCACATGTCGGCGCATCACGAATCAACCGACCGTGCGCCCGATCTTGTGTTCAAGCTGGGCGTGCCGGTACTGGGTATCTGCTACGGCATGCAGACCATGGCGCAGCAGCTGGGTGGACGAGTCGAAAGCGGCCACACGCGCGAGTTCGGCTACGCCGAGGTGCGCGCTCGTGGTCACACGCGACTGCTGGACGGCATTGATGACTTCCGCACTGAGCAAGGCCACGGCATGCTCAAGGTGTGGATGAGTCACGGCGATAAAGTGGTCGAGATGCCACCTGGGTTCAAGCTCATGGCCTCCACCGACAGTTGCCCCATCGCTGGAATGGCTGATGAATCCCGGGGCTTTTATGCCGTGCAGTTTCATCCCGAGGTGACACACACGGTGCAGGGCGCGCGCATTTTCCAGCGCTTTGTGCTGGACCTATGCGGCTGCCGCCCCGACTGGATCATGGGCGATTACATCGGTGAAGCGGTTGCCCGAATTCGCGAGCAGGTGGGTGACGAAGAAGTCATCCTGGGCCTGTCAGGCGGGGTTGATTCCAGCGTCGCGGCCGCCCTGATTCACAAAGCGATTGGCGCGCAGTTAACCTGCGTGTTCGTCGATAACGGCCTGCTGCGACTTGGCGAGGCAGAGCAGGTCGTCGAGACCTTTCAGCGGCATATGGGCCTGCAACTGGTGCATGTCGATGCCTCGACGCGCTTCATGGGCGAGCTTGCTGGCGTCACTGACCCTGAGGCGAAGCGGCGAATCATTGGTCGCGAGTTTGTCGAGGTGTTTCAGGCAGAGGCCGCCAGGCTTCCCAAGGCGCGCTGGCTGGCCCAGGGCACCATCTATCCCGACGTGATCGAATCAGCAGGGGCCAAAACCAAAAAGGCCACCACCATCAAAAGTCACCACAATGTGGGAGGCCTGCCGGACACCTTGCATTTAAAGCTACTGGAACCCTTACGCGAACTGTTCAAGGATGAGGTGCGCGAACTGGGCGTGGCACTGGGTTTGCCGCGCGAGATGGTGTACAGGCACCCGTTTCCGGGTCCCGGACTGGGCGTGCGCATCCTGGGCGAGGTTCGTCTTGAATACGCTCAGTTGCTGCGTCGCGCCGATGCAATTTTCATTGAAGAACTCCGACGTACCATCGATCCTGCCGATGGGCAGTCCTGGTACGACAAGACCTCGCAGGCCTTTGCCGTGTTCCTGCCCGTCAAATCGGTGGGCGTGATGGGCGACGGGCGTACTTATGAGTACGTGGTTGCGCTGCGCGCGGTGCAGACACAAGACTTCATGACCGCACACTGGGCGCATCTGCCGCACGATTTGCTGGGGCGGGTTTCCAACCGCATCATCAACGAAGTGCGCGGCATCAATCGGGTGGTGTACGACATCTCGGGAAAGCCGCCGGCGACGATTGAGTGGGAGTGATTTGGGTCAGCTAAGTTATTGATTTAAAACGATTTGTAACTTACACAAAAGTTTCACAACCCAAGCTAACCTTTTGTTTTCATTGTGCTACGGCTTTACAGTTACACGTAGAGCCGCACAGCGGTGCGGCTACTCAAAAACGTAGTTACTCAAACGCTGGATGGCACTCAAAAAAAAACTGAATTTAGCGACGACGAAATCCCCATATTTGCGGATGCGCTTGTCTATAAGCGCGGCGGCTATTGGCAGATGCGAATGTGGCTTGCTAAAGAGCACACGTCAGACGCTGTCGACTAGGAGCGTCACGTCGTCGAATTCAATATGAAACATTAATTTCCGATTTATTGTCAACGTAGATTGTCAAGTCTGAGATGCTGCGGCCGCGCCTCTGATCTGGTGGTGTCTTTGAACTCCAGGATCGTCCCTGCCGTCGATAGGTTCTGACAGTCATCTTTTGCGATTGCGGATACCTGACCTGCTCACGGATTTTCAGTCCAGCTGAAGCATGAGACGATGGCTTCCGAGCGATAGCGAGGAAGCGATGAGAAAGAGCAGGTTCAGTGACGAGCAGATTGTCAAGATTCTTCGGGAGGCGGATAGAGATCCGGTTGCCGAGGTGGCCAAACGACACGCGGTGAGCGAGCAGGCGATCTACACGTGGCGAAAGCGCTTTGGCGAGATGGCAACGAGCGATGTCAAGCGCCTGAAGGAGCTGGAGCAGGAGAACGCGAGACTGCGCAAACTCGTAGTGCAGCGCGATCTCGAAATTGATGTGATGCGGGAGATTGCTGCAAAAAAGTGGTGAGCGTGCAGGTCCGCAAGCAGCAGGTGGCGTACGCCGTCGAGCGGGGCGTATCGCAGCGAAGGGCTTGCACGCTGATGCAGATTTCCAGAGCGATGTTGAACTACGAGCACCGACTGCCTGCAAAGGATGCTGGAGCGAGCGAACGCATGAAGCAATTGTCCGATCAGTACCCGAGATACGGTTACCGAAGGATTCGAATCTTCCTTGGCCGGGAAGGCTTCGCGATGAGCACTTCGCGTGCTTGGCGGTTGTGGGACGCGCAGGGGTTACAGTTACCCAGGCGTCGGCCCCGCAAGCGCGTTGCGGCAGCGAGGCCACGGCCATTGGCGCCAACTCGCGCCAACCAGGTGTGGTCATACGACTTTGTGTTCGACGCATGTGCGAACGGACAGCAGATAAAGTGCCTGACGCTGATCGATGAATTCACGAAGGAAGCGCTGGCAATTGATGTGGCAGGATCGATTCGGTCGGCCAGAGTGATTGATGTGCTCAACCGGGTAATCAGCGTTCGTGGAGCACCGAGTTATCTGCGCAGTGACAACGGGCCGGAGTTCGTTGCGACGGCGTTGCTGAAGTGGGCGACCGAGAACCAGATCGAGGCAGTTCTGATCGACCCGGGTAAGCCTTGGCAAAACGGCGCTACAGAGAGCTTCAATGGAAAGTTTCGCGATGAGTGCCTGTCCGTTGAATGGTTCCGCAACAGGCTGGAGGCCAAGGTTGTGATCAATCAGTGGATGGCACATTACAACGAGATCCGCCCGCATTCGAGTCTTGGATACATGACCCCAAATGAGTTCGTGGAACAATTAGCCCCGAAAGGGAAATCAGGCGAGGCCAGAGTCAACATGGCAGTGGCCTGAAGAATCCGAGCAGGTCATACCCTTTGCGCGCGTCTCAAAAGACGCTGCAAACGAGCAATTTGACTGATTTGAACCGCCCCGAAAATCGCGGAGGCTGGTTGGTTTAAGTGATCATGCTGCCAAGAGATTCTGACCTACCGATCGACTACAGAAGTTTGCCTCAGCTTCTGCCGGCGGGATATAGCCCAGTGATTGCATCAGGCGATGGTGATTGAACCAATGCACCCAATTGAGCGTTGCAAGTTCGACCGCCTCGCGGGTTTTCCACGGGGCGCGGCGGTGAATCAGCTCCGCCTTGTACAAGCCGTTGATCGTCTCGGCCAGAGCATTGTCGTAGCTGTCGCCGCGACTGCCCACCGAGGGTTCGATCCCAGCCTCGGCCAATCGCTCGGTGTATCGGATGCTGACGTACTGGGATCCGCGATCGGAGTGGTGGATGAGCGAATCCCGATCGGGTTGCCGGGCATGCAGTGCCTGCTCCAGGGCATCCAGAACAAAGTCTGTCTGCATGGTCCTGCTGACCTGCCAGCCGACGATCCGCCGAGCGTAGACGTCAATGATGAAAGCAACATACAGCCAGCCCTGCCAGGTGGACACATAGGTGAAATCGGACACCCAAAGCTGATTTGGACGATCCGCCTTGAAATGCCGGTTGACGCGGTCAAGCGGACACGGCGCATTCACATCAGGCACAGTCGTTCGCACGCCTTTGCCGCGCGTGGCACCGCGCAGTCCCATCTTGCCCATCAGTCTTTCAACGGTGCAGCGAGCCACGCGGATGCCCTCACGGTTCATCTGCTTCCAGACCTTGTCGGCACCATAAACCTGCATGTTGGCGTTCCAGACCCGTCTGACCTGCGGCATCAACTCGGCATCGCGCTGCGCACGTTGACTGATCAGCGCAGGATCGCGCTGGCGAGCAGCATGCCGGCGGTATGCCGAAGGGGCAAACTGCAACACTTTGCAGATCGGCTCGACCCCGTACCGATGTCGATGCTTATCGACAAACGCTTTGATCACTTCAGCCGGCGGTCGAGCTCCGCCTGGGCGAAAAACGCACTGGCCAACTTCAGAATCTCGTTGGCTCGTCGCAGTTCCTTGACCTCTCGCTCGAGATCCTGGATCCGGTCACGCTCGGCGGTAGTGACGCCGTCTCGTGTGCCGGTGTCGACCTCATGCCGGCGAACCCATTCGTACAGGGTGTGCGGCACGCAGCCGATCTTGGGCGCAATGGATTGGGTTGCCGCCCAGAGCGACGGGTACTCGCCGCGATGCTCTAGCACCATGCGAACAGCGCGCTCGCGGACTTCGGGTGGAAACTTGCTCGATTTCTTCATGGCTCCATCTTCTCAAGAGTTGGAGCCTCCTCAAAACCCGGGGCGGTTCAATTTGTTGGGTTTTGATGAATCGGTGATTTCGTTTGCAAAGGCTGGGAAACCTCAGAAATCGTGTCAGGGAGAACTCCGATGGCGGAGAAGGTGATCGTCACTTCCGGTAATCAGAACCAAGCGTTCGGCCCCGGAAGCAAGCTTGTTTTCAAAGTACAGCCCGGTGCGGCGTACCGTATACAAGGCGATCTTCGGAGCGCGGCCCCGGCCAAGCTTGGCGTGATTGCCCGGCGAAAGCTGTCTGACCTGATTCTGGATTTTGCCGATGGCAGCCAGCTGATGCTTCAGGGCTTTTACCTGCTTAAGGGCGCCGAGGCGGCCAGTGTCTCGGTGGGTTCCTGGGACGAGGCCAGCTACACAATCGCCAGTTCGGGCCCCGTTGGTGCTTCGCTCGGCAGCGACACGCATCTGGTGTACATGTTCGGTCCCCGCGAGGCATTGCTGCCGCTCGTGGGGCAAGACCCTATCTTGGCCCAGGCGCTCGAGTCCGCCACTCAGGGGGTTCTGGTGCGCTATGTGCCGGACTCTTCCGGTGAGTCGGCGTGGCTCAGTGGCGAGTCTCTGTTTGGCATCGGCGGCGGCTTGCTTGCGGCAGCGCTGCTCAATGACAGCAGCCCGCCCCCTGCGTCGTCAGGGACTCGAAGCGCTCCCATGGCGATTGCAATTGCCTCCTCGGACGATGGTGTCGCCAGCAACGGCATCGATTTGCAGGTGACCTTCGGCAGCGATGCACAGGTGGGTGATCGCGTTGTCATCACCGTTGAGTCGGGCGGGCGAACCGTCCGGACTGAGCGCCTTCTCACCGCCGAAGACCTGAAGGCCGGTTTCGTGGTGCAGCAGGTGCCAGGCGATTTCGGTATTGCCGGCAAGTACGACGTATCTGCCTATCTGCTCACCCAACAGGGTGTATCTGGCGATGTGATGCGCTCGAGCTCCCTGTTCGAGGTCACCACGGGTGGCGGTATCGTTCATGATGATTACTTGGCGTTCTCTCGGGTCTTCGTCGACCGTAACGCCAACGGGGTTTGGGACGAGGGCGAATTTATTACCCAGACCGACAACCTGGGACGCTTCTCGTTCGCGCTGACGGATCGGCAGGTTTCACTGGTCTC
>JBIKMC010000083.1:0-12613 GCA_044359405.1 Burkholderiaceae bacterium
GGTGGCAATGTACAGCTGCGTACCTGGCGTGATGACAGCAGCATCACCTTGTCGGCTTCGGGCGACCTGTCGGTGCTGACGCCCAAATGGACTCAGGAGATCGTCGCCGACGGGTTTGCCGAGTTTGCCGACGGCCATTTGAGTGCCGTGACGAAGTTCCGACTGACGGTTGCCTTTGGCGACGACTATGAGTGGAGCGCCGATCTTTCGCTGGACCCGACCCGCACCAGCACAACCGATGGTCTGTTTTCGCTGGTTGAAGATCTGCAGAGCGCGATCGACGCCAGCAATGCGTTCAAGGTGACGCGTACGGTGGCGGGACTGCCCACGCTCAACTCGTTGCAGACGCTGCCAGCCAACACCGTCACGGTTGATGTCGACGACGGTCGCTTGGTGCTTGCCAGTAACCGCAGCCTGCGCATCAGTGCCATTGCTGATGGCGGTGCCGAGCGTCTGGGCTTTACTCAGATCCGCGCGACCGATCCGACCGCAGGCGCGCTGCAGTCTTCGCGCAGCTATGCGATCGATGCCAGCGGTCAGGGTTCGGTGGTTAACCTCGGCAAGGCCAACGCACCGGGTGGTGAGATCAGCATCGCGGGCGCCATCCGTGCCCATTCTGCGCTGAACCTGTATGCGGGTACCCGTGAGGGCACTGGCAGCCAGGCCGTCAACTTCCAGGCCACCAGCCTGGTTGAAACGCTGAGCGGCAGCATGGTGATGAGCCCGGCCGGTACCACGGTGATCGAGGGCGACTTCATCGCCCGGGGCACCAACTCGGACATCATCATCCGTGGTTCTGGAACGCTCGATCTAAAGGGTGATCTGACCGCCCAGCGCGACATCATCATCACCTCGGGCACGCGCGAGCAGGTTGGCGAAGTCAGTGTGCGTACGTATGGAACCAGCCGGTTCACCACGTTGGACGCCGACAGCCGCATCATTGTTCAGGGCTACAACGACGTCGTCATCAACAGCACCATCGGCAAAGGCAATCCCAATCTGGGTCTGCTTCAGATCGTATCGCTTAAGGGTGTGCTCGACATTCGGGCCGAATCCGGCTGGCTGGAAACGGGCGCCAGCATTGTTTTGTCAGGCAAGGACATCGACATTGCCGGTGTCGTCAAGAGCAATCAGGCCACGAGCGCCACCTACGACTACGAGGTGTCGGCCTACGCGACCGGCGATGTCCGGCTGCATGGCACGATCGAACTGGCGGGTTCGATGCTGGTGAAGGCGGGGGACGATATCGAGGTCTGGAACACAGCCTTGGCAGCACAAGCCGCAGGGCACAAGCTCAGGCTTGAGGCTGCTGACGCCATCAGCATGGGCAGTGTGGGTGATCGCTCGGGCGGTGTCGTACTCGAGGCGGACAAACTCCTTGAGGTCATCGCGGGTGGCATGGTCACCCTGGCGGATAACGCCCAGCTATTCAGCTCTGGTGACGACAGCAGCATCAGTGTTCAGGGCTCGCGTGTGGTGGTACAGGGTGGCATCCGGGCCGGGGCTGATCAAGCCTTCCTGCCTGAGCCTGGTGAGGGAGCCTCCAATACCGTCAAGCTCACCAGCCCGCAGGCGGGGCAGTACCGCTTCAAGGTGGGGGCGGTCATCAACGTCGATGTCACTGCGGTGCAGGCACCGGCCGGGACGCTGTTCAGCTATCAGTGGCAATCGCTCGGCGATGATGGCGTCACCTGGAGCGCGATCGCGGGCGCGACTGCGTCCACTTTCACGCCAACCCAGGCGCAGAACGGGCGAACCCTGCGCGTGAAGGTCAGCTACACGGCCAACGCAGCTGCGGTTGACCTCTACAGCAATGCTTACCCGATTGCGAGTACCGCAAACATCGTCTGGACCGGCAAGAATGCCACCCTCGATCTTCGGGCAACCCGGGACGTGGTGTTGGGCAATCTCGAAACCGGTTTCGGCGGTCAGCTGCTTGCTTCGGGCGCTGTGCTGGTCACGGCCGGAACGTCTACCAGCGGATCGGGAACGGGGTTCGAAATGTCCTCCGCCAGCCGGGTGGCAGCTGACGCGACCGGCGACGGCCGATGGACGGGCGTGGCCGAAACGGGCGATGGCCGCATCGAAATCGTGGCCGATGGCGACATCCGTATCAAAGGCGCCGTGACGGGTGTCGATGCGGGTTCAGACCTGGCTTTGCGTTCGCGCTCCCTGGTACACATCGATGGACTGGTCACCACCCAGGACCAACTGGTGGTGCGGGGCGGAACCGACGCCAGCAAGGCTGGCGTATGGATGGAACTTCTGGTGCTGGATGGCCAAGGCAATTATGTACGCGGCGGTACGCTCGACACGTCGCCCGGCGGCTCGATCGACATCGAGGCGGTCGACAGCATTCTGGTCAAGGGCGTGCTGGGCCAACGATCCGTTTCCGACGGTCAGTTGGGCGGAGCCAAGGTCGGAACCATCCGGGTCGAGTCGCTGGCCGGTGATGTCAACCTGATGCGCAACGTCAATGTGCGCGACTCCTTGGTGGTTCTTGGCAGCAATATTGGTGTGCTGTCGGGCAGTTACGTTTATGCGACGGGTACCAATTCCACGCTGTACATGCGTGCCCGCGACACCATGCTGATTTCAGGCCCGGGTACCGACATTGATACCGGCGAGAACCTGAGTCAGGCCATTGCCAAGGGCGATGCGCTGGTTCACATGGCTGCACCCAAGATCGCGGTCAACGGACAGGTCGAAGCCACTCAGGCACTGACCGGTCGCATCCTGATGAATGCGGGTGAAAGTCTCACCATCGCAGGAACCGTTTCATCGGCGGGCCGAATCGATCTGAACTCCGGCGTTGATCTGACCTGGTCACGGGCGGCGCTCGAGGGCAGCATTGCCTTGAGCGATCTGAATGGCGGCACGATCACGGTGCGTGGTCAGGGCCTGCTGACTGCGGCCGACGAAGTCCGCGTACTTGCGGGTGGGGCCGTCCGGCTCGATGCAGATGCTGACGTCGGTGGAATTGTCGAAGTACAGGTGCCGGTCTATGTGACGGTCGAGGAAGAAGTGCCGGTCGTGGTCGACACGGTGAAAGTCGCAGCCGGCCAGATTCAGGTACCCGAGATCACCTGGGTTCCCACCGAGATCACCGAGCAGGTGGGCACCGAAAAGGTGAAGACCGGCAGCAAGTACACCACCATGCAGGTGAAGCTGTCCCAGATCGGCTATTACAACCCCAATGCCGATTACGACAAGCGCTTCCGTGAGGTCCTTATTGAAGGCGTCGATTACTTCAACGGCGCCATCAATTGGAACAAGGCCGGCAACGAGCAAGTGCCGAACCGCAGCGTTGGTTCTGGTGATATTCCCTCGTCCGATTATCAGGCCACCACATACAAGGCCTTTACCGAGCTTTCGGATGCGCAGCGCTGGGCTGTGCTCAACAACACGGGCTACATGCCTATCTATGAGTTCGGCTACAGCAACTACAAGGTGCACACCACCGAGAACGGTACGGCCAGCGTCCAGAGCAATGTCACACCCGCCTGGGACAACGGCGGCAGCACCGTCAAGGACGTCTTCTATGTTGATGTAGCCGGCTGGCGCGACAAGTACATCCTGATGCCCGTGGGCGCGCAGGAAGAGATTCTCAGCGTAGCCACCGCGGGTGAAGCCAAGTACCTGTACGGGGATGACGGGCAGGTCAGCATGGACGATGGTTCGGCCTTCCAGGGCGCTTCGAATCCGATCGACGGTGTCAATCCGAACACCTGGTACACGCTGGATACGGTTCCTGCGGGGGCCAAGGCCGGTGAGCTGGTCGGCCGGTTCTATGAAGACGGCCTCGTTCGCTATGCCCAGAAGGGGTCGGCATTCACGAACAACACCGTGCTGGGTGGTTATGACTGGGACCAGGACGGCGCACGTTGGGAGGTGAGGTTCTTTGGTGATGGCCATCGCTACTATGAGATGGCCAACGGGCTGAACACCTTTCTCAATCCGGATGCAGCGGCCTACGCGGCGACGCTCAACCAGGCTCCGCGCTGGGCAACGCCCGACCAGCTGGCCGGCGGCATGTCCAACAGCTGGCACGCAGCCTATTCGGGCAGCGCCGGCAGCACTGATGGCAACATTGCCTGGACCGATTGGACGGGATGGACGCAGGTTAACGGCGGAGACAGCATAGGCTACGGCAACGCCGGAGGCGTGTCGGTCAAGTACATCGGCGAAGGTCTGGGCATCGGCAACGGCGGCAAGAGCTGGACCAGTTCCTATACGGGCGACGGTGTCAACAACGCGCCTTCGGGCAGTGAGTACATCGCCTTCAATCAAGGCAACAAGCGCGGCCGAATCGAGTTTTCCCAGCCCGTGGTGAATCCGGTTATTACCGTGATGAGTCTGGGCAATAGCGGCAACGGCGCTCAGATGTGGTTTGGCGACGAAGACTTCACCATCGTTCGCACTGGCATCGGTGGCGGCTGGGGCTCGGGAAGCATCTGGGAGACTTGGGGCAGCACCGTAGGCAACTCGTCCGAGGGCAACGGGGTCCTCCGTTTCAACGGGGTCTTTGACCATATCGACTGGGTTCTGGCCGACACCGAGTATTACGGGGTCTTCACGGTCGGATTCGACAGCGTGGTCACTGCTGGAGGTGGTACCCGGTCGGACGACGAGATTTACGCGCCCACCTCCTACATCACGGCCCTGAGCAGCAACACACGCAACTTCAGCTACGTCAATGGGTCAACCAACGTCCGGTCAAATGTCGAAGTCGGTTACGCGCCGGGATTCAAGGACTTTCTGGGCGGTCTGTACCTGTACGAGCATATCAACTACGGTGGTGCTGCCTGGAACGCCGGCTGGTACGAGATGCCCAGTTTCTGGGATTGGCGTGCCGGCGAGTGGGGTGCCAGCAGTTGGTGGAATGACCGCATCAGTTCCATCCGCATGGGTGATCAGGTCCAGAAGCTGGTGGTTTATGAACATACCAACTACAACGGTGCGCAGAAGGAGTACGGCACCTTCACCAAGGGCCAGGATGCCAGCAGCACCAGCTGGGTGGGCGATGACTGGAACGACAAGATTTCCAGCTATCGCGTCTGGGGCAAGCGCTATGAAGATTTTGTCGACCACACCTATCGCTGGACAGGCAAATGGCAGCCGGTCTACGACCAGCGGGTGCAGCTGTCCTACACACTGACCACTCAGCCTGAAGACATTCTGAATTACCGCCCGGTCTACAAGACCAGTATTCAGAACGTCAAGGTCGAGAAGATGCGCGATGTCACGGTCTGGCGCGACGAGCCGGTCTACAGCATGCAGACGCAGCTGCGTACCAAGGTGTTTTATGAAAACGCCAATGCGCGCAGCTACGGGGTGGCGGGTGACTCCATCTCGGGCAAGAATATCGAGATCAAGAGCAAAGACTCGGTGCTGGTCAGCGGCAAGGTAACGGCCAAAGGTACGCTCGATATCGATGCCGGAACCCAGGTCATCGTCAAGGGCGAGGTGAAGTCGGGACAGCAGGTGACGGCCTCACTGCAGGCAAACGTCGTCGATCTGTATGGAGGCTCAACCGTCTTCCTGGACGACTCCTCCATGATTCGCGGTGTACTCAGCAGCAGTAATGCAGCCGCTACCTTCGCGGTGAATGCGGGGCTGGATGTGACCGTTGGCGGATCGATTGCGGCCAGGGCGGCCGAGACCATCAACGGCAGCACGGTGACCCATGTGCTTTCATCCGCCACCTTGGGCGCTGGACGCAATATCGCGCTGTCGGGAACGATTACTGCCGGTACCATCAGCGTACAAGCGGGTCAGGCGGCGGCCAGTGACGGGCGCGTTACTGCCGATAGTGACACGGTGCTGCTGGCCAAGACGGGCGATGTCTCTCTTAGGGCGGGCATAAAGGGCGGCAGTGTGCTGTTGGACAGCACCTCCATCACCACCGAGACCTCGAACCGTCTGGTGACGCTCGAGGCGTTGTCGGGCTCTGTCATCCAGGCCAAGATTGGTGCAACCGATGCCCAGGGAATGCCCATCCTCGAAAACGGCGTGCAAAAGCAGGTGATCAGTGGCCTGATCGATGCAGATCGAATCTGGGTTGAAGCCGAGAGCGGCATCGTTTTGCATGCCGAGGCTCAGGAAGCGGTACTGCTGAAATTGCGGGGTGCCGGCGATATCGAACTGCTGAACAAGGGCAGTCTCACGGTAACGGATGCCGAAACCTTCGATGGCACGGTCGACGTCAAAGCCTACGGCTGGCTCGATGTCGTGACAGCACGGGCGCTGGGCAGCAGTGATCGCAATGACCTGATGTTCACTACGCTGGACGATGACGGTTACAACGAGGTGCTGACGGTGGGCAACCTCAGCAGCAGTGGCCGTGGCGACGTCGTCCTGAGAAGTCAGAGCGCGATCGTTCAGCGGGCTGCCACCAAGCTGGCAGCCGATGAGGTCATCGTCGATGCGATCGCTATGCCAGGGCTCAACGAAGTGGCTGTCAGTCCGCCTGCAGGTACTTCAGCCGCGGTTCGTACCATTGAGCTGGGTGACGGGATTGCTCCCGATCTCATTGTGGTCCCGGGTCTGAAATACACGGTCAATATTGTCGGTACAGATTTCTCCGTGACGGCGAGCAGTGGACAAACCCTGGCGCAGTTGGCCAGTGCGCTGGCTGCTTCGATGAATGCGACGTACGCGTCCACCGCGACCGATAACGTGATCACCATCGCGGCTTCGGCGAATGCGGGCAGTCTGGCAATCGCGGTGTCGGCTGAACTGGTCAATATCAGCATCGACGCGGCTTCGCTGTCGGTGAACACCTCGGGCGTGGGCGACGTCACGGTGACGCAGGCCGGCATTCGCTCGAATCGCCTCATTGTTACCGGAACTTCCATTGCCAGTGGCGACTTCACACTGCAGGCGACGGGTGTGGTCGACCTGGCCGATGTGTCCTTGACCTCCAATCTCGACCACAACGATCTCACCGTGACCGCCTCGGGAGACATTCTGGTTCGTCGTGCGTCTGCGGGCGTTTACCTTACCGATCTGTCCGCATCGACGGTCAGCCCGGTTTACAACCCTGCGGGTGAAGCCAACGTCAGCGTGGCCGATGCTGCGGTGAACCGTACGATTGACTTGGGCGGGCTCAAGGCCGCAGTGGGCGCGACCTACCGGGTTACCGTCGACGGCGTGCCCTTTGCGCACACCGCCTTGGATGACAGCATTGACTCCGTCGTGACCGCACTGACGTCTGCCATCAACAGCCATGCGACTTTAGACGCTACGCGTTCAGGCAACGTCATTACACTGGCCAACGGCAGTTCGCGCACCGGCACCGTCACGGTTGATGTCGAGATGCCCACCGTGCTTGGTTCAGCCGTTGTCAGTAAGGCCGACGCAAACGCCAATCGTACGATCGACCTGGGTGGTCTGATTCCCGCAGTGGGTGGGACCTACCGCATCAAGGTCGGTGCCCAGACCTTCCAACATGTCGCCACGGCAGCATCGATCGCAGGAATCGCGCAGGCGCTGACAGAGGCGGTCGACAACGATACAACTCTCGGAGCCACCCGCAGCGGCAACGTCGTGACGCTCACGGGCGGCGCATCGCGGACGGCGACTGTCTCGGTCGAAACCGTCGCGCCTGATCGGACGATTGCGCTGGGCGGTATAAGCGTTGAGGCACATGAAGCCTACGCGGTACGCATCGGTGCGCTGAGCCCCTTCACGGTGGTTGCGGCTCCCAATGAAACGACCTTAACACTTGCAGACAAGCTGCGCGGCCTGATTGATGCCAACGCCACCTATGCGGCGACGGTGAACGGATCAACCATCAGCATTACCGGTGGTGACGCCAAGACGGTAGATATCGAGGTCTTCATCGCTCCCCGTGTCGAAGTCAATCTCTCGTCGGGTCGGGTCAGCGCACCGTATGCGCCACTTGGAACCGGTACGCCAAGTTCGGCGAATGCCGATGTGAATCGTACGATCGACCTTGGTGGATTCAATCCGTTGGTCGGTGCGAGCTACACCGTCACCATCGGCGCGCAACCCTTCAGCTTCACAGCGACAACCGCGACCTTGACGTCCATCGTGGAGGGTTTGCGCAGCGCGATCGACGGCGATTCTTCCTTGACGGCTACGGCTAATGGCAACGTGCTCACCGTTACTGGCGGCACCTCGCGAACGGACACCGTTCAGCTGAGTACGGCGACGCCCGCCCGCACGGTCAGCCTGACGGGGCTCGCGGTGGCGGATGGAAAAACCTACGCGGTGCGCGTGGGCTCTGCGACGCCCTTCTCGGTCGCGACCGTTTCGGGTGACACCGCCGACAGCCTTGCCGAGAAGATCAGACTGCTCATCGATGCGGATGCCGATTTCGTGGCCACCCGTGCGGGTGCGGTCATCTCTGTCACGGGCGGAGACTCGGGTACGGTCGACATCGATTTCTTTGAGTCGCCGCAGATCAATTCCGTGACGTCGGCTGGCGACATCTCACTGACCTCAACGGGCGGTCTGGTCCGCGAAAACTTTGCCGATGAAGGGATTGACCTCGTTGCCGATCAACTGAAGATTCGCGCGTCAACCGGTATCACGGGCCTCGAAATCGCGGTCAATCTGCTCGACGTCGAAACGACCACTGGCAACATCCAGCTGGCCGAAAGCGATGGCGCCATTGAGCGTACGGTCGGCATGCAGGTGCATCGCGCTGTCACGGCCGTACCAAACACCTGGAATCCGCCTGGTGTAAGCATTACCGAGACCAACCTTTCGTCTGTAGCGGGCCTCACCGTTCGCGCGGATGGTCTGGTACGGGCCGACATGGTGCGTCTAAGCAGTGGTGCCGGCAATGTGGTTGCGGTGAAGCCCACCAGTTGGGTGTCAACCGATGCGACCAACGCCAGCACCAACTCCATTGTGTACACCAGAGGTGTGGCGTTTTCGGCTGCTGAATCGGTTCAGTTGTACCGATTCTTCAATGCCTGGAAGTGGATGGAGTATCGCGCGGGTGACTACTTCTCGTTCGGCGTCTACAACGCCGATCCGGCGCAGAACACGCTGACCAAGCTGCTGCCTGCTTCGCTGGAATCCGAGACGCTCATTCTTGAGACCGGGGGCACCCTGAGCCTCGACGGTAGCCTCACGGCCGGCAAGCGCCTTGAGCTCGTGGCTGGCGAAGACGTTGTGCTCAAGGGCACTGTCGGTGTCGTTGCCGGGTTCACCGAGATCGGTGAGGTCGTCCTTACGGCCAAAGGTTTGCGCACACTGCCCAAGGGCATTGATCTGAACAATAACGGTGACCGCAGTGATGTGGTGAACGAGTACCGGGTCACGCTCGATCGCAACAAGAACGGAAACCTGGGTGAGACATTCGCCGAGGTCGGTATGACCTGGGACCTGAACGGCGACAACGACACCTCGGACGAATTGACTGAGGCGCAGTTGGGTCGTGACGTGAACGGTGATGGGGATACCGATGACCGGTTCCACGAAAGCCGGGTCGACTTCAACCTGAATGGACGTTTCGACGATACCAATGTCTCCGAGGAGGCGCTGGGCCGTGACCTGAACGGTGACGGCTACATGGACGATTTCCTTGATGAAACCGCCTTTGTTGGCTTCGACTTGAATAAAGACGGTGACGCGCTCGACAGCTTCAAGGAAGTGTTGGCGGGCGACGATTTCAATGGCGACGGCGATCTGCTGGACCAGGTCAATGAGACCCAGGGTTATCAGCCCACAGGCTTCATCAATATTCAGCTGGCCAGTATCCCGGCCAGCAAATTCGAACTTCGTGCGTTGCGCGACATCTACATTGATCTAACGTCCAGTCTCACGCTGAGTGGCTTCGTGGGTGGCATTGGTGGGTTCTCACCGGCGGCCAATGTCACCTTTAACGTGGGCGGAACGCTGGCGGTGAAGGGCGGCCTGGTCAATGCGGACGCCAGCAATGGCGGCGACGTCAAGGTGGTGGCGAACCAGGTGACGACCGACGGCGCGTCGGTCTTTATCGCCGACAATCTTGACGTGGCGGCGCAGAAGGGCGTTTCGCTGAACACCCTGGTGGCATCCTTGTCGGTCGAGTCGACGACCGACGATGCGGCTGTCACGAATGACGGCAATATCTTCATCAATGAAGCCGATGGTCTTACCGTCGACAAGATTGTCACGCGCGACGGAACGATCGACGTCACAGCGGGCGATACGCTATACGTCAGGCAAATTCTCAACATTGCCAGTGGTGACAAGATTCATGTTCGAGCGGGCAACAATCTGTACGTTGACCTTATCGAGGCGGCCAGCGCATCCGGCGCGCAAAAGACCTCGGGCAGCAAGATCGTCGTCGAGGCCCGCAACAACATCAGCGAATGGCAGGCGCTGCAGACAGATGCCAGCGGCAAGGTGCTGTTGAGTGGTGGTGTTCCCTTGACGGCCTATGACCAGAGTTCCGCTGATTTGTTCGCTTACGAAATTGAGCTCTTCGGTACGCCCACGCCCGCGGCGAAGGTGCTCTTGAATCCCACCGATGCGGGGACAGGTGCCGAGATCGAGGTACGCACCACCAAATCGGGTGGATATACCCAGCCCGAGGAAGGCGGCACGCTGACTGTCGAGTCGCTCGATCGCTCCAGCGGTGCCACGGTCACTATCGGCAAGACCAACGTGGTGACGGCGGGCGTCAATGCCAAGCAAACCAGCCGGGTAATCTTCGGCAATGTCATTGAAGAGGGCTTGATCTACACAGTTTCCATCAATGGCACCCCGGTGTCGGTCACTGCGCAAGCGCCCTCTTCGGTACTTGAAAGCAATGCCGATTTGCTCGGTAGGCTTGCGGCGGCCATCAATACCAACAGCACGATAAACCCCGCGGGTAGCGGCGCGAACATCAAGGCAAGCGTCGAGGCATCAGCGCTGACGTTGGTTCTGGACGCAGTGGCTTTCAACACGTCTTTCACGGTCGATGGTTCATCCGTCAAGAAGAGCTTCCTTGCCGAACCCATTGCCGATTCGGTCGACAATAATGGTGAGACACCGTCTGTAAGCGCAGGTTCGGTTGTCAAGCAACAAAGTGTGGTCAAGTTCGCCGACACTCAGGCAGCGACCAGCGGTAGTCGCTATGCCGTGGTCGTCAACGGGCATGAGTATTCGGCTCGAATCGGCGACAACGCTTCAATTTTTGTGACGGGAATGGGCACCGACCCCATCACGGTCGATGCCTTGCAGAGTACGACCGACTTTGGCTCGGCCACGTCTTCGGTCAATGGCTCCAACACCGAGATCAATCTGTCGTCCATCACCGTGAATGCGACCGGTCGGTATTTCTTGACCGTCAACAGCACGACGGTTTTTGTGGACGGCAGTTCGACGATCACCAACGGAACACAGCTTGCTGATGCCCTGAAAACTGCGCTTGGCAGCAGTACGGGCTACACCATTGCGTTAGCCAGCGGAAAACTGACGTTCTCGGGCACGGGTACTGGAAATGTGGCGGCTGCATCGGCCACCGTAAGTTTCGCGACCGAGAAGCGGGTTGCGGGGCTTGACGGTGTTCGCGTTACCGAAACGACCGATGGAGGGCGGCGACTCGATCTCAGCGGGCTTGCTGCCATCAATGGCGGAAAGTACTCGGTGAAGATCGGCAATGCGACGCCCATCACCATCACCAGTGCTGGCACTTCTCTGGCGACGATCGCGACCGATCTTGCCGCGGCTCTCGTGGCTGACGTTGCAACCAGCTACTCGGCGTCTGCAGTCTCTGCAACTGCGAGCAACTGGGTCACGCTTGCGGGCGCCATCGGCGCTTTGACCGAGGCCGGCGAGCCAGTGCTCGTGCACAGCGCACGGCCGGTGGTCTTCGAGGGCCTTAAGCTCGAGGTGGGCGACAGCTACACATTGGCCGTAGGCACCAACAACCTCACGCATTCAGTACTCACCACCAGCGTCAGCTCGGGCGGTACGACCACCACGTCAATCGCTGATACGCCCGAGTCGATCGCACAAAGCTTCGCCGACAAAGTCAACGCATTGGGCGGTGTGGATTCTGCGCGGGCAGAGGGCTCCACGCTGTGGATTCTGACGGGCGCCGAGAGCGCTGCGCTAACGCTGAAACGCACCGCTGGCGGCACGGACACCAGTCTGAGCGCAGCGACCATTCTGTCGACCAACATCATCGCGCCCATCGTCGGCGCGACGTATGCTGTCTACGTCAATGGCGGTGGGGCCGCCGCTGCGACGTATGTTGCGACCAGCACCGACAATGCCGCCAGCATTGCGACTGCGCTGGCATCCAGCCTGGGCAGTTACGGCGCGCGTGCGTCGGTCGGCTCGATCTGGTTTACGACGGGAGTCACAGCGGCTTCGCTGAAATACTCTTACGTGGATGCCACCTCGGGTGCCAACATCACCAACGCGACCGTTGCATCAGCGCGTTTCCATACCGTGATCGAGTCCACCGAGATGGCTGCCCGGCGCATGCTGTTTGACGCCGAGGTTGCCAATGTGGCCTTCACGGTCAACGGTGCCACGGTCTCTGCGCTTAGCGCCATCACCAGTTCGGGTCAGACGCCCACGACCCTTGCAGCCAGCGAGGTCAGCCAGGTTTCCACGGTTGACTTTGCCGGTACGGTGTCCTCGACGGCCCGCTACACCG
>JBIKMC010000341.1:0-3662 GCA_044359405.1 Burkholderiaceae bacterium
GAAACGATGCTGACGAGTGCTCCATTGCCATGGCCTTTGAGCGCTGGGGCTGGAGTCTCGCAACCGACGCGCAGATTGTAGCCGTGGGTACGGCGAAGCCGCGACTCGACGCCCTGCTCGATGAGACTAGAGTCGATGCGGTGATCATGCATGCGCCCGAGCCGTTTCAGGCTGCCAAGCGCGGTTGGCAGGTCATCAGCGACTTAGGTCAGCTCGATGTCGCTTTCCAGAACAGTTGCGCCGTCACCACCCGTGACACGATCATGCAGCAGCCCCAACGGGTTGAGCGTTACGTTGAGGCGTATTGCCGCGGGGTCTGGCATTTTCGAACCAACCCGCTGTTTGGTGTGCAGGTATTACGTAAGTACACGGGCGAAACCGATGATTCGGTCCTGTCACAAACCTGGGTTTTGTTCGCCCGTCTGATGGGCGGCATGATGTTTCCGAGCGTTGAGGGCATGCGTAACGCGGCGCATGTGCTGAACAGGCTTGGCGTACTCAATAACCCACCGTCTGCGTTTGAGTATGTGCACCTTGACTCAGTGGCCGCGTTGGAGCGGCGTGGGTTTTTCGCAGATCTCATGGGCGCGCGATGAGCGGCTTGTGTCAGTTATGAGTGCGGTTTGAAGCATCTCTGGCTTTGAATTAGAGGCGAATTGATGGCTGCGGTAGAACTCATCCATGTGCAGAAGCGTTTTGGTGACACGCTTGTTGTGCGTGATGTCAATCTTAAGATCCCCGATGGCAAGTTTGTTGCCCTGGTCGGGCCTTCAGGTTGTGGCAAGACCACCACCTTGCGCATGATCGCGGGTCTCGAAGAGGTTAGCGAGGGCGATATTCTCATTGACGATGACGTCATCAACGATGTTGCGCCCAAGGATCGCGACATCGCCATGGTGTTCCAAAGTTATGCGCTTTACCCGCACATGACTGTTTTTGAAAACATGTCGTTCGGTCTGCGTCTGCGTGGTCTGTCGCGGGCTGACATTCAGGCGCGTGTTCAGCGGGCTGCCGATATTTTGGACATTGCCGAGTTGCTCGAGCGTCGTCCAAAGGCGCTATCGGGCGGTCAGCGCCAGCGTGTCGCGATGGGACGTGCCATTGTTCGAAATCCCAAGGTGTTTTTATTTGATGAACCCTTGAGTAATCTCGACGCCAAGTTGCGCGTACATATGCGCACTGAGATCAAACGAATTCATCAGCAACTCAAGACCACCACTGTCTACGTTACACACGATCAGGTCGAAGCCATGACGCTCGCAGATTTTGTGGTGGTCATGAATAAAGGGCGCATCGAGCAGATCGGTACTCCACAAGAGCTTTACCGAACGCCCCAAACACGGTTTGTCGCCGGCTTTATCGGCTCGCCCACCATGAACTTCATCGCTTGCAGTCTCGAGCGAGTGGATGATGTCCTTACCTTATGTATCGACGGTGGCGTTCGCATGCCCGTTCCAGCCGACCGTATTGAGCGATATTCCCCCTACGCCGATAAGCCAATGCTGCTCGGTCTCAGGCCTGAGCACCTTACTGAGGTTCGCTTGCCCCTGAGGGCAGATATGTCCATGGTTGAGGTCGAGGCTGATGTGGTTGAGCCGTTGGGCATGGAGACCATGGTGTTTTTTCGATTTGGTGCCTCTCAGGTCTGCGCACGGCTTGAACCGTCGGCAGCGCCCGGGCCCGGTGAGCGGGTGCAACTCATGGCTCATCTGTCGCACATGCACCTTATCGATCCTCAAACCGACACCGTCGTGTGAGCGTGCTTGTCCGCGGAGCTTTAAGCCATGCCTGATGCAGTCTCCCAACCCGCTGAGCCGATTGTCGATGCTCATCACCATATCTGGCGCTTCAATCGAACCCCCTGGTTGCAGGGGCCCCCGGTGCCGCGCATCTTTGGCGAATACTCCGCGCTGCGCCGTGACTACCTGATGACTGATTTCCTGAGCGACTGCACTGCTGCGGGTGTTGTGCAATCGGTCTATGTCCAGGTCAATGTGGCGCCGGGCGATGAGATTGAAGAGGTGCAATGGGTGAGTTCGGTGGCAAGCCAGCATGGACTTCCCAATGCCATCACGGCTTTCGCAGACCTGGCCAGCCTGCAGGTGGCGTCCACCCTCGATGCGCAGCTTGCTGTCCCGGGCGTGCGGGCGATTCGCCAGCAACTGCATTGGCATGTAAATGCCCAATACCGGTTTGCCAGCCGGGCTGATCTGTTTGACGATCCTATCTGGCGTCGCGGCCTTGCCGAGGTGGCGCGACGTAATCTGGCCTTCGAGTTACAGGTGTTCCCTGCACAGATGCGAGGCGCCATTGAGCTGGTGCGCAGTTTTCCTGAATTGCAGTTCGTGTTGATTCACGCCGGCATGCTCGAAGACCGCTCCCCCGCGGGGTGGCAGCAATGGCGCGAGGTGATGGTTGATCTGGCCAGGCTTCCCAACGTCGTGGTGAAACTATCGGGATTAGGTACCTTTCTGCGCGCCTGTCATGAACAGGGCTGGCGTGATGTCATTGTTCAGACGGTTGAGTGTTTCGGCCCTCAGCGCTGCATGTTCGGCAGCAATTTTCCTATCGAGCGGCTCTGGACGTCTTACGGTGAACTGGTCAGGGTCTTTAAGCGCTGCATCGACGGATACTCTGCGGCCGAGCGCACTGCGCTTTTAAGCGGCACGGCTCGGCGCGTGTATGCGCTTTAATCGTTTTTCAGGAGACCACGGATGAAACTCGGAGTTGCAGGTCTGGGGCGCATGGGCGCTGCCATGGTGAGGCGTCTGATTGAGGTGGGTCACGAGGTACACGTCTGGAACCGCACCAGTGGCCGAGCCAAGGCATTGATCGATTTGGGCGCCTGCGAACATGCCAGCGCTCGGGCGCTTGCTGACGCATGCGAAGTGGTCATCACCATCGTTACCGATGCCAAGGCAATCGACGAGGTCTATCGGGGTGCCAATGGCCTGCTCTCGGGGTCGGTTGCCGGCAAACTCTTCATCGAGATGAGTACGGTACAGCCAGCGGTCCAGATTGATATGGCCAGATCCGTTACCGCTGCGGGCGCTCAGTATGTTGAGTGTCCAGTTGGTGGTACGGTTGGGCCCGCTCTTCAGGGCAAGCTCATCGGTCTGATCGGTGGCGAGCCCGATGCCGTGACGCGTGCGAAGCCCATTCTTGATCAGCTCTGTCGGCGGGCTGATCGCGTGGGGCCGGTAGGCGCGGGCTCCAGCGTCAAGCTCGCCATCAACCTGCCGCTGGCGGTTTACTGGCAGGCGCTGGGTGAATCGTACAGTCTGTGCAAACACCTCGGTCTTGACGAGCAGTGGCTGGTTGAACTGTTCGCCGATTCATCGGGCGGTCCCAATGTCATGAAGGCAAGGGGCTCGGCAGTGGCAACAGCCATGAAAACCGGCGGTTCGGGCTCAGCGACCTTCGACTGTGACTCGATCCGTAAAGATCTCCGCACAATGGTTGCCGAGGCACGCGACCGGGGCTTTGATCTACCCATTGCTGCCAGAACTCTCCAGGTTTACGACGGCGCCAGCCACGATGGCTGGGGTGGCCGAGACTGCACCGAGTTGCCGACCTACTGGTCTACCCGCCCCGTGAAGTCGTCTTAACCCGAGGTACGCCATGCACAGCCAAGAGAGTAGCGCTGGTGCGCCGGTTGGCAT
>JBIKMC010000113.1:0-9989 GCA_044359405.1 Burkholderiaceae bacterium
GCACATTGGCCATGGCCTGCAGGTTGATGGAGTGTTGCCCTTTGTTGTCAGCGATGCCGCGCCCGTACCATCGTCCATCGCGCTCGATAAGCTGCCAGGGTGATAGCCCTTCTTTCCATTCGCGCTCGAGTCCGCGAATGACGTCACCATGGCCATATCCCAGAACGGTCGGTAGAGCAGGGTCTTCGGTACGCTGGGCGAGCAGGAACGGCGCGCCGGCCTTGGGGTGACTGAGCATTCGGCAGCTGAACCCCATCTGCTCGAACGCTGGGCGCATTTCGCCTTCAAGGTACTCAATAAGAACAGGAGCTCGATCTGGATTCTGGCTTTCTGTTGGGATGGCGATACGGCGCTCAAGCGTCCGTCGAAAATCACCGGAGTCGAAAACCTGTTCTGCTCGGCGAATGGCGTCGCTTCTACTCATGGCTTGTGACCTGTGGGCGTGAGGGAGTGCATGAAGGAGTCTGGGAATATAGATGACAGGCGACCGTGACATCGCCGTGCTGGTCCAGGCGGGGAGCTTCGCGCGGGCAGTGCTTGAGCGCATGCACGCAGCGCGGATGAAATGCGCATCCATCCGGTGGATTGAGCGGGTCCGGAAAGGCCAGGCCCAGCCCGGTATCCGGAATGCCCATGCCGGGCTCCGGTTTGAGGACCGACGCCAGCAGGGCCTGGGTATACGGATGGCGAGGCGATGCGAAGAGTTGGCCCGTCGGGGCCTGCTCAACAAGGCGCCCCAGGTACATGACCGCCACTCGGGTGGCGATATGCTCCACCACGGCCAGGTTATGACTGATGAATACGTAGGTCAGGCCGAAGTCGCGCTGAAGCTCGAGCAGCAAGTTAAGAATCTGAGCCTGCACGGATACGTCCAATGCGGAGGTCGGCTCGTCACAGATCACGATATCAGGTTGCATGACCAGCGCCCGGGCAATGGCGACCCGTTGGCGTTGACCGCCGGACAGTTGTCCTGGGGTGTTGTCGGCATATCGGGTCGGCAGACCCACCCGCTCGAGCATCTGTAGGGATTTGCGCCGGCGCTCGGACGCGGTGCCGATGCCATGCACATCAAGGGGCAATGACACGATTGACGCGATACCTCGGCGGGGATTGAGCGAACCGTAGGGGTCCTGAAAAATCGGCTGAATGCGGCGCGACAGAAACTTGCGATCGAGTCGACTGATGTCCTGCCCAGCGAGCGAAATGGTGCCGCGAGTGGGCGGTATCAGGCCCAACAGCATGCGGGCGAGCGTCGACTTACCGCATCCGGATTCACCCACGATGCCAAGCACGTCGCCACGATACAGATCCAGATCGATGCCGTTGACCGCGTGCAGCTCGCGTCGTGGACGGAAAAGACCGCCCGATACTTTAAAAGTTCGGGTGACTCCACTCGTGCTCAGAAGAGGTGGCTTGCCAGATTCGCTACGTGTTCCAGACTGGCTTGCCGCGGACGGTGTATTCATGAGGCAGCCCGCGTTTTGACGTTGGCCCGCTCGGTCTGTAAGCACCGCCAGCCATGCCCCTTTGAATTCTCGCTCCAGGCGATATCGGCCTGAGAACAGTCGTTGATGGCGTTGGGACAACGGTCGCGAAAACTGCAACCGCTCAAGGGACCGACGAGGGATGGCACGGAGCCTGAGATCGTACCCAGCGGCGAGCCGGGTGGTGTCGTTCCGGGAACAGGAACGCAGGACAGTAGTCCACGCGTGTAAGGGTGGGAGGGGGTTCGGAAAACGGCATCAGCGTTACCTTGTTCGACAATCTGTCCCGCGTACATGACACAAACGCGATCGGCGACCTGAGCGACGACACCCAGATCATGAGTGATCAGAACCATCGCAATGCCAAGATCGCGCTGCAACTGCGCAAGTAGTCGAAGAATCTGCGCCTGGATCGTGACGTCAAGCGCCGTACTCGGTTCGTCGGCGATCAGTAATTCGGGACCGCACATGAGGGCCATGGCAATCATCACACGCTGGCGCAGTCCTCCTGAAAGCTGATGTGGATATTGGTCGAGGCGTTCGGATGCTGAGGCGATACCGACCCGGCCAAGGAGCTCACACGCCCGGTCGCGAGCCTGCGAACGCGAGGCTCGCCGGTGGTGTGTATAGACCTCGGTCAGTTGCTCACCGATTGAGTAGGCTGGGTTGAGCGCCGTCATGGGCTCCTGAAAAATCATCGCCATGCGATTACCGCGTAAGGCATTGACCTCGCGAGACGAGGCTTGGATCAAGTCCAGGTCACCGAGTCTAAGAGCCCGAGCCCGTCTCTGGGCGCTCGCGGGGAGCAGACCCATGATCGCCAGCGAGGTCATGGACTTGCCGCAGCCGGATTCGCCGACGATACAAAGCGTCTCGCCGGGACCGACTGAAAAGGAGACGTCGCGGACGGCGTGCAGCATGCCTTTTGGCGTTTGGATGTCGACACTGAGCCCGTCAACCTCCAACACGGGCTTCGGTTCGCCAGAACTGTCCAACTGGGGCTGCGCAATCGTTCTCATGCGCGTCCCCCGGGGGCCAGGGCGTCACGCAGGCCATCGCCCGCCAGATTGATGGCAAAAATAAGAAGCGCCAGTGCCGATCCGGGAATGGCGATCAGCCAGAATGAAAAGAACATGTAGGACTTGGCCTCGGAGATCATGAGCCCCCACGACGGCAGGGGCGGTTGTACGCCCAGCCCCAAAAACGAGAGCGCTGCCTCCAGAAGAATGGCACTGGCCGCCTCAAGGGTTGCGACAACGATCAAATGCGGCAGCACGTTGGGCAGTATTTCTCCGAACAGGATCCTGGCCGTAGAGGCTCCGTTAGCCTGTGCGGCCGCCACAAAGTCGAGTGCACGCACTTGCTGAGTGGCGCTTCGCATGACTACGGCAAAACGATCCCATTTCAGAAGACCCAGCACCAGGATGACGACCCAGAGTGAACCGCCCACGAGCGCAACCGTCGCCAGGGCGACCAGGATCACCGGCATGGACAGGCGGGTGGTGACGGTGAAGCTCACCAGCATGTCGATGCGACCTCCGAAGTATCCGGCAAGCATGCCCATGACCGTGCCGATGAGTCCCGAGATCAGCGCAACGGAGACGCCGATCAGCAAGGAGATTCGAGCGCCGTATATCAGGCGCGACAGATAGTCGCGCCCCAGCGGGTCGGTGCCCAGGGGATGCTCCCAAGTGCCCTTGGCATCCCAAAGGGGAGGAACTGTGCGGTTATTGAGATTCTGCGTGTACGGATCGTGCGGAGCCAGCCAGGGAGCCAGGAGGGCGACTAGTACGATCAGCAACAGGATGCCGGCGCCTAGACTTAATGCCGGATTACGAAGAAGGCGCCTCATGCGATGCGTATCCGAGGGTCAAGCCAGGCGTTGGCAACATCAGCCGCCAGCGTGAGGGCAACGTAAATGACTGACAGTAGCAGCACGATGTTCTGCATCACCGGAAAATCTTTGTAGGTGATGCTCTGGTAGGCGAGATAACCCAGACCGTCCAGCGCGAAGATGGTTTCGATAACGACCGAGCCCCCCAGCAGAAAGCCCAGTTGCACAGCGGCCAGTGCCACCACGGGCACGAGCGCATTGCGCAGGGCGTGCTTGAAGACGACCGTCGTGAAAGGGAGACCCTTGGCGCGCGCGGTGCGGATGTAGTCGGTTTCGAGTACTTCAATCATGCCTGCTCGAATCAGACGCATGAAGGCGGGTGCGACGTAGTAGCCCAGGGCAATGGTGGGCATGACAAAGTGAAGCCAGGTGTCACTGCCGGACACCGGAAGCCAGCGCAGACTGATCGAAAACAGCATGATCAGAAGCAGGGCGAAGAAAAAATTGGGCAGTGCCTGACCGATGACTGCAAGAGTCAGACAGAGTCGGTCAAGCAGGCTGTTTCGCCAGATGGCCGCCATCACCCCAAGCGGAATCGAAATCATCAGGGCAAAGCCAAGTGCCAACACGCCCAGTAGCAGGGTGGTCTGTAGCTTGGAGGCGATCAGGGGACCTGCTGGTGTCTTGAAATAAATGGAGTCACCTAAGTTACCGCTCAGCGTATTGCCGAGCCAGTCGACGTATTGAATCGGAAGCGGGCGGTCAAACCCATAGGTCTTGCGGATCAATTCAATGTCTTCAGCGCGCGCGCCCTCTCCGGCGATGGCAATCGCCGGGTCGCCGGACAGCCTCAACAGCGAGAACGCGATGATCGAGACAGCCAGGGCAACCAGCAGTGCCAGACCGAGTCGCTTGATGATGTAGGCAAGCATGGCCTTGACGGCGCAATAGCAGGTGAGCGGCCCGCGCCAGGCTCCTCCGGTGCGCCGGAGGTCATACCGCGGGCGCCGCTAAGCCTATTTCCAGGACATCTCCCAGAAGCGGACCATCTCGTCAGGGTAAGGACTGAAGGTGAGATCTTTGGAAGCAACGTAATACACCGGCAGGGACCACAGGGGCACGGCGTACATGCGCTCGGCGATCAGGCGAAGCGCGTCACGATAGGAGTTTTTGCGTACTTCGGGGTTGACCGAATTATCGCCTCTGAGAAGCAAGTCGCGCACCTCGGGGTCACGGCTGATGTCATCCGCTTGGAACGTGAAGTAGACGGGTGTTGAGGCAGACATGTCATTGACCGAGAACGAGCCCCAGGTCTGGTGCGACAGCGCCGATTTATTGGCGCGGACCTGATCTCGCATGGCGGCATACTGCGAGAATGTGAGCTTGGCTCGGATACCCACTGCCTGCAGATTCCCGATCATGGCCTCGGTTTGGTTGCGCTCTCGATACGCGAAGATTTCGGTGTCAAACCCGTTAGGAAAACCTGCCTCGGCCAAGAGGCGCTTGGCCAGGGCGGGGTCGTAGCTGTACCGGGGAGCCCCTTCGTCAGTGCAACCAAATTGCGATGGGAAGCAGATGGTATGCAGCACCCGGGCGCCAGCGCCGACAATGTTTTTCACCATCGATTCGCGGTCAATCGCGTGGGCGATCGCCTTGCGGACCCGGATGTCCTTCAGTTGGGGGGCGGGGGCACCGTCCAGCGTATTCATCTGCAGGAAGACAATTCGCATGGTCTCGCCGCTGACTACCTGCAGTTGGGGCATTCGCGCCGCCTGCTCGGCCTGATCCTTGGCAACGTTCATGATGAGATCCATGTTGCCCGACAGCATTTCGGCCATTTGCGTCTGGCGGTCAGGGATGAAGCGCATCTCAAGCTTGCCGATCTTGGGTGTTCCCTTGGGCGAATCCCTGAAATACTCGGTGTTGCGCTCGAGCAGAAGCGACTTTCCCGGGTTGTGGCTGACCACTTTCCAGGGTCCGGTTCCGACCGGTTTTGCGTTCATGCCGCGCGGGCCGACCTCGGCGTAATACTTGGCGGGATGGATTACGACCGGCCCCGCCAGATACTCGATGGCGGCGGGGAAAATCTGCTTGGTGATGACCCTGACGCGGAATTTGTCGAGTTTTTCAGCCTTCTCGATCCAGCTCACGTTCTGCTGAGTGGTGACCTTGTTGGCAGGGTTGGCCACAAAATTCAGGGTGTACACCACCGAATCTGCATCAAACTCCTCGCCGTTATGAAACTTGATTCCCTGACGGAGTTCGAATTCGATGGTTTTGTCGTCAATCTGCTTCCAGCTTTTAGCCAGGTTTCCCTTGTACTCATTGGTTTTTGGGTCCCGGTACACCAGGGTGTCCCAGACCTGGGCGCCGATGATCACGCCGATCCGGACATTATTGAAGAAGGGGTCGATGTTCTCGGGTGCCTGGTCGTTGGCATAGCGGATCGTGTCATCTCGCTTGCCCGCAATTGCGGGTGCGCTCAGGGCGATCGCGACCGCCATAAGGAGTCCCTCAGGTCGAACCCTGGATAAAATAGACGTCAAGACCGTTTTCATCGAACACCTCCACAGTCGGTTACGTACTCACGTCGTTGGAAGTTATCACGTAAACTTCGCGCTGATATCTCGTACCCCAATGGCCCCTAAGGGTTGACCCTGCCTTGCCTGTCTTGAAATTCCCCCGCTTTTCTTTGTCTGAGTGGTCTGGTCCAGGCCCTGCTGTGATCGGTTTGAGGGCGGTGATTGTGCTCGGTCTTGGGTTTATTACGAACGGCAGTTGGGTCTACACCCCGGCCGCTTTTGCGCAGGGGCGCACGCCGGTTGAGGTTAACGTGCCGCAGGCCGTTGCGGCGCCCGCCCCGGGTGGGTCGCTAGTGGCTACCGGCGCCAGGGGCCGTGAGGACACGCTGGCCGCGGTGCTGCGAGCGGCCGTCGTCTCCCATCCCACCATCAAGGCGCGCGAGGGCGACTGGCAGGCCGCCGGATTTGAGCTGGAAGGCGCGCAGTGGGGTTGGTTTCCGACCGTTAGTGCTGAGGCTCAGGCAGATAGCAGCCGACCCCAGACGGCCTTGCGGGTGCAGCAGCCGCTCTGGAGCGGCGGACGCATCGAAAGCCAGATTGACGTCGCGGGATCAGCTCGGGATGCGGCGCAGGCGGCGGTGCGGGAGGCCGAGCAGTCCATTCTTCTGCAGACCGCGACGGCATTTTTCGAAGTTTTGCGGCTTGAGGCCCGACTGGAGACGGCTCGACGCAATGAGGATGAACACCGCAAACTGCTGGAGATGATCCAGCGGCGGGTGCGAGCCGAGGTGAGTCCCCAGGCGGACGAAACGTTGGCTGCGGCGCGATTGCAGCAGGCGGTGAGCGAGCGCATTCAGTTTATGCGCGGGTCTGACTCGGCGCGCGTGACGCTCGAGCAGTTTACGGGTGATTCGGTCGGACAATTGATTGCGCCTGAGCGTCTGGCACCGATCGTCGACCGGCTCGAGCAGAGCATGCTTGAGCGTGCACGCGCCATTTCTCCTGAACGTGAGCGGCTTCAGCGCCAGCTTGAGGTTGCGAAGGGGCAGATCAACCTTTCCCGGGCCAATACGCGTCCGCAGGTTTTTGCGGCGCTACAGCAGCAGGTCGGGCCACTTGAGTTTGGCCAGGACAGAACTCGTGCCTTTGTTGGCGTCGAGTTTCGTCCGGGCCCGGGGCTGTCAAGCCTTAGTGCCATCCAGGCGGCCAGCGCCCGACTCTTGTCGGCCGAAGAGGCGCTCGCCGCTTACGACCGACAGCTTGCCCAGCAAGTCCGGGCCGCGCTCACCGAGTTCGATGCGCTGCAGCTGCAGCTTGACCCGGCTCGGCAGCTCGAACAGGCAACGGACGAAGTGGTGGCCTCGTATCTGCGTCAGTATCAGATCGGGCGCAAGAACTGGCTGGATGTACTCAATGCCCAGCGCGAGGTCTCACAGGCACGCTACGCCCTGTCGGACATTCTGTTCGGTATCCAGTCAGTGCAGGTTCGCCTGTTGCTGCTCAGCGGCCGCGTTGGTGCCCGCTCGCTGGATGAATTATCCCGTTGAAAGGATTTGAGTCGGTGTCTACTGAGCCTAGCGAGGCGGATTCGCCCTCGCCAAATTATATGAATGAGGCTGGTCTGGCCGGTCTCTTGTCACGTCTTGCTGCCTTGCAGGGTCAGGCGGTTCCGGCGCATCGCTTCGGCATGGTGACGCGCACCCAGGATGGCGTCGAGTTAAGTACGCTGCTTCGGGGCGAACGCCTTCTCGCCATGTGGCAGGAGAGGTTTCCATTAGCCGACTGTCGTGAAATCGATGGGGGCAAGATCACCCGAGGGGATTTCCCCGCCGTCTGGCTGGACGCACAGGGAAATCGGGTGCTGCTGGTCAGGGGCCAGGTTGGTAACGCTGGCTTCGCGGCCGAAGACGAAACCGGTCAGACCTTCACCCTGAGCAGGTCCGAGAGCGTCGGCGGACACTTTCTGGTTCTGCCCGCAGTGGCGGCTGAACCGGGTGAAGCGGGACATCCGCAGCGATCGGCGGCGGACTGGTTCGCTTTTGCGATTCGTCGACAGCGTCGCGTGTTCTTTGAGGCTGTTTTCGCGACGCTGGTGGTGAGCATCATCGGGCTGGTGTCGGCTATGTACACCATGCAGGTGTACGACCGCGTGGTGCCGACCAAGGGCTATGCGACGCTATGGGTGCTCACCGCCGGAGTGATTATCGCGATTGTTCTTGAGCTGGTGCTCAAGCAGGTTCGTGCGCTGATGGTCGATCGCGCGTGCAAACTCATCGACCAGGAGCTATCGGCCGTCTTCTTCGGTAAGGCGCTTGATATTCGCATGGACGCGAGGCCCCGCACCGTTGGCACGTTCGCCTCGCAGATACGGCACTTTGAGTCGGTGCGTAACTTCATGACCTCATCGACGCTGTTCATTCTGGCTGATGCCCCATTTGCCATTTTCTTCATCGCTATCATCGCCATGCTGGCTGGTCCCGTGGCCATGGTGCCTCTGCTGATGGTACCGATCGCCATTCTGGCGGGCCTTGTTTTTCGAGGTCCGGTCGAGAAAGCTACGGCCGAGCACATGCACGAATCCAATCGCAAGAACGGACTACTGATTGAGGCGATCGACGGTATCGAATCGGTGAAAGCCTCTGGCGGCGAGTGGAAAATGCTTGATCGGTGGCGTGCGCTGACTGCCACTATTGCATCGAGCGAGCTACGCGTTCGCATGCTTTCGACGGCCGCGACCAATATTGCGCAGACGGTTCAACAGATCAGTTATACGGCGCTGATCGCGGCCGGTGCCTATGCCATTACGTCGGGTAGCCTGACCATGGGCGGACTGATCGCGTGCTCGATCATCGCGGGCAGGGCCCTGGCGCCCATGGCACAGATTCCCAACCTGATCGTGCAATGGAAGCACGCCAAGATTGCGCTGAAGGCGCTGGATGCCATCATGGCGATGCCGAGCGACCGTGCCACGCATGATCGACTGGTCGTGCCAGAGCTGTGTCTTGGAGAACTGCAGCTTGAGAAAGTCGCTTTCGCTTACGGCCAGGACAAGCCAGTCCTTGAGGTACCAGCGCTTCAGATCAAGCCCGGAGAGCGCGTCGCAGTACTCGGAGCGGTGGGCTCAGGCAAGTCGAGCCTGATCAAAATTCTATCGGGCCTTTACAAGCCATCGGCCGGGACGGTTTTTCTGGACGGCGTCGATGTCATGCAACTGGCGCCCGAGTTTGTCCGCGAGCACGTGGGCTACCTGCCGCAGGATGTGCGTCTTTTCAATGGAACGCTGCGTGAGAACCTGACGCTCGGTTTGCCCAACCCGAGTGATGGGCAGATTCTCGCTGCGGCTCGCATGACCGGACTCGACCGCGTCATACAGAACCACCCCAAGGGGCTTGAACTTGAAATTGCCGAGGGGGGGCGTGGACTCTCTGGTGGGCAGCGTCAGCTGGTGGGCTTAACCCGTCTGCTGCTGGCCCAGCCCCGCGTCATGCTGCTGGATGAGCCCACAGCTTCTATGGATGGTGTTCTTGAAGCGCGTGTCATGCAGCACCTGTTCAAGGAGATCGCCAAGGATTCGGTCCTGGTGGTGGTCACACACAAGCCCGCATTGCTGCCGCACGTGCAGCGCATCATCGTTCTTGACAGGGGACAGATCGCCATTGATGGACCGCGCGACGCCGTGCTTGCCCGACTCAGGCAGGCGGGCCCGCAGCCCCCGACACCAACGGGTCCTGGCGGCCCTGGTACCCCGACAGGAGGCGCTGCGTCGTCTTCAAGCGGCTCCCAGGTGCTCGCCGGTGGGCCTGCCTTTTCAGTGTCGACGGGGAGGTCGTCGTGAATCTGTTCTGGTTTCTCGAGCCCTCCGAGGCCACCAGTGGAAGGTCGCTGTCGCGACAGTTACATCGTTCGCGCATCATTCTCTGGGTGACCGCGCTGGCTCTCGCATCCTTTCTCGGCTGGGCCTACTTTGCCGAAATCGATCAGATCACGCGCGCGCCCGGATCTGTAATCGCCAGTCAGCGTTCTCAGGTGATTCAATCGCAGGACGGCGGAACCATTGAGCAGCTGATGGTCAAGGACGGCGATACAGTCGATCGCGGACAGATTCTGGTGCGGCTTGACCGCGCCCGGATTGAGGCTTCATACATGGAG
>JBIKMC010000437.1:0-2557 GCA_044359405.1 Burkholderiaceae bacterium
TCGTTTGCAGGCCGAGATGTTTGGTGGCGAGCCGAAATTTCCGGCGGAACTGAACGAATACCGCCCGATTCGCGACAATCAGCTGGCGCTATTCCGTAAACGCACATCCGCCATCCAGGACGAGCTCAAGGCCATCGACGAGTTGCTGGTACTTGCCCGGCGCGAACTGGAGATGACCCAACCCCTACTGAAGACTGGTGATGTCAGCAGGACAGAGGTTTTGAGGCTCGAGCGACAGGTCGCCGAGATTACCGCGCAGATCACCAACAAGCGCAACAAGTATTTTCAAGACGCGCAGGCCGAGCTTAGCAAGGCTCTTGAAGACCTTGCTGGTGTCGAGCAGACAGTGATCCAGCGTCGCACCCAGCTCGAGCAGACCGAGCTCAGGGCACCGCTGAACGGCGTCGTGAAGAATGTTCGCATCACGACCCGGGGTGGTGTGATCCGACCCGGCGAAGAGGTCATGCAGATTGTGCCGCTGGAAGACGATTTGGTGATCGAGGCCAAGGTTACGCCTGCGGATATCGCCTTCATCAAACCGGGCCTCGCTGCCACTGTCAAAATCGACGCCTACGACTACACGATTTACGGGGACTTGCCTGGCAAGCTCATCTACATCAGTCCGGACACGCTCACCGAAGACCTTCGGCAGGGCGAGCAGCCCTACTACCGGGTGCGTGTTCAGACGACGGGCCGCCGTTTCAGTGGTCGCCCCGATGAGACGCTTGAAATACAGCCAGGTATGACCGCAAGCGTGGAGATTCGTACGGGCAGCAACACGGTCTTGAAATATCTGGCAAAGCCAGTGGTCAAGACGCTTTCAGAGGCGATGCGCGAACGATGAACTTTCGAAACTTTGATTCCAACTCGAGCGGATCGCTCGTCCCACCACCCCGGCGGTCGCGTTCAGCATCGCTGTCCAATGAAGCTTGCGTTGCGATTTTTGATGATCGCTTCGTGTCCTGGTTGCTCAACGGTGAATGCGAGGACGGTCATGAGCCGCCGGTGCAGCGTCGCGGGCTGGACGCCGTCGTCGGAAGAGTCTTGTCAGGGGCAGGCTTTGAGCTTGGTCTGCATCGAATTTATTGGTACACCGACAGGCCCGATACTGATTTGATCGACGGGCAGCTGGTACGAAACGTGGCCGCTACCGGCGATGGCGATGTTATGTGGAAATCGATGGCGAGCGATATCCGCCGACTGGCTGAGCGACGCGCCTGTGAGCATCTGCTGCTGGCCAGTGACGATGATCGGTTGATCGAAGTGATTGACGAGGCGCAGCTGCATGGCGTGCAGGTGCATTTGCTGGTTGATGAGGCTATCGAAGATCTCAGTGTCTTGCAGATGGAAGACCCCACCTGGGCGGCCCTGCTGTCACAGGTTGATCGCAGGATTCCCTGGCGAGGCCTGGCCTCGTCCCCAGCGATCGTCGGGCCTCGCCCCTTGCGTGAGTTTGATCATCCCCGGGGGCAGCCCGCTACCCGCATGCCGCTACCCTCGCGGTCGGTCGCGCTATCCGAGGATGAGCGTCTGGTCATTGATGAGGTCGTGCAGGCGTGGTGGGATGGGCAGGCGGAGCCTGAGCGGGATGCCCTCAGACACGCGATGCATCAGTCTCCGGGCGTTCCGCAGGAAGTCGACAGAGCTCTACTGCTTCGTGCGCGCGAGCGGGTGGTACGTCCGCTCAGCTTCAGTGAGAAGCGTCTGATGCGCGAGCGGGTTCGCGGACACGTCTTTGGCATGTCCCCTGACCCCGAGGTGGCTGCGGGTGGCTGGTCGCAGAGTCAGTAGCTGTCGCCAAACCGATGGTGAGGCTGGGCCGCGCTTACATAACGGGCGGCCCGGCGGATTATTTCAACTGCTCGGGCAGCCAGGTTACGATGCCCGGGAATGCCATGATCAGCAGGGTAAATAGAATCATGATGAAGGCGTAGGGAATCGCGCCCTTGATGACGTCGCTTACGCTGCCGCGGTCGGGTCGAACGCCCTGCACCACAAACAGATTCATGCCTACTGGTGGGGTAATGAGCCCCAATTCGCACATGATGACGATGAAGATGCCGAACCAGATCGGGTCTACGCCCAAGGCGGTCACCACTGGGTAGGTGAGCGGAATGGTGGCTACCATCATCGACAGGGTGTCCATGAACATACCCAGGAGCAGGTAAAACACAATCAAGGCAAGCAGCATTTCGGTTTTGCTAAGCCCCAAACCGGTTACTGCCCTGGTGATCTGCTCACCCAAGCCGGTGATCGACAGAGCGAGATTCAGCACGAATGCAGCCACCACAATCAACAGAATCATGCCCGTGGTTCGGGCACTGGCGATAAAGCAGTTTTGCAGTAACTCACGCGTGAGTTTGCCTTGCGCCACGATGAAGACCAGTGCCATCACCATACCCAAGGCAGCCGATTCAACCGTGGTTGCAATACCCAGGTAAAGGCTGCCCATGACCGTGCCAAAAATGACCAGGGGCTGCCATAGTCCGGCCAGCAAGCGCAGGCGTTCCTGCCAGGGTAAAGGAGCGTGCTCAACATGGGTGTTGGTCGCTGTGGC
>JBIKMC010000084.1:0-12495 GCA_044359405.1 Burkholderiaceae bacterium
TGGTCTCGACATTTCTGCGTAGAGCAACCTGATCAATGTCGCCCGACGGACTGAAAGGCGTGTACATGGACACGAAATAGCGCCGGAATGTGCCCCTTATTCGGCTGCGCACATCGCTTGCTGAGCAGGTAGTCATGGTCGGCACCGTCGCCTCAGTACGCCGACCGGCCGCCATCAGCCGGAATCGACGCACCCGTAATCATGCGGGACTCTTCACTGGCCAGGAAAACCGCGATATGCGCGATGTCTTCCGGTTCACCGAACCAGAAAGGATAGGTCTTGATCTGCTCATCGACCCGCATCGCATCATGTGCCGCACCTGGCTGACCCGGTATTCCATAGGTGGCCCGCACCCGCTCAGTGTTGATGCGCCCAGCGCAAATGGCATTGACCCGCACGTTGTCGCGCGCATAGGCCCCCGCGAGCGCGCGGGTCAGTGAAACAATGGCGCCCTTGGTTGCGGCATACACGTGCGCCTTGCCCGAGCCCCTAAGCGCAGCGCCCGAGGACATGTTGATCACCGTACCGCCCCCGGAGCTGACAATTCTGGGAATAGCGAATCGGCAACACAAGAACGTGCCTCGTCCATCGACATTGACCGTGCGCTCCCAGATGGAAAGGTCTACCTTGGGCGCGAAATCGTCCTGCGGCAAGGAGCCCCCCGCGCAGTTAAAGAGCGTATGCAAGGCACCAAAGCGCGTGTAAGCGTGGTCGACTGCGGATTCAACGCTATGTTCGTCGGTGACGTCACACTCCAGACCGATCGCGTGCCCGCCCTCGTCATTGATTTTGTTCGCCACCGCCAGGGCTGCGTCGGCGCGTAGGTCAGCAATTGCGACGCTCGCGCCCTCAATCGCGAACATACGCGCGCTGACTGCGCCGATGCCGGCACCTCCCCCGACAATCAAGGCCACTCGCCCGGCGAGACGTCCGCGGCGCTGGCCTGCCACGCTGGATTTTTCTGACCGCATTGTCACCTCCCGGACATTGACGTGCCTGAATATTTGTCCCATCATCTGGAACACCAAACATCATAGCGGGATCCGCTCGGATTCCACACTGGGGCACTGCGATGAAACTCAGGTACTGGTTATTCGTCTCGCTGGCAATACTGACAGGCTCGGCCGTCGCTCAGGACTACCCCACCAAGCCCGTGCGCGTTGTTGTTCCCTACCCACCGGGCGGCGCAACCGACCTGATCGCACGGCAGCTAGCCTCAAAGCTCACACCCATGTTGGGGCAGTCGGTCGTGGTCGAAAATCGGGCGGGTGCCTCTGGGGGCATCGGCTTTGACCATGTCGCCAAATCAGCGCCTGATGGCTACACGCTGCTCATGGGCACCGCCAACATGACCATCGTTCCGGCCTTTACCCGCACACCGTACGATCCCGTCAAAGATTTCGCGCCCATCTCAACGGTGGTCTCCTCGCAAAATCTCCTCACCATCCGTCCTTCATTACCGGTCAATAACCTGGGCGAGCTGATCGCCTACGCCAAGGCCAATCCCGGCAAACTTAACTATGGTTCTTCGGGCATCGGCACGCCATTGATGACCATCGAACTTCTGAAGGCTCTGGCGGGTATCGATATGAAAAACATCCCCTACAAGGGCGATGCACCGGCGATCAATGATCTGCTCGGCGGGCAGATCGACATGTACGCCTCTACCGTCAATGGACTCGTCGAACATGTCCGCACCGGCCGCTTACGGGCCCTGGGCGTGACCAGTACCAAGCGCGCGGCCTCTATACCCAACATTCCGACGATTGCTGAAGCGGGTGTCCCCGGTTACGAGCTCACCAGCTGGTACGGGATTCTGGCGCCCGCCGGAACACCCGAGCCCATCGTTCGCAAGCTCAACTCGGCGATGGTTCAGGCTTTAGCCGGCAACGATTTGCGCGAGCAGCTGCTCGCTGGCGGCTCTGACCCCTCTTCAAGCACGCCCGAGCAATTTGTCGCCCTGGTAAAATCTGATGTCGAGAAGTACGCGCGGCTAGTCAAGCAGTTCAACCTGAAGGCTGACTGATCGGTCGCCTTACCAGCGGACGGGGAGCGCCTCCAGCCCATAGATTGCGCGATCATGGTGAAAGCGCAGTTTCTCAAGGGGCTCAACGGCCTCCAGACCGGGCAAGCGTTGCGCCAGCGCCCCAATAGCCAGCTTCAGCTCGAGCCGCGCCAGCATCTGTCCAACACAGGCATGGATGCCAAACCCAAAAGCCAGATGCGGGCGTCGGGGACGCGAAATATCGAATCGATGCGGGTCCGGATATAGGGAAGGGTCGCGGTTCGCGGTGCACTGATGCATGACGATGGCTTCGCCGGCCCGAATGCTTACTCCGCCGATCTCAATGTCCTCGGTGGCAACGCGCAGACGGCCGGAGTGGGTCACGTCTGTGTAGCGCAGAATCTCTTCGACCGCACCATTGAGCAGCGATAAATCCTGGCAGAGTGCCTTCCACTGATCGCGGTGATAGAGCAGCGCGGCCAGCCCCACACCGAGCGTACCTGTACTTGACTCATGTCCAGCCGTTAAAAACAGTCGAGCCAGACTGACCACCTTGCGTTCAGTCAGTTGGCCTGTGCTCACCTGTTCAAGCATGAGCCGACTCAGAAGATCAGCCCCCGGTTCGCGCGCCTTAAGTCGAACCAGATCGGTCAGGTAGCCATCACAGAACGACCGCGTCATCTCGGCTGCCTGTTCATGTGTGGTTGAACGGGAAGAAATGACTGCCGACCAGGCCTGGACCTTGGCGTGATCGCTGTCGGGCACCCCCAGAAGAGCACAGATCACCGAGCAGGGGAGCGGGGCGGCCAAACCGGCCACCAGATCGGGCGGTGCCTGACCCGAGACCATTCGCTCGATCAAGCGATCGACAAGGTCTTGAACCCGCGGCCGCATCGCCTCTATGCCGGCCGCTGAAAAATCGTTACTGAACAGCGAACGCTCGAGCCCATGGGCGGGCGGATCCATTTGGGCAAAGACCTGGTAATCCCTGCGTACCCGTTGCAGCGCAGCGTTCTGCGCCGGATAGTTTGGATGAGTCGCATCAACGCTCAGGCGCGCATCCGCCAGCAAGGAGCGAACCAGATCATTTCGGGTGACAAACCAGGCAGGTGCTCCATTCCACTGGACGATCCGACGAACCGGTTGAGCCGCGCCGAGGCGGGCATACAGCGGTGGGGGGTCAAAGGGATGTGCCCGCGGTTGCGGGAACCGATCCGGGCCGTCCGGATGAACCGGAATACCGTCGAGGTCGATCAGCTCTGGCGCGCTCATAGCAGAAGACTCCAAGTGCCATCAGATTAGCATGCTTCGTTCCGTATGTTGGAACGAATGGCTGTCAATCGCCGCATCGGGGCATTGGGCCTCGGGTTAGCTCAAGATCAAGATTAAAATCCGTCAACTGTTCAATCCATCGGGGCAAGATCCTGCCCAAGGTTAGAGCATTGGCGGATCTGCTGGCCAGGCGGATCAGGCACCCAATGCCCTGAGCCCAGGAGACACGACCATGAATCCAAACGATATTCCCCGCGATGCTTTTCGCGGCAACGGTGAGCAGGTTCAGTCAATCCAGTTTCCCTATTGCCGATCGGATGACCAGGGCGCGACGCACCCTGTACATCATCCCATCGTCATCGTCGGCGCAGGGCCTGTCGGGCTGACACTGGCGATCGACCTGGCGCAGCGCGGACAGCCCGTGCTGGTCCTGGATAACGATGACCGACTGTCCATCGGTTCGCGCGCGCTGTGCTTTGCCAAACGAACGCTTGAGATCTGGGATAGGCTGGGCGTGGGTGACGCCATGGTGGACAAGGGCGTATCCTGGAACGTGGGCAAGGTTTTCTTCAAAGACCAACAGGTCTATCAGTTCAACCTGCTGCCCGAGGCCGGCCATGAACGGCCCGCGTTTATCAACCTGCAGCAGTATTACTGCGAGGCGTTTTTGGTTGAACGCGCGCTTCAACTGCCGAACATTGATATTCGCTGGAAGAATAGCGTCGGGGGAGTGAGCGCACGCCATGATGGGGCGCTCCTCACCATAGACACGCCCGATGGCAGCTATCAAATCGATGCCAGCTGGGTGATCGCCTGCGACGGCGGGCGTTCGCCGATGCGCAGTCACCTGGGTCTTGAGAGCAAGGGACGCATCTTTCGCGATCGCTTCCTGATCGCCGACGTCAAGATGAAGGCCGACTTTCCCACTGAGCGGTGGTTCTGGTTCGACCCGCCATTTCACCCCAACCAGAGCGTACTGCTGCACCGCGAGCCAGATAATGTCTGGCGCATCGACTTCCAGTTAGGATGGGACGCCAACCCTGACGAGGAAAAAAAACCTGAGAACATCATTCCACGCGTCCAGGCTCTTCTGGGTAAGGACGTCGAGTTCACGCTCGAGTGGGCCAGCGTTTACACGTTCTCATGTTTGCGTATGGAGCGCTTTGTGCATGGTCGAGTCATTTTTGCCGGCGACAGCGCCCATGGTGTCTCGCCCTTCGGCGCACGAGGGGCCAACAGCGGCGTGCAGGATGCGGACAACCTGGGCTGGAAGCTAGACTGGGTTCTCAAAGGCCGCGCCGGTGTCGAGCTCCTGAACTCATACGGCCCCGAGCGAGAATACGCGGCTGACGAGAACATCCTCAACTCAACCCGCGCGACTGATTTCATCACCCCCAAGAGTGAGATCAGTCGCCTGTTCCGCGATCAGGTCCTCGGTCTGGCCCGTGACCATGAGTTTGCCCGCCGCCTGGTCAACAGCGGGCGTCTATCGGTACCAGCCACCCTGGTCGATTCAGATCTGAATACGCCCGATGTCGAAGCGTTCCAGGGAGCAATGGTGCCTGGTGCTCCACTGACCGATGCACCCGTTGAGGCAGCCAATGTAAAAGCCAGCTGGCTTCTGCGCACCCTGGGCCGTGAATTCACGCTCTTGGTCTTCGGCGAAGCGCCCGCGTGGGCAGCCGCACTACCCAACGTCAGCCTGCTTCGCGTGGGCATTGATTTTCTCGACGTGAAGGGTCTGGTGACCCAGCGACTGGATGGAAAACCCGAGACCGCCTACCTCATTCGACCCGATCAGCATGTGTGCGCCCGCTGGCGCAAACCGACTCAAGCTCAACTACAGGCCGCGCTCGCCCGTGCCACCTGCGGCCTGGCCTGATCAGAACGCAGTGCCAACGCGTCCCGCACCTGTCTGGCTTAACACGAGTGCTACAACATGTTGAATACCCGATCGAACATGGCCTCCTACGATGACTTCTACGAGGCGCTTCTGACGGCCCACCAGGGTTTGGATACCGCCGAGAGTCATGCCATGAATGCGCGCTTGGTCCTGCTGTTGGCCAACCACATCGGTGACCTGTCGGTACTTCAGGACGCTCTGCGCATCGCCCGAGGAAAACCGGCGTCGGCCGAGCCAACCTCGTTGGCAGAGCGTGCCGCCATCACGCCCGTAGCTCCGTCCCACGCAGACCAGTGAAAGCGTCAGGACAACAGCATCGTGGCCAGATCTGATCGCAGATTGGCCCGATCAAGCGGCCGAACGAACAGCCGCATGACATCGTTCCAGCGCGAGGTATCCGGAAACCAGCTCGCTGATTACTTGGCGTATTTCCGAAAATCAGGTTTGCGCTTTTCCTTGAGCGCAGCCACCCCCTCGCGGGATTCCTCGGTGTCGTAGTAAAGCTTCAGGGCGTACATGCCCATGCCGGCGATTCCGGCCTGGTGAGCGGTGTCCATGTTGAAGCTGCGCTTGGCAATGGCGATCGCGGTGGGGCTTCGCTCACAGATAGTTTCTGCCCACTGCTGCACCTCAGCATCGAGCTGCTCATGCGGCACACACGCATTGGCCAATCCCATGGCCACGGCCTCAGCGCCCGAGTAGCGCTTATTGAGGTACCAGATTTCTCGCGCCTTCTTCTCGCCCACGACTCGAGCCAGGAACGCCGTTCCGTAGCCTGGATCGACCGAACCCATTTTGGGCCCGACCTGACCGAAGATGGCCTTTTCGGAGCAGATGGTGAGATCGCAGATTGTGCAAAGAACATTGCCACCACCGATGGCAAAACCCTGTACGCGGGCGATTACCGGCTTGGGAACATTGCGGATGGCATCGTGCAACTCTTCCATGGGCAGCCCGATAGTGCCGCGACCATCATAGTTGCCGTCATGGGCGGACTGATCACCCCCGGTACAAAAGGCTTTTTCGCCGGCGCCCGCAAGCACGATACAGCCAATGCTGCGGTCGTAACCCGCCTTGTTCAGTGCCTTGATCAGTTCGTCGCAGGTGGTGCCACGAAATGCGTTCATCTTCTCGGGACGATTGATGGTAATCCAGGCAACACCGTTGCGGACTTCATAAAGAATGTCTTGAAAATTCATCGCTGGGTCTCGGTTGAAATGATTGAGATGCAGGTTGGCCGTTTCTTAGCCATTCATGGTCAGACCGCCCGATACGCTGAGTACCTGTCCGGTGACGTAGGCGCCGTCGTCGCTGGCAAAGAAAAGAATTGCCCCGGGCAAATCTTCGGGTTGACCGATTCGCCCCAGGGGAATAGAGCGCGTGAAAGCCTCCAACAATTTTTCTGGGTTTCCTGCACCCTCTTTGTAATCCGCAAACAAGGCGGTATCGGTCGGCCCGGGACACACGACGTTGACCGTGATGCCATGGCGCGCGTGTTCGCGGGCGATAGTCTTTGAAAAGGACACCAGACCGCCCTTGCAGGCGGCGTACACCGCCTCACCGGAGGAGCCGACGCGCGCAGCGTCTGATGAGATATTGACGATACGTCCCTGTTTGCGCGAGACCATACCGGGCAGCACCGCGTGGTGCATGTTGAGTGCGCCAACCAGGTTAATGGCGATGAGCCGATCCCACTGCGCGGGCTCGGTCTTGGTGAAGGGCTTGAATACATCCCAACCCGCGTTATTGACCAACACGTCGATGGGGCCAAGCTCGGCCTCAGCAGCGGCCACCGCAGCATCGACACTGGCCCGGTCGGTGATGTCGCAGCGGAAGGCCTGAGCACGACCGCCGCTGGCGTTGATCTGATTGGCAACGGTCTGGGCTGCCTCGACATTGAGGTCAAGCACCGCAAGCTTCGCCCCCTCCGCTGCAAAACGACGACAGGTCGCCCCTCCGATGCCGCCGCCACCGCCCGTGACGATCACCGTCTTGTTCTGAAAGCGTTGCATGATCGATATCTCCTCGTTGTGGCTGATACGGGGCATGGTGGCTGATGCGAGCTTCTGAGCGGTCGCGCACATTAAATAGCCGCACAGGCAATACATGACAACATATTTACTTAATCATATCGAATCAAATTCGGCGCCGCAAGTACTAAACTGACCGGGTTATCAACTTTACCTATTAGATGGCTCCGGATCATTTGGTCGTATTACTCAGATCCTGACCCGTCTATCGACTTGATCAATGCGGCAATACAATGCATAAAAGGTATTCGATCTCTCTGAGACGAGGAGTCAGTCCCGCGGCCGAGAGTCCCTCGCTGCTCTGAGGGCCCTTTCACGAGACAAGCCTGAGATCAGTGACTCACTTTGTTGCTACACTCTCAGGCAACTACCTATGGAATCACTACTCGTCTCCACCGGAGTCGTCGCCCTGGCAGAAATCGGCGACAAGACCCAGCTGCTGGCCTTTATCCTGGCCGCCCGCTTCAAGAAGCCAGCGCCCATCATTCTGGGCATCCTGCTGGCGACCATTGTCAACCATGGTCTCGCCGGCGCACTGGGCGCCTGGATCACGGCGACAATCAGCCCGGAGATCTTGCGCTGGGTGCTGGGACTCTCTTTTATTGGCATGGCCATCTGGACCATGATCCCCGACAAGATCGAAGAAGAGGAAACTCAGGTCGCCCGGAAATTCGGTGTTTTTGGCGCCACCCTGATCACCTTCTTTCTGGCGGAGATGGGCGATAAGACACAGATTGCAACCGTTGCCATGGCCGCCCACTACGCCGCCCCATTAATGGTCGTCATTGGCACAACATTGGGCATGCTGATCGCCGACGTGCCAGCCGTTTTCGTAGGCGACAAACTCGCAAACAAGATTCCCATGAAGCTGGTTCACACGATCGCGGCTGCGATTTTTGCCGCACTGGGCATTGCCACGCTGCTCGGAGCCGGATCCAGTCTGGGGTTCTAGTCGTTCACACCTTACCCGGAATACTTACGCGAACTGTCGTTCGATCAGCCGGCGAGGAAAGGTCGACCCATCAGGGCTTGGATAAAGGCTCCAGTCACAAGACCGCTATACAGCAGCGAGGCAATCCAGATGGGCGCGCGAGCCTGGCGACCAAAGATCCGCGCGCACACGACTGCCACCAGTGGCACAACGTGCATAGCGTGTGTCGCAAGAAAGTGGGCCACACGCAGGTCACCGCCATCCCGCGACCACCCCATCAGCAAAAACCCCGCGGAATCGCTGGCAGTGCCACCAACCCAATGACTACCCATACCTGACAAGGTCCCCGCGGTAACAAGGGTCAAGGCAAAGGTAAGGCCCAGTCCCCAGACCAGACCTGCGCGCATGGCCTCGGACAGCTGACCCGCTGGGTGACAGTGGATTGCCCATGCCAGCGTTGCGCTGGCTGAAGTAAGCAGGACCGCCGCCAACCCCATGAGCGCGTAAATCATGCCCCACAGCGGTGAGGATTCATTGAAATGCGAACCAGTGGCAAGAGCCGCCGCCCCATTGATCCAGAGCAACTCAAGCACCACGGCCAGAACAACCGCACGTTCATGCCACTGCCACCACGGTCGGCGGGTTGCCTCCACCGATACGAAACGGGCGAAGGCCGCAAGGGTAATCAGGTAGACCACGAGCGCCGCGTGGAACTTCAGCGGCTTGATCCAGACATTCACACCCTGGAAGACCCGCGCATCGACGGCGAAGGCACCGAACAGTGGCACCATCGCAAGAGCGAGCAGCACCGCCAGTCTTGTATAGCGTGGCGAATCGGCGGCAAGCCGTGCCAGCGACACCGGGCCAACGCTCGCGCGGACGGACTCTCCCGGCGGACGGGGTATGCCAGAGCGATGCGACGCACGAAGCACCTGAAACAGAAGATAGCCTGCTGGCCCAAACATGAAGGTGACGAGCAGACAGGGAAGAAGTTGCAGGTGGGCTATGCCCTCGCGCCGAGCAGTGCGAACCTGCCAGGCACCCAAGAGCAGATCGAAGGCGAGATAATGAACCCACCCGGCAAGCAGCAGCCAGCGACTCTGAAACAACTGCTCGACCGACTCCAGACTGTCGAAACCGCCCTGCCCTGAAGCCCAATGACTGAGCACGATCGCCGCGTACCCAGTGGACAGCAGCATAGGCACGGCCGTGCCGCCGAGCAGGCCAAGCACACGTGGTGCAAGTGGACTGAAAGCCAGCGCAACCCAACCCGCCAGCGCGATCGGGTTGGCCACCTGGAACAGAAAGTCGGCACTCATTGGACACCTGGCGCGTTGAGGGAGGCAATCACGCGTTCGGCGACCTCTCTTGCGAGCTGATCGACGGAAACGCATGCCGTAGGCACCCGACCCAGTCGCAGCGCAGCGGCACCATGAACGGCGCTCCAGGCAAACAACGTATCGCGCTCAGTCGGTTGAATTTTGACGGCGCCTGTGAGGTATAGACCCAGAAGCGCCGCTGGCAGGTAGTCGTAGCTGCTTCGTCGCCGCTGAGATATTGAAGAGTTTCGGTACGCTTGAGCCTGAGCCCCGAACATCAGACGCCACAGTGCCGGTTGATCATCGGCAAACTGAACATACGCCCGCGCCAGTCGAACAAGCCGCAAATGCGCGTCTTGGCGGTTAACCGGTGGATGTGCAAGATCAAACGCCAGAGCGAATTGATCGCCCAATTGATCAAAGCCGACGCGGGCAACTTCCGTCAGTAGATCCTCACGGTCCTCAAAGTGCCGATAAGCCGCAGCAGGCGTCACACCAAGCCCTAGGGCGAGTTTCCGCAGCGACAAGCCCTCAATGTCGGAAACCGATAGCGCGGCGTCCAGCAACGCCTGTCGAAGATTGCCGTGATGAAACCTCCTGCCTGAAGCCGGCAGCCTTCTCGAGGCGCGAGAATGAATGAGACTTGAGATAACCGTCATACTATTATGTTAATACCATTTACTTTAAAGTATCAAAGGTCCGTAATTTGAGTCAGAACGAGTGACACGAGAGCGTATCTTTCGTGACTGCGCTACAGTCTTGGCGTAAAGATGTATCCGAGTCACGGAGACAGGCCATGCAGAAGTTCCTGGTGTACCAGTCACTTTGGGCGATGGAGCGACGCCGGCCCGACGGGCTCGAGTGGTCACTCGACGAAAAGCTCCAGATGATCCGCGCTGCCGGCTTCGACGGCTGCGGCGTACGGTTCGCGGATCGCGAATATGCGCGAACCGTGACAGGCTTTCTTCGCGAGCACGGTATGAGCTGGCAAGCGCAATGCTATCCGCGCACCGTCGACGAGCTCAAACCGATCATCGAGCATGTGCAGGAGCTGGGTGCCGACCACATCAACCTGCAGGCTGATGTGAGACCCTACCGCCTCGAGGACTGCGTTCCGTACATCGAGGGCTGGCACCGCTTGGCGTCGGACGCTGGCATCACGCTACACATTGAGACCCACCGCGACCGGATGACCACCGACCTTTTTTTCACGCTGCACCTGCTGGATCGCTTCCCCGACTTGCGTTTTACTGCCGACCTGTCGCACTACCTCGTCGGACGCGAGTTTGCCTGGCCGGTCGACGACGAAAACCATGCGCTGATGCACCGGATTCTCGACAATAGCTGGGCCTTCCATGGCCGAGTTGCCAGCCGCGAGCAGGTACAGATCCAGACCAGCTTCGCGCATCACCGAAACTGGGTAGACCTGTTCATGGGCTGGTGGGAGTACGGCTTTCGCAGCTGGCTACGCCGTGCCGGCCCAGACGCGACACTGACCTTTCTATGCGAACTGGGTCCTTCGCCGTACGCCATCACCGGTGCAGATGGCTATGAGCTGTCCGACCGCTGGCAAGAGGCGCAGGCGATGATGCATGAAGTGCGCGCACTCTGGGCGCGTGTGGCGAGCGAGTAGCCCTGTGCCAAGACTGCAACGGATATACCTGGTTATCTGCCACTAAGGGGCTTTGTGCTGACGCTCGGAATCAATCGCGCATGCGTGCGCCGACAAAGGCCCGAAAAGTTTGCATAACCGGTGCCTGGGTGCGCCCTGCCAGCGTGACGTAAGCGAAGGCCGCCGAGGCGCGGATCCGCGGACTGAGCTTTAGTTCGACGAGTTTACGTTTGCGGATACCCTCGCGGGCGGCGGCCACGATGCCCAGAAACACCGCGTGCGTCTGGCTGACCGCATCGTTGTGACAATAACCACAAACGAATCACCAAACACTCGATTGCGTCGATCAGCAGTAGACGTCTCTCGCATTCGGAGTCGGACATTGCCAACACGATGTAAAAGCAGCCCCTGTGAGAGACACCCCATTAATCCAATACGCCCGGGCTCTCAAACGTCAGCGGTTATCGTCTCTAAGACATCTGCATACCACGCGCAATTTAAGCCGAGCGATTCGTCAAGCTTCTCGTCCCGGGAACCCATGTCCATACGAGTGGAGTGCACCCCTAGCAGTTGCCACGGCAACGAAGACGAGGCCGGACTCGAGCAAGGCTGTCTTCGAACAACGGGTGAGCCACTGCTTCCCCGGTGCATGCGCGCATCGGTGAGAAAGTACCCTTGTTGCTGAAAGCGCACTCCATATGCTGAAGCCACTGTCGCGGTACGTGCGACTGCAAGGTGATGAATCGTGTCGTGAAAGCCGAGCGGATAGCCAACGATGGTCAGCGCATCGCCAATCGCCACTTCCTGCTCGCATACCTGAAGGTGCCTTGGCTCGAAGGCCTCGATAACGGTATCGACCGGCAAGTCGGTATCCATGATCTGTATTGCACCGATATCAACTGTACCTGCGCTGTCTGAGGCTTCTCGCCAGCGCGCCATGCCCTGAACATACAGCGGTAGTGAGATGACGCTATATTGGGTCAGGTCTTGTCTGTCGATATGCAGTCCGATCTCGATCCGATCAGGGAAATGAGAGCTCGCAATATCGATAAACACATGACGGCTGCTTACAAGAAACAGCTTGCCTCTGCGCCGGAAGAAAAATCCGCTTGCGTTTGTCGATGGTCCGTTGGTGGCAGATGTTTTGATGGAAGTCGTGGCCAGTAGCAAGTCATCAATACGCGCTTGAGGCGTCGAGGGGACCACTGCGCTGGCCATACTTTGTAGAAGGTTGCGGTTTCGTAGGACATCACGCTCAAACGCTTCCAGCACCAAATCCGAAACATCCCCGTTCAGGAGCACTGTTCGGGCGGCCTCAGAATGCGCATCAAAGGTTTCTGTTAGACGAGATTGACCAGCGTGCGACAGCGCTCCGATCAAGGCGGGAACCAAAGCATCCAGAGCAATCAAGCTCCCCTTGAGT
>JBIKMC010000343.1:0-3624 GCA_044359405.1 Burkholderiaceae bacterium
GCCCGCACCCGAATTGATGACGTCTTTACCCGCTCCCGCGATCACCGTGTCGTTACCACCGAAGGTAGTGATGGTGTCGCCCAGCGCCGTGCCCGTCACTGAATAAGCGTCGTTCCCAGACAGCGAGAGGGTTGCACCATTGCCCAACGCAACCGCACCCAGGTCAACCGAGCCGCCACCGCTCAAGATAAACGCGGCACCGCTTAAAAGCTCGAATTGGGCGAGATGTTCAGTTCTCAGAAAAACTTTCTCGGGACCCTTAACTGGTATGTCGGACGCGACGACAAAGCTCTCAAATCCAATGAGGTCCGCGTTGGTCAGATCAATAAAATAAGGCTTGTCTGGTTGACCGGTGACTTCGTATTCGCCTGTGCGATAAACGTCGTGCCGAATCGTCGCGAACTCTTGAAAGCTGATTGTGTCAGCGCCCTCACCGCCGTCGAAGGAGCCTCGGATAACGTACCGTCCATTCGAGAAATCATCCGAAAAAATGCCGTCGCCGCGGTATCGAATCCAATAGTCGTTAAATCCCCACGTACGATCGTTATCAGTTCCCCAAGCGATCGTGTCATCACCGGCGCCCCCCTGAATCGTATTGTTCCCAGCAAACGGTCGAATGTGGTTGTTGCCAGGGCCGCCCACGATCAGATCATTTCCTCGCGTGCCCTCCAGCGTGTGGTTGCCACCGAGCGTCGATAACGAGAGGCTGTTGCCCGTAAGAATGACTTCATCGGCCCGCTCGAGCGTCGCCAATTGCGCACCCGTGACCGTTACCCGATTGGTGCCCGTGCCTTGCAGGCGCTCAACCGACACAAAACTCGAACCGCTCAGATTGACGTCACCCTCAACCCGCAGCACATCCGTGCCTGCGCCGCCATCGAAGGTATCCGATACCGTCACCTCCCCGCTTGCGACAAAGGTGTCGTCTCCGCCCTCACCCTTCAGTAGGTCGTTGCCGGCATCGCCGCGGATACGATCGCGGCCATCACCCGCCTCGATCGTGTCGTTGCCTGCGCCGCCCGAGAACACCTCGTCACGGGCAGTGCCCTTGAGCAAATCATTACCCGCAAGACCCGCCAATTCTTCGACACGCTGCGGCTCGGTGTCACCATCCGTCGTGAGTTGATCGTCACCCGGCGAACCTTCGCGGTAACGGGTGATGGTGATCGTGTAAGCGCCGAACAGCGAGGCCTGCTCGGGCAAGCCGTTAGCCGCGTAGTTGATCCCGTTCCAATTGCTGTTTCCAGAAAAATCTCCGTACTGCGAATGTTGGCCATCCACCACCAGAAAGGCTTGCCCCCCACCAAATGCCCCACCCTCGGCGTTGTTGCCCCACTGCAGACCCTGGATCAGATATTGGCGCTCAAAGTTGTTCCCTTCGAAATTAAGTGCCGACTTGGTCGTACCGTCGGCCATATCTTTGAACTGCAGAGCAAAACCGGTCGCATTAACCAGGGACAGATTTCGATTCCAAACGTAGAAATACCAAGGCGATAAACCCGTCAGCGTCACGCGAAGCGTCGTCGTCTTGTCGACTTGCCCACGACCGAAGTCGAAGGCGATCCAGTCATCGTCATAGTTGAGGTTGGTTCGCCCTTCAATCAGCTGACCCAAGCCCTTGTACGAGGGCTGACTCTGGATATCGCTGGCCGTAAAGCGGTCGAACTCATCGACCACATAGTCGCGATCGGCAAAGCGCAAGACCTCCACACCCTTGGTGTAGCTCGTACCCGAACTGCTTGTGACCGTCCACCAGATATTGTCGGCAGGGCTTTCCGCCTCAGGCTGCGCAAACTTCACCACGTAATCCGAGAATCGTCCTGCGAACACCGCCACGTCGCGATCGTTCGCACCGTTACCCCCGATCAGTGTGTCGCTACCACCACCGGACACCAGCGTATCGTTGCCTGTACCGCCCTCGAGATAGTCAGACCGCGCACTACCAACCAAAGAATCATCACCGGCACCGCCCGACAAAAACTCATATGCAGTTCCCGCCTGCAGCGTCTCGCCAGCATCAGTTCCCGACAGCTCGCGCAGCACGGTGAATCCATAGCTGCGGACGTCATTGACGCCAAGATTTGAGTTGGCCACCCGTACCGACAAGCTGCCGCCCACATCAGCAGCAACCGAGCCTAAATTGTCTGGGAAAGAGCTTGAGTCGTAGAGCGACAAACCGGACGCCGACAACGTTGCCGCAGACCCGCCCGAAAACACAATCCGCGTCTTTTGGCCAGCCTGCAAGCCATCCACCAAAAACCAGTCTTGATCCCCCTGGAACGTCTGACCCTGCACCCGTTGCCCCGGCAGCACTCGGGCATTGGTGTCGGCACTGTCATTGGAAAAATCATCGAGGACGCGCTCAGTGTCGCCGTCGGCAAATCGGATCTTCTGGACATTTTGAAGCGTGTCGGTCCCAGAGGTCTCGTAGGGTGTGCCAGCAATAGCCCGTACCTGGATCGAGCCGTCGCCTTGGCGTGTCACGATGTAGTCGTACTCTGAGCCCGCATACTCGACCACATTGTAGCCAGCACCACCATTCAACAAGTCGTTGCCAGCCCGGCCGAGGATTACGTCATCGCCCGACGACCCCCCCACGGTGCCCGTCCAACCGGCCGGCAACAAACCCGCATCCATCGTTCCCGCGGCAGCCAGCGCGATCGTCTGCACATTGGCCAACTCAAACCCATCCAGCCGCTGCCCGGCGGCAATGCGCAGCATTCCCGTCAAGGACTGAATACGCTCGACATCGACAAGAGTGAAACCCGCCACCAGAGAGGCACTGTCGGCATCCACCACGAAGGTATCGGTGCCGTCGCCGCCATCAATCAGGCCGCCAGCTGCGCCGATCACATCGCTGAGCGTGTCGTCACCTGCTCCCCCGCGCAGCGTGTCGGAACCGCCCCCCCCTGAGAGACGGTCACCACTCGCCCCCCCGCTCAGAGAGTCGTCGCCGCCACCGCCCACCAGAAGGTCCGCATTGGCACCACCCAGCAGGGTGTCTGCCTGCCCCGTGCCGCGAATACCGACAAATGAGCCTGGCATCGTACTAAGATCAATCTGACCCGGCGCCGTCATTTTCAGAATGAGACCGGCGTTGCCACTAATGGAGCCCTGAAGCTGAGCGAATTGCGCTTCGGTGAGCGCCAGGCTCGCAGAATTGGCCTCGATCCGTTCGAAACCGCTCAGCGTGATGCCAGACAAGTCGATGTCACCGCCAGTGATGCGCAAGGTGTCAGTGCCCTCGCCACCGACGATCACATCGCGAACCTCGGTCTTGCCCGAGATGATGACGAGATCGTCTCCGGTGCCGGCATCGATCGAGTCGACACCTGCACCCGCATTGATCACGTCTTTACCCGCGCCCGCGATTACCGTGTCATTACCACCGTAGGTCGTGATCGTGTCGCCCTGCACCGTGCCCGTCACCGTGTAGGCCTGGTCCCCCGATAGAGACAGCGTCGCGCCATTGGTCAGCGTGACCGCGCCCAGGTCAACCGCGCCGCCACCCTTGATGACGTAGTTGGCCCCCGACAGAGCCTTTAGGGATAGGGACTGAGCAGCGCTTAGGAAGATTTGCGAGGGGCCATAAGATCCCCGCAAGCCGTTGTAGTCATACTGAAC
>JBIKMC010000342.1:0-3624 GCA_044359405.1 Burkholderiaceae bacterium
GGGTTGACCAGCAACAGCTCGCGCCTGCGTGGGCCGGACGCGTGGTTCAAGCGAAGTCCTGAAATAGACTGCCCCAGCCCTTCACCCGGGCGGTATCGACGCCGGTCACACGCAAGGCCTTCCAGAGCGCGGTGGCCACGGTGTCATAAACGGGGATACCCAGTTCGGTCTCAAGCGCCGGAACCAGTTGAGCGCCGCGCAGATTGGTACAGAAAAAAGTGATGCACTGGGGCGCCGCTTGCGCTACCTCGCGACTCATGCGGGTGAGGCTTTCCTCGCTGACATTGCAAAACTCAAAATTGACTTGAATGCCCAGATGCCGCTCAGCAACGCATTCGAAACCTTCGCTTCGGTAGTTGGCGACGATGCGAGACTGCACTTCATCCAGATACGGGCTGACAAGGCCGAAGCGACGCCGTCCGCCCAACTGCATGATCTCGTTAAAGCCCAGCACGGCTGTGCAGGCTGGAATGCCGGTCTCTTGAGTAATGCGCTCGCACAGTTTCTGGTCGGTGTCGAAGCCCAGCCATCCGGATGAAGTGCCATTCCAGGTGATGACGTCCACGCGAGCGTCTGCCAGCAGGCGGGCCGCCTGCAGAATAGGTTCGAGCTCAAATTGCCCCCGAGAACCTGAACCCAATGAGATCTCGGTGACGCGAAATCGGCCAAAGTGCGCGGAGACCTCGGGGAGGTCGGCGAGCATGGCGCAGGTCAGTGGCTCGAGCGAGGTGTTGGAAGAGGGCGTGAGCATGCCCAGGCGAATTCGCTTCATGACAGACGGGGTGAGAAACGTGAAGGCCTGGATGATGCGGCACAATAGAAGCGTCGTGCAAATCGCCCGACCTCCCTGACCGCCATAAGCGCTGACCGCCATAAGCCCTCATTGCCGCCCTGATTGCCGACCTGATGAAAAACCTGCATCGTGACCTCGCCGGTTACCGGCACCAGTACCCGGATATTCGCTGGCCGGGGGGGGCTGGCTTGGCGGTTTCGTTTGTACTGAACGTGGAGGAGGGCGCCGAGCTGTCCCTGGCCAGCGGCGACGAGCGCAATGAATCCCGCCACGAGGTCAATCAGGCGGTCGAGGGCGCGCCCGATCTTTGCCTGCAGAGTCACTTCGATTACGGCGCACGGGTCGGCTACGGACGCATTACCGGCTTGTTTCAGGAGGCGGGGCTGCCGCTGACGCTCAACGCCTGTGCCCGCGCCCTCGAGGCTACGCCCTGGATTGCCCAGGATGCGGCCGCGCGCGGCTACGACATGTGTTGCCATGGCTGGCGTTGGGAGTCGCATGCGGGCATGGCAGAAGACCATGAGCGCGCGCTCATCTCGAGAGCGGTTCAGACCATTCAAAGACTCTACGGTCGAGCACCGCTCGGCTGGCACACCAAGAGCTCGCCCTCGGTGAATACGCGCCGACTGCTGGTTGAGCACGGCGGTTTTTTGTACGACAGCGATGCCTACGACGACGACGTGCCGTATTACCGCGAGGTTTCGGGGCGCGCGCATCTGGTGCTGCCCTATGCGTTTGACACCAATGATATGAAGTTTTTTGATCCGTTTGTGTTTGCGAGGGGCAGTGACTTTGCCGACTACGTGATCGATGCGTTTGAATGGCTCCTGCGCGAATCACAGCATTCCCCCCGCATGATGTCGGTTGGTCTGCATACCCGCATCATCGGACGTCCTGGGCGTATCGCCGGGCTGGCCCGTGTGATCGACCACGTGAGCCGACGCGCGGGCGTATGGGTGGCTACCCGTGAGGCCATCGCCCGACACTGGTTGGCACACTGCCCGCCGCCAGCGGCCATTCAGGCCTGCTGATTGTTTATCGAATCAACCCAACCGGGAGGTTTTAGCGTGAGTGCTCCATTCGACATGGTGATCCGAAATGCCGACGTGGCCACGGTGGCCGATCGTTACCAGGCCGACATTGGCATTCGCAATGGACAGATTGTGGCCATCGGCCGTGATCTGGCGAGCGGCGCTCGCGAATTTGACGCCGGCGGGCGTCTGGTCACACCGGGCGGCATCGATGGTCACTGTCACCTGGATCAGCCCATGTCCGATGGGTCAAAGCTGGCTGATGACTTCATCTCGGGCACACGCTCGGCGGCCTGCGGTGGCACCACCACCGTCATCCCCTTTGCCTGCCAGTTCAAGGGCCAGTCACTGCGGGCAGCTGTTGAGGACTATCACCAGCGCGCGGACGGCAAGGCCGCGATCGACTATGCCTTCCATCTCATCGTCAGCGATCCATCGCCCCAGGTATTGCGCAAGGAATTGCCTGCGCTCGTGTCCGAGGGCTATACCTCGTTCAAGGTCTACATGACCTACGACGACATGAAGCTCAATGACCGGCAGATTATCGAACTGCTGGCGCTATCGCGCCGCGAGGGCGCGATGACGATGATTCATGCCGAGAACGCGGACTGCATTGGCTGGCTGACCGAGCAGTTGCTTGAAGCGGGCCTCACGGCTCCGCGTTATCACGCGCATGCCCGGCCCATGCTGGTCGAGCGCGAAGCCACTCATAGGGCCATTGCACTGGCGGAGCTTATTGATGTCCCCATTCTGATCGTGCATGTGTCTGGGCGCGAAGCGGTTGAGCAGATTCGTGCGGCTCAGGGGCTGGGATTGAAGATTTATGGCGAAACCTGCCCGCACTATCTTCTGTTAACGGCTGACAACCTTGATCTTGATGGTTTCGAGGGCGCCAAGTGCATCTGCAGCCCGCCGCCACGTGACAAGGCCAATCAGGATGTGATCTGGCGTGGTCTGGAGAACGGCACTTTTCATGTGCTGTCATCCGACCATGCGCCCTTCGCGTATGCGGGTCCGCATGGCAAACAGGTACACGGCACTGATGCGCCATTTTCTAAAGTACCCAACGGCATACCGGGGCTTGAGACCCGCATGCCGCTTCTGATGTCCTACGGTGTCATGAGTGGGCGAATCGATGTTCATAGCTTTGTGGCGCTCACGGCGACCAATGCGGCCAGGCTCTACGGTCTTTATCCGCGCAAGGGCACGATCGCGGTGGGCTCCGATGCCGATCTGGTGGTTTGGGACACCGGCATTGAGCGTCCTATTCGCAATGACCAGTTACACCACAACGTGGACTACACGCCCTATGAGGGCATGACCGTGAAGGCCTGGCCGGCGGCGACGCTATCGCGCGGTGAGTGGGTCTGGCAGGACGGCCAGTATCTGGGCGCGCCCGGTCGCGGACAGTTTCTGCGCTGCGATCGTCCCACACCCGCAGCGGTACGTGGCCGCGGACACCGTTCGCCGGTCTGGCAGCCTTGACGGGAGCACCATGATGGCCTCGCATCTTTGGCAGCTGAGCGCCCTCGACGTCGCCGCACGGGTCGGTTCGGGTCAGGCCAGCGCCCGGTCGGTCGCTGAAAGCTCTCTCGCCCGCATTGCGCAGATCAACCCTGGGCTGAACGCCCTGATCGGTGTTGATGCCGACTGGACACTGGCTCAGGCCGATCGCGTCGACCAGCGCTTGAAGGCGGACGAAGATCTGCCCCTGGCCGGTGTGCCGGTCACGGTCAAAGACAATCTCTGGGTTCAGGGGCGCCGCATTACGCAGGGCTCAAAGCTGTTTGCCGACTTTAT
>JBIKMC010000085.1:0-12465 GCA_044359405.1 Burkholderiaceae bacterium
CAGGTCTTGGTAAAGCCGATGACGCCCGACTTGGTGGCCGCATAGTTGGTCTGACCGAAGTTTCCATAGAGGCCGACCACGGAGGAAGCGTTGAGAATCACGCCCCGACCCCGTTCTATCATGTGCGGCGCGACAGCCTGGGTGCAGTTGAACACCCCCTTCAGATTGACGCCGATCACGCTATCGAATTGCGCTTCGGTCATCTTCACCAGGCGGGCATCTTTCGTGATGCCGGCGTTATTGACCAGGCAGTCGATACGTTGCCAGCGCTCGAGCACGCGGGCGACCATGGCGTCAACGCTGGCACGGTCGGTGACGTCTACCCGTAAACCCATCACCTCGCCGCCTTGCGCGCCCACCTGCTGACAGGCGGCGTCGATGCGGGCGGGGTCCAGGTCGGCAACGACCACACGGGCGCCTTCGGCGACAAAAACGCCGGCCGTGGCCAACCCAATGCCGCTCGCCGAACCGGTGATGATGGCTACCTGATCTTTCAGACGCATCTCGTGCTTTCCTTTATTCAGAGCGGTTCAAAGACATCGACGCTGAGGCGCCGAATCCTGCCACGTCGAGCAGCTGATCGATGTAGCGTTCAAAGTCGGTGATGGCATGATCGCTTGCGGCCAGCACCAGCATGCGTGACCCCCGCCAGGCCGCTACCATGTCACGCCAGTCGATGAGCTCATCGCCACGGGCGGCGACCAGCAGGCAACGTTCAGGCGCGCAGAGTTGTTCAATCCTGAGGTCGCGCAATTCTTGCAGATAGTGCGGCACAAACTCGAGCGGCGCATCATCATGCCAGCCACGCTGAGTGCCCAGGTGACCGGCCAGACTTCGGGCCGGATCGACGGCGGGGTTAAGGGCGATGACGCGCAGGTTGCGAACCTGCGCCGCAACAGCCCTGGCGTAGTAACCGCCCAAAGAGCTGCCCACCACCACATCTTCGCAGCCCGGGTGCAGGGCAAGGATGGCCTCCCAGGCGGATCGGGGCGATATCGGTAGATGCGGGCACACGAATCGATCAGCAAAACCGTGGGCGGTTAATTTTTGTAGCAGGGCTCGCGCCTTCGCCGATTGCGGCGACGACCGGAAGCCATGCAGATAGATCAGGCGACCGGTCGGTCGAGCCCGTGAGAGGTCCGGGGCGAGTGAGGGGCTCATGGTGCGCGAGAGGCGTCGTCTTGCCCAGTCAGATCAGATCTGGTCAGGGCCTTCAGAAGGCGGTCATGGATTCCGCCGAAGCCGCCGTTGCTCATGACCAGAATGTGGTCGTCTGGGCGTGAGGCTGCAACGATTCGATCGACGAGCGTCGATACGTCGCCACAAACGCTGGCACGAGAGCCCAGTGGGGCGAGGTCTTCAGCCGGGTTCCAGCCAAGCCCGGCGGCACTGCAGAAAATCAAATCGGCCTGGGCAAGACTGGGTCCCAGCTGCGCCCGCATGGTACCCAGTCGCATGGTGTTGGAGCGAGGCTCGACCACCGCGAGAATCCGCCCCCTGCCCTGAAGGCGTGCGCGCAGCCCGGCGATGGTGGTCTGGATGGCCGTTGGGTGGTGCGCAAAATCATCGTACACGCTGATGCCGCGCACGGTTCCACGCAACTCGAGTCGCCGACGTACACCGGCGAAGCGGGCCAGCGCTTCGCAGGCTCGTGGCGGCGCGATTCCCGCATGTGTGGCGGCGGCAATCGCGGCGAGTGCGTTGGCCCGATTGTGCTGGCCGGCCAGCGCCAATTCGCACTGACCCTGCGCACGGCCTTCGAAGGTGACCGTGAAATGACACGACTGTGCACCTTCGCGCACATCACTCAGGTCCCAGCCGGCGCTGCTGAGAAAGGGCTCCGCCTTGCTCCACAGGCCGCGGGCAAGGACCCGCTCAAGTGCCGGTGCCTGCGCGTTGTGAATGACGGTGGCGCCGGCCGCCATGGTGCGCACCAGATGGTGAAACTGGATCTCGATAGCGGCCAGGTCAGGAAAGATATCGGCGTGATCGAATTCAAGATTGTTGAGAACGGCGACGCTGGGCCGGTAATGCACAAACTTGGATCGCTTATCGAAAAAGGCCGTGTCGTATTCATCGGCTTCGATCACGAAAGCCTCATCCTCACCCAGGCGCGCTGACACCTGAAAATTGCCAGGCACGCCGCCGATCAGAAAACCTGGGCGCTGGCCTGCTGCTTCCAAAATCCAGGCCAGCAGGCTGGTTGTCGTGGTTTTACCGTGCGTGCCGGCCACCGCAATCACCTGGCGTCCGCGCAGCACCTGTTCGGAAAGCCATTGTGGCCCTGAGGTAAAAGGCAGCCGTGCCTCCAGGATGGCTTCCATGAGGGGATTGCCCCGAGTGACGACGTTACCGATCACCCATAGGTCGGGCCGCAAGGCGATCTGCGAGGCGTCAAATCCCTCGATAAGATCAATACCGAGAGCGCGCAGCTGGTCGCTCATGGGGGGGTAGACGTCGCGATCGCAGCCGGTCACTGTGTGCCCCGCCTGCCGGGCGATCGCGGCAATTCCCCCCATGAACGTGCCGCAGATGCCGAGAATGTGAATATGCATCGGAGCGATAATGCGCAAACCCGCAAGTTTACAGGGCGAAGTGAGTCATGAATCTGAATGTCGAGGCCTTGCGTGGCGAAGTTGCGGCTACTGCGGCGCGTCTCATCGCCGAAGGTGGTCTGGACTATGCCAGCGCCAAGCAGAAGGCTGTACGCCAGGTGTTCGGCGCGTCGGGCGTTCCAAGGGGCGTGATGCCCGACAACGAGGCGATCGATGAGGCCCTGCGCGAGCATCTCGATCTGTTTGATCCGCAGCATGGTGCCCGGCTCACGCGGCGTCGCGAGGTGGCCATCGATCTGATGGAAAAACTCGCGCCGTTCAGACCTTACCTCACCGGCGCCGTCTGGAAAGGGGTCGTCGCTGAGCACGCGCCCATCCACCTGCAGCTTTTCCACGATAACCCCAAAGACGTGGAGATCGAGCTGCTCAACCGCGGCGTTTCGTTCGAAGTCGGCACGATGCCGAGTTTTCGCCAGGCGTCAGTCGACGTCGAAACTATCAGCTTTTGGTACCGCCGCGAGCCGGTGCTGCTGTCCCTGTATGCCGAAGATGATCTGCGCGGGGCCCTGCGAGCGGCCACTGGCGATTTACCGCAGCGGGGCGACCGGGCGGCTTTACAGGCCCGATCAACCGCTTGAGGCCAGCCTGATGCGTGTCGCAGAGGAGTTTCCGAGATGAGCCAACCCGTTGATCGGGCTGCAGGCCGCCCTGAGCCGCGAGGTGTCGCCCAGGCCCAGGCAGGCGCGGGCGCGAGCCCGGCCACCGACGCCGCCCCCGGCACCGGCACCGGCACCGGCACCGGCACCGGCACCGGCACCGGCACCGGCACCGGCACCGGCGGACCTCGCTCCCGCCGGGGCTTGCTGTGGACGGGCGTCGCCCTGGGTTCGCTGGGCCTTGGGGCCGGGCTGGCGATGTGGAATTACAGGCTTGAACAACCCGGGCGCGATGCTGTGTCGCTCTTGTTCAGCCAGGATTGGCTCGACGCCGAGGGACGTGCCTATCGGATGGACGCGCAGGCCGATGCGCGCGCGTGGATCGTCAACTTCTGGGCGACCTGGTGCCCGCCCTGCGTTCATGAAATGCCCGAGCTGGATGGCCTGCAACGCGAGCTGGCCCCGCGGGGCCTTCGCTCGATCGGCTTTGCCGTTGATTCCGCGGCTAAAGTGCGCGAATTTTCGACAAAATCGCCCATGGGCTATCCGCTGGTCATTGCTGGGGCAGCCGGTTCCGAGCTCATGCGTCGACTTGGCAACCCTTCCGGGGCCCTGCCGTTTACGCTGGTGCTTGACCGTGAGCGTCGAGCACAGGAGCGCATCTTGGGTCGATTCAAACTTGAAGCTTTGCGAGCGGCAGCCCTGCGGGCGCTCGCCTGATCCGGCCTTTTCGGCTAAAGTCCGACATCTGACGCCATCTTGCGCATTGATGCCGTTAATGTTGAGCGAGCAATCCAGGCAAATTGGCCGAAGTTAATGGTGATTAAGCCAAGATAGTGCACAATAGGCGGCTTTGCTCGATATCAATTCCGTACACGGGGCTGTACATGAGCCAGATAGCGACGATGGTTTATCAAGGTCGCCGGCCTCGCGTTCCAGCCACCAGGGGGCGCTATGGACTTGCGTAAACTTAAGACACTGATCGATCTGGTCTCGGAGTCCGGGATTGCCGAACTGGAGATCACCGAGGGCGAGGGCAAGGTTCGCATTGTAAAGTCGGTCCCCGCAGTCCCTGCGATTGCCTACGGCGCACCGATCGGTGCGCCGCTACCGGCCTCGAGCGCGGCACCGGCGGCCCCTGCGGCGGTCGCGCCGGCGCCCGCTGCCGCTGCAGAGCCCGCGCCACCACCGGCGCCCAGCGGCCATGTCGTCAAATCACCCATGGTGGGCACCTTTTATCGCTCGGCGCAGCCAGGGTCAGGCGCCTTCGTGTCGGTTGGCTCTGAAGTGAAGGTGGGAGACACCCTCTGCATCATCGAGGCGATGAAACTCATGAACGAGATCGAGGCCGATTGTGCGGGCACGATCAAGTCTGTCCTGGTTGAAAACGGTTCGCCGGTCGAGTTTGGCCAGCCGCTGTTCGTGATCGAACCCTGAGCCTGGCCTCGCGGCGGAGTTTCCGATGTTTGAAAAGATTCTCATCGCCAACCGGGGCGAAATCGCCCTGCGCATCCAGCGCGCCTGTCGCGAGCTGGGTATCAAGACGGTGGTGGTGCATTCGCAGGCGGATACCGAGGCTAAGTACGTAAAGCTGGCCGATGAGTCGGTCTGTATCGGTCCGCCCCCCTCGCGCGAGAGCTACCTCAATATTCCGGCGATCATCAGCGCGGCCGAGGTCACGGATGCCGAGGCGATTCATCCAGGCTACGGCTTCCTGTCGGAGAACGCTGACTTCGCTGAACGCGTCGAGAAAAGCGGCTTTGTGTTCATCGGCCCCAAGCCTGAGTCTATCCGGCTCATGGGCGACAAGGTGTCCGCCAAGGACGCCATGAAAAAAACGGGCGTTCCCGTGGTACCCGGCTCGGAGGGCGCCTTGCCCGATGACCCCAAAGAGGTTCTGCGCATCGCCCGTGCCGTTGGCTATCCGGTGATTATCAAGGCGGCGGGCGGCGGCGGCGGTCGTGGCATGCGAATCGTGCACACCGAAGCGGCGCTCCTAAATGCCGTCACCATGACGCGCGCCGAGGCGCAGGCTGCCTTCAACAATCCATCCGTCTACCTGGAAAAATTTCTCGAGAATCCGCGGCACATCGAAATTCAGGTGCTGGCCGATTCGTTTCGCAGTGCGGTCTATCTGGGTGAGCGTGACTGCTCCATGCAGCGACGTCATCAGAAGATCATCGAAGAAGGGCCTGCGCCGGGCATTAGTCGCAGGCTAATTGAGCGCATCGGTTCGCGTTGTGCCGATGCTTGCCGCAAGATTGGTTACCGGGGTGCGGGCACTTTTGAGTTTCTCTTCGAAAACGAAGAGTTCTACTTCATCGAAATGAATACCCGGGTGCAGGTTGAGCACCCGGTTACTGAGCTCATTACCGGCATTGATATCGTTCAGGAGCAGATCCGCGTCGCGGCCGGAGAGCGCCTTCGCTTCAAGCAGCGCGATATCAACCTGCGCGGTCATGCGATCGAATGTCGCATCAACGCGGAAGACCCCTACAAGTTCACGCCCTCGCCCGGACGCATCACAGCCTGGCACCCACCGGGCGGCCCGGGTATCCGCGTCGATTCACATGCTTATGCTGGCTACATGGTGCCGCCGCACTACGACTCCATGATCGCCAAAGTGCTGGCCTACGGTGACACTCGCGAGCAGGCTCTGCGACGTATGGGTATCGCATTGTCCGAGATGGCGGTCGAGGGCATTCTTACCAACCTGCCGCTTCATCGCGAGCTGCTTAACGACGCGCGTTTTGTCAGTGGCGGCACGTCCATCCATTACCTCGAGCAGAAAATCGCCCAGCGCCGCAACGGCTGAGCGATTGCTACGCGAGCTTGCAGCCGCCCATGTGGTTCGAACTGGTCTTCGTGGTCGAGCAGCCGACGGTCGAGGCCTGGTCGGATGCGCTACTGGAAGCGGGTGCGCTTTCGGTGCAGGCCGAAGACGACGACGCCGATTCTCCGGATGAGCAGGCCATTTTCGGCGAGCCGGGCGAACCGCCCGCAGCCTCCGCCTGGGCGCGCACGCGCCTGACAGCCCTGATTGAGGCGCGGCTTGATCCAGGCGCCTTTCTCGCGCAGGCCGCTGGCGTTGGTGGTCTTCTGGCTCCGTCTCACTATGAGACCAGGCCGCTCGCCGATCAGGACTGGGTGACGTTGACCCAATCTCAGTTCGAGCCTATTCCCATTGGCGATCGACTACTGGTGGCGCCCTCGTGGCATGCCCAAAGCATTGACCGCGCGCAGCGTGAGGGTCGACAGACCATTGTCCTCGATCCAGGTCTTGCGTTTGGCACGGGCAGCCATCCCACCACGTATCTGTGCCTGAAATGGCTTGAGGCTTCACTGGCGCCCGGTGCAAGTGTGATCGACTACGGTTGCGGCTCAGGTATTCTTGCGATCGCGGCGGCCAAGCTGGGTGCCAGCAGCGTGACAGCCATCGATATCGACGCTCAGGCGCTGGTCAGCGCGCGCGATAATGCGCGATTAAATCAGGTCAGCATCGACGTTGTGGCGGCTTCGTCGCCAGGCACCGTACCGGCTCAGGTGGTGCTCGCAAATATTCTGGCTAATCCCCTGCGCATGCTGGCGCCGCTGCTGACCGGACTGGTGCGCCCGGGCGGCTGGTTGGTGCTGGCCGGGCTGCTCGATCGACAGGTCGATGAACTCAAGGCCTGCTATCCGGGCGTGGCCCTCGAAGTCTTCGGCGTGCACGAGGGTTGGGCCTGTCTGGCCGGCCGTCGCCGGCTGGACGCTTAACATTCAACACCATGCCATTTGTCGCGATCTGCCCCGCTTGTGTATATGACACGCCCGTCGACGTAGCGCGTCTGCGCGGCGAGGGTGGCCGCCTGGTTTGCTCGCGTTGCGCGACCGTGTTTTCTGGACTGGACAGTCTGCGCTACCTTGACAGACCTGCTTCTACGTTCGATCCGGGACCGGCTCCTGCACCAGCGTCCGCTACGCTGGCGGCGGTGGCTGCGGCGGCTGGGTCGGACGCCGGGGCATCTGCTGCGCCGGACTCGATGCCCTCGCCAGCGGACGTGATAGCGCCGGTTTTGTCGGGCGCTGCGACGTCGGCTGCGACGCCAGCTCCCACGCCAGCTTCGACGCTTGTTTCTACGCTTGCACCCACGCCAGCTTCGACGCTTGCACCCACGCCAGCCCCGACGCTTGCACCCACGCCAGCTCCGACGCTTGCACCCACGCCAGCCGAGGTGGTGAGCGTTGCTCAGTCCACTGAGGCGGTCAGTCGGCCAGCCGATCCGGCGGCGAGCGGCTTTCGCTTCGGTTCGCCGTTTGACGACGATCCTCCGCCACTTGCGCCCCTGCCGGCGCCTGCGCAGCCGCGGGCCATTAAGTCCACCGCATTGCCTTTGCGGGACTGGCCCGATCGGGCATCGGTTCGCCCGCGAGGGACTGCTGTGGGCGCGGCGATCATCCTTTCGACACTGATACTGGGGCTCGTGGTGCAGTTGGGCCTGTGGCTTCGCGAGCCGCTCTTCGCGACGCTGCCGGCGCTCAGGCCGGCCCTGCAGTGGTTGGGTGACACGGCCGGGCGCTCGGTTACGCCGATGCGACAGCTGCAGACCATCTCGATTGAGTCCTTCGAGATTCGACAGCCGGAGGCAGGACGATTGTCTGCGGCTGGGCTGTTGCGCAATCGCTCCGACTATGCGCTGGCCTGGCCCGCGATCGAGCTGTCACTCACCGATCAGACCGGCGCGCTGATTGTCCGTAAGGTGATCCAGCCCCACGAATACGTTCGGGCTGATGACCCTGCCGCTGGATTTGCAGCCCGCAGCGAGTTCCCGCTCGAGTTGAGTTTTGTAGCGGCTGAGCTCGCGCCAGCGAGCTTTGCGGTGTCGTTGTTCTACCCCTGACTGTTTTCCTCCAACTTGTCCTGACGAGGTTTGCATGCCTGCACGCGTGATGATCAGCGGATCGGTGGCCTACGACACCATCATGGTGTTTGAGGGCCAGTTCAAGGATCACATCCTTGCCGACCGGGTGCACATGATTAACGTGTCTTTCTTTGCGCCGACGCTTAAACGCGAGTTCGGTGGCTGCGCGGCCAATATCGCGTACAACCTCAAGGGCCTGGGGGGCGAACCCGTGGTGCTGGCTGCGGTTGGCCGCGATGGTCAGGACTACATGGACCGGTTCGCTAGTCTGGGTATCGACCATTCACGCGTATTGCATGTTGACGGGCACTACACCGCGCAGGCGTTCATCACCACCGACCTGTCCGATAACCAGATCAGCGCCTTTCATCCCGGCGCTATGGCCCGGGCGCACGAGGTCAGCGCCGCGGGCGACCAGACCGTTACCTGGGGAATCGTCGCGCCCAACAGCAAGGAGGCGATGTTACGGCATGCGTCTGAGTTCGCCGACCAGTCGTGCTCCTGGATCTTCGATCCGGGGCAGCAGTTGCCGGCGTTTGATGGCCCCGAACTGCGTGATCTCATCGGGCGGGCTAGCGCGGTGGCCGTCAATGACTACGAGTGCCAGCTGCTGTGTGAGCGGACCGGTTGGAGCGAATCGGACATGGCGGCGAGGGTCAAAGCGCTCATCGTCACCCGCGGTGCGCAGGGCTCATGGGTGTATGTCGGGTCTGAGCGACACGAGCTTGCGCCCGTCAAGGTGGCGAGGACGCTCGACCCCACCGGATGTGGTGATGCTTACCGCGGCGGCCTGCTGTATGGGCTTACGCATGGTATGGACTGGGTTGCAGCAGCGCGTCTGGGCAGCGTCATGGGCGCGCTCAAGATCGAGCACGCGGGGGCACAGAATCATCAGATTGATCGCTCAGTTGTGGCTGAGCGTTATCGCGAAACTTATGGCTCCAGCCCCTGGTAGAGCCGGCTGAGCAGCGTGGCGGCATCCAGCTCGCAGAACAGAATGATCCTCTTTCGGCGACTGGCCGCTCCTGATTCAAGTGTGAGTTGACGCCGGGCGACGCCAATCCGGCCAGCCAGCCACGCCAGTAGCGCATCGTTTGCCTTGCCGTCGGTGGGTGGTGAAGCGACCCTCAGTTTCAGACAGCCATCATGTGGGCCAACCACTTCTGTGCGCGAAGCCCCGGGTTGCACGGCGATATACAGTCGCCACTGGCCAGGACGACCGCCCAGCCACTCAGCGGCTGTCGGGGCTGAATGCGTACCCGCGTTCGAGCGCGCTTGAGTACGATCCACTCGTTTCGGGCCTCAGGCAGCCGGAACCAACCCGTGTAGTAGCGACAAGGCTCCCTGGGCAATCAATAGCAGCACCAGGCCCGAAAGATCGACGCTGCCGATGCGCGGAATAATGCGCTGAAGCGGTGACAGAAAGGGCTGCGCGAGGGCCTGCAGAATGGGGGCAATGGGCGCATAGGGATTGACCCAGGACAGAACCGCCAGTAACAGCACCACGGCGCTGAGCAGCCACAAAAACCATTTGAGCATCCAGGCCAGCGCAATCAGCACAACGGCGCCGAAAACGGGCGCCCGGGTGGAGCCCCAGATCAGCAGATACACGATCGCCAGCAGTACCGAGATGCATAGCCCACCACACAGACTGGCCCAGTCGGTGCGACCTCGCACGGGCAGCACACTACGAAGCGGGCGCACCATCCACTCAGTAAGCGCAAATACAAACTGTCCGATGGGGTCGCGAAACCCCATGCCGATCCAGCGATACCAGGCCCGCAGCAGGCAGGCTGAAACCAGTATGCTGCCGACCGCCTCCAGAATGAGCCATAGCGTTTGGCGCATGAATGCTTCCTGCAGGTTGAACGCGACGTGATGCTAACCCAGTTCGGGCGCCCGACGTGCTGCCATCGGCTTAGCGCGGCCATCGTGCGATATGCTGGCGCGATGGACGCCTCTTCACGGACCGCGGCGGCGATCGCCGCCGCCACGCTCACCAATCTGCCGTTTGGCACTATCTATGCCTTCAGCGTCTTCCTACGACCCATGGAGGACGCCTACGGGGTGTCGCGCACTGAACTGAGCATTGTCTTTGCGCTGGCTACGATCACCCTGACGCTGGGCATGAATGGGGTACCGTGGCTGCTCAGACGGTATCCTGGGCTGCCGCCAGCGGTTCTGCTTGCGCTTACGGGTCTTGCCGCTGGCTCGGGGCTGATGCTGGTTGCTTTTGGTCAAGGCTTCGAAGCGCTGCTTCTTGGCTACGGAGTTCTGTTCGGAATTGGCGGCGGAGCCTCCTTTATCGTCGTGCAGCAGGGACTCAATCAGACCCTGGCGCGTCCCAGTGGCCTTGCCAACGGCTATGTGGTCAGTCTTTACCCCATTGGCGCCATGATCGGTTCCCCTATCTTTGGCTGGGCGCTACCGCAATTCGGGTTGCGCGCGACGCTGATGGGACTGGGCGTGGTCGTCGTGTGCCTCATCGGCGGGGCGGCCTGGCTCTATCGGTGCGCGGCCATCCGTCTGCAGGCGACGCAGTCCAGCACAGTTCCTGCAGATTTCCAGGTCGATCAGCGCGTCTTTGCGCGGCTATTCTTGGTGTTTTTTCTGGCCGCATCGTCGGGACTGCTGGTCATGAGTCAGGCGGCTGGCATTCTGCACGCCTACGGTGCCAACGCCGGCTTCGCGGTGGCAGCGACCTCGGCGATCACGGCTGCCATCGCGGTGGCGCGCCTGGCCGGTGGTTGGCTGGTCGACCGGTATCCGGTTTCACGGGTCGCGGCGGGTGCCCATCTGTGGGCGCTCTCAGGCGCGGTCTTGATCAACCTCTGGCCGACTGTCGTCACCGCAGGCCTGGCGCTGGCCATGATTGGCATGGGCTACGGATTCATCTCGGGCTGTTCGGCCGCCTGGATGGCGCAGTACTGGCCGCGTGATCTGTTTGCCCGGCTGGCTGCGCGCGTGTATATCGCCTGGTGTGTCGCGGCAATCTGCCTGCCCATTCTGGCGGCGTGGCTGTTTGATCGTACGGGCGCTTATGGGGCGGCTATTGTCGTTGCCGCGGCAGGCAATCTGCTCGGCGTATGGACCGCCAAGGGGCTGCCAATCGGTAGACAGGCCTGCTGAGGCCAGACGGGCCGTCCCATAAAAACGGGGCGATGCTGTTGCATCGCCCCGCAGACTTCGCCAATTCGCTGAGCGCGGGCCCAGCCGAATGGATGCTAATTACGGACGATTGCCCGTCGGGAAAGGCCACGCCGCAGCCGGGTTCAGGGGCTGAGCTGCAGGGGCCGCCGCGGGTTGCGCAGCGGTCTTTTTGGCAGCGGGCTTTTTCGCAGCGGCTTTAGCCGCTTTTTTCGCAGCCGGTTTCTTGGCCGCTTTTTTCTTGGCCGCAGGTTTTTTCGCAGCCGGTTTCTTGGCCGCGGCTTTCTTGGCTGCAGGCTTCTTGGCAGCCGCTTTCTTGGCGGCGGGCTTCTTGGCAGCGGCTTTCTTAGCGGCCGGCTTCTTGGCGGCTACTTTCTTGGCGGCGGGCTTCTTGGCAGCGGCTTTCTTAGCGGCGGGCTTCTTGGCAGCGGCTTTCTTGGCCGCGGGCTTCTTGGCGGCAGCTTTCTTGGCAGCCGGCTTCTTCGCGGCGGGTTTCTTGGCAGCAGTGGCCATGGGGTGCTCCTTCAGGTGAAGTTACGATAATGGAAACCCGTGCCTGCGGACAGGATGTCTGCCATGCACGAGCTATTCATCGGCGCAGACTCCCGCGGTCGAAGACCGTGCGATCCTGCGCTAATGAATTCGGGGCGAGCGCCATAAGCGCTGATGTGAAAACGCCGGCCTCGAGGGCACGGCGTGACGAATCGGGCGAAACCTGAAAGAGAAGGAGCTGCCACAATTGCAGGGCAGCCTATCGGTATGCAGAGGGAAGCGGGACCCGGCCCGGCAGCGCCAGCGCGCTGCAGCCGTTGAATGGGTTGCTGACGGACCCGCGTCAATCCCAACTGAGAGCGCCTCCGGTCTGGTACTCGATGACCCGCGTCTCGAAGAAGTTGCGCTCCTTCTTGAGGTCAATCATTTCGCTCATCCAGGGGAAGGGGTTGTCTTCCGGGGCATAGGGCAGATCAATACCAATCTGCTGCGCACGGCGATTGGCGATGAAGCGAAGATAGGCCTTGAACATAGGGGCGTTCAGACCCAGGACGCCGCGAGGCATGGTGTCTTCAGCGTACGCGTATTCAAGCTCAACCGCGCGGCGGAAAAGGCCCAGAATTTCTTCCCGAAACTGAGGTGTCCACAGATGCGGGTTTTCAAGCTTGATCTGGTTGATCAGGTCGATGCCGAAATTACAGTGCATTGACTCAT
>JBIKMC010000086.1:0-12462 GCA_044359405.1 Burkholderiaceae bacterium
TGGCGCTGGCGACAAAGCTGTGGCCATGCGCGTCATGCAAGAGTCTCAGTCGGTGATCGACCGCATCTCCGACAAACGCATCATTCACAAGAATGCCGCGTCTCGCTACAAAAGCCGCCTGGCTGCAGCCATCAAGGGTATGGCCTGATTCGTCAGGACGGTTCGGTCGGCCGATTTGCGCGCCGACCGAAAATCGCAGTACCCACCCGTACCATGGTCGCGCCCTCGGCGATTGCCGTCTCGAGGTCGTCCGACATCCCCATCGATAAGGTGTCAAACGCCGTTCGAGCTGCCTCAGGCAGCTGAGCGCAGATCTGCCCGTACAGATCACGGAGCATGGCGAAGCGCTGCCGCTGTAACGCGACGTCTGTGGTCGGCTCCGGGATGGCCATCAGGCCGCGCAGGCTTAGTCTCGGACAGTCAGCGACAACGGCTTGCGCCAGGGCGGCCGCCTCCTGCGGAGCGCACCCACTCTTGCTGGCTTCCCCCGATACATTGACCTGAATGCACACGTTCAGCGGCGGCATCGTCTTTGGGCGCTGCTCTGACAGTCGCGTGGCGATGCGCAGGCGTTCAACGCTGTGCACCCAGTCAAACTGCTCTGCGATGGGCCGCGTCTTGTTTGACTGAATGGGGCCGATGAAGTGCCAGATGAGATCGAGTCCTAGGGCGCGACAAGTTTCGATTTTGCTCAGGGATTCCTGCAGGTAGTTTTCGGCAAAGTCGCGCTGCCCGATGTGCGCAAGAGGGACGACATGGTCGGCGCTGAAGGTCTTGCTGACGGCCAGCAGCGTGACTGATCGGCGGTTGCGCTGCGCCTGAGCACAGGCGTGTTCGATGCGACGGTGAACATCAGCCAGGCGCTGGGCAGGCGTGCGACTATCTTCGGAGGTATTCATACCGATGTGACGTGCTGTGACGAAGCGGGCGAAGAAGCGGGCGAAGAATCGGGCGAAGAATCGGGCGAAGAATCGGGCGAAGAATCGGGCGAAGAAGCGGGCGAAGAAGCGGGCGAAGAAGCGGGCGAAGAAGCGGGCGAAGAAGCGGGCGAAGAAGCGGGCGAAGAAGCGGACGGAAAGATCTCGAACTGAAACAGCCTGCATTCGAGCGCCCCGTTGTAAAGCGGGGTGCGGCGTTGCGGCTTTAAGCCCATGATGGCAGGAAGCTCTTCGTCACTGCTCATCAGGGCCACTCGCCAGCCGCCGAAATGTTGCCTGAGAGTGTCTCCGAACGCCGCAAGTACCTGATCATGGGGGCTGGCTCGATGATGGTGCATGGCTTGATCATGGGGCCTGGCTTGATCATGGGGCCTAGCTTCATGGCCCAGTGCCTCGATACGTTCGCCGTACGGCGGGTTGGCAATGATCAGTCCTGGCTTGTCGAACGCGGGGCGCGATTTGCGGCAGTCGGCCACACGCAGGCGCACCCGCGAGGGGTCGATGCCGGCGCGCTGCAGATTACGGCGAGTGCGTTCGATGGCGTGCGGGTCGAGATCGGCGCCTGCCAGCATCAGCCGATTATCGGCAGACGTTGTCGAATCGGCTTGGACAAGACCCTGGCGCAATGCGCGCTCGCGCTCGGTCGCGCCACTTTTCAAGCGTGACCAGGCAGCCTCGTCATGACTCAGAAACTTTTGAAAAGCGAAGTCCCGTTGCAGACCAGGCGCAATGCCCAACTGCATCTGGGCGGCCTCAATCAGCAGCGTGCCCGAGCCACAGAAGGGGTCCATCAGCGCCTCACCCGGGCGCCAGCTTGCCAGCAACAGCAGCCCGGCGGCGAGATTTTCTTTAAGGGGCGCTTCGCCTTTGGCACCTGCTTCCGAGCGCCAGCCACGCTTGAATAGCGGCTCGCCGGACAGATCAAGATAAATGGCCAGACTGCGTGACTGAAGAAAGGCATGCACTCTCACATCAGGTTCACGCGTGTCGACCGAAGGGCGATCACCCGAGCCTGCGCGAAACCGATCGACAATGCCGTCCTTGACACGCAGCGCTGCGAAATTGAGGCTGCGTAGCGGAGAGCGCTGCGCGGCGATGTCCACCCTGAGCGTGAAACTGGCATCAAACCAGCGCTCCCACTCGATGCGCCGCGCCAGCTTGTAAAGACCGTCTTCGTCGCGATAAGGGCCGCTACCCACTCGCATCAGTACCCGACTGGCCAGTCGTGAGTGCAGGTTGGCCAGCCAGGCTGTGGCGGGCTCGGCGTCAAAGGCAACGCCGCCTTGGGTGGGAGCTGCTTCAGAGGCGCCAAGCCCTGTGAGTTCGGCTGCGAGCAGGGCCTCGAGGCCGCGGGGGCAGGGCGCGAAATACGCAAGCTCTTTGGTGGTACTCAACGGGCGAGCGCCCGATCGAGAAAATCAAGCCGGTCCTGGCCCCAGAATGGCTCATCGCCGTACACGTACCAGGGCACGCCAAACACCTGGCGCTCGATCGCCTCCTGGGTGTTGCTCTCATAGGTTTTCTGAGCTGCCTCACGTTGGGATGACACGGCGCTCGCGTCAATGCCCAGGCCGCGCATGATTTCAGCGATGACGGCCGTATCGGCGATGTTGCGCTCCTCATCCCAGATGGCGCGCATGAGAGCACCCGCCAGATCCAGGGCTAGCTCAGTGCCTGCTACCTGTTGTGTTCCGATGATGGCCAGACTGGCTTCCTCCTGCGGCACCGGAAAAAACTTTGGCTGCACCTTCAGGGCCGCGCCTCGGAAGTCGCGCCAGCGTGCGAGCTCCACCAGGCGATACGCCTGACGCTGCGGGGCTCGCTTAGCCAGCGGCACGCCTCCAGACACTGGAAATACCTTGGCGCCCAGGTCAATGGGCAGCAGACGAATCGATGCACCATGGCGGCGGCAGATTTCGCGAAAGGCATCATGACCCAGGCGTGCCCAGGGCGAGATGGGGGCCATGAAATAGTCAACAGTTTTGGACATGGATGAAGCCTCGCTTCAAAAGGGTTTGATCACCACCAGAACGACTGCCACGAAAAGAGCAAGCACCGGCACTTCGTTGAACCAGCGAAACCAGACGTGCGAGTGGCGATCTTCGCCCGCGGCCAGCTTGCGCAACAGTCTGCCGCATATGAAGTGGTAGGCGAGCAGCAGCACCACGATGGCGAGTTTGGCATGCATCCAGCCGCTGCCGGCGCCCATGCCGTAGCCCAGCCACAGCCACAGACCGAAAACCAGGGCCAGCAGCATCAGGGGCTGCATGAAGCGCCATAGTTTGCGCCCCATGAGCAGCAAGCGTTCACGCTCTGCACCAGGCTGCGGCACCATGGCCAGGTTGACAAAAATACGCGGCAGGTAGAAAAGGCCTGCGAACCAGCTGGTAACGAAAATAATGTGGGCTGCTTTGACCCAGAGGTAGCCAGAGGACATGGTCAGTGCCGAATCTGGCCGTTACCCAGCACAATAAATTTCTGCGATGTGAGGCCTTCGAGGCCGACCGGTCCGCGCGCGTGCAGCTTATTGGTGGAGATGCCGATTTCAGCGCCCAGACCGTATTCAAAGCCATCCGCAAAACGGGTAGACGCGTTGACCATCACGGAGGCGGAGTCCACTTCACGCAGAAAGCGCATGGCCCGGCTGTGGTTCTCGGTGACGATGGCATCGGTATGCCGAGACCCGTAGCGGGCGATGTGGTCCATGGCCTGATCAAGGTCGGCGACGACTCGGATGGCCAGAATGGGCGCGAGGTACTCGGTGTACCAGTCGTCTTCGGTTGCCTGGCCACACGCAATGCCCGCGGCGGCCAGAATCTTTCGACATTCGTCGTCACCGCGCAGTTCGACAGACTTGGCGCCATAAATGCGGCCCAGCTGCGGCAAGATCTGCGCGGCGATGCCGCGGGCAACCAGCAAAGTCTCCATCGTGTTGCAAGGCGAGTAACGCTGGGTTTTGGCGTTATCTGCGATGCGGATGGCTTTGTCGAGATCGGCCTGGTCGTCTATGAATACGTGGCACACGCCATCGAGGTGGTAAATCACCGGCACACGTGCTTCGCGCGCGATGAGGCCGATGAGTGATTTGCCGCCGCGCGGCACAATCACATCGACCCAGCGCTCGGCCGCAATAAGAGCGCTGACGGCTGCCCGGTCGGTGGTTTCAATGACCTGCACGGTGTCGGCTGGCAGACCGGCCGCGCTCAGACCCTGTCGAATCAGAGCGGCGAGCGCCTGGTTGCTGTGGAAAGCTTCCGAACCGCCGCGCAGCACGGCGGCGTTGCCCGATTTGATGCACAGCGCGGCAGCGTCAATGGTGACGTTTGGGCGCGATTCATAAATGATGCCGATGACCCCCAGTGGCACACGCATGCGGCCGACCTGTATACCCGAGGGCTGCGTACGCAGATCGCTGATTTCGCCCACGGGGTCAGGCAGCAGAATGATCTGTTCGATGCCTTTGGCCATGCCTTCGATGACACTGTCGCTCAGCACCAGACGATCGACAAAGGCGGCCTCCAGCCCAGCGGCTCGCGCGGCTGCCAGGTCGCGTTCATTGGCCTGCTTCAGCAGGGTTGCCTGACTGCGAATAGCCTGTGCGGTGGCCGACAGCGCCGCATTGCGTGCGGCCGTGGCCGATGCGGCGACCGTGCGGCTGGCTGCGCGGGCCCGCTGACCCACGGCGTCCATGTAGGCGGTGATATCGGTGATGGCCTTGTCCACGTCAAATTTCCTTGGGCGGGGATACCCCGGCCAGCAGCATCGCCAGTGATTCGAGTGCACCCCAGGTATCGCCGGCTGCGACCCCTTTGGCGATTCTATCGGTCTGCGCCGCGCGCTGCAGTGCCTGCGCGCAGACCGCAGGCGCGAGTCTTTTCAGCGCCCCCTCGAACAGACGCTCGCGCGGACCAAAAACCCGTGCCTCACGCAACGCCTGTGTCAAGGGGCGCCCGGCCGCGCGCGCCTCATGCAGGCGCAGCAGAGTGCGGACCGCGTCGCCCAGAGCCCAAAGAATGAGCGGCGGCGCCTCGCCTTCGGCGCGCAGCCCCTCAAGGCTGCGCATGGCGCGGCTGCCATCGCCCGTCAGCGCCGCCTCAACCAGACCAAACGCGTCGTAGCGGGCCACGCTCAGCACGGCGGCGCGGGTCTCTTGGGCCGGCAGTTCGCCCGGGCCGAACAGGAGCGCAAGCTTGCGCACCTCCTGCCAGGCCGCCAGGAGATTGCCCTCGACGCGCTCTGCGATCAATTCAAGCGTTGCGCTGTCGGCGCGCTGATTCTGACGCGCCAGGCGCTCGGCAATCCACGATGGCAGTTGTCGACGCTCGACCGGATACACGGGAACCACCAGCCCGCCGCGCTCAAGCGTACCGAACCAGGCGCTGTCCGTGACGCTGCGATCGAGTCGAGCGCTGATGGCGAGCAGGCGGACCGATGCATCGAGCTGGGCCACAGACTCAGCAAGGGCCTGACCCAGCTCTTTGGGCGGCTTGCCCGAAAAGCGCAGTTCAATCAGCTTACCGTCGTCGAATAGGGACAGGCTGTTGGTTTGCGCCTGCAGCGCGCTGGGTTTGAACCAGCGATCAACCTCGAACACATGGCGCGACGGCAGGCCCTGCGCTCGCGCAGTGGCGCGCACGGCATCCGCGGCTTCCTGAACGAGCAGGGGCTCATCACCATGAATCCAGACAAGCGGCGCCAGCCCACGCTTGAGGGCGGTTTCAAGGGCCTCGGGACGGACCTGTGGCACGGCGAAGGCTGCGATTCAGGGTTTGAGCGCCGACAGGCGTCGCAGCAACTGCTGCACCACATCGGATTGCATTTCGCGGTACAGCAGCTCTTCTTCCTGCTGTTTGGTGACGATCTCGATATCGGTCGCTGTGATGTCGCGATACAGAAGCAGCTCGGTCGCGGGTAGCCAGTCTTGACCGTTGCCGCGCAGCACCCGAAACCGATACCGCAGCCGCAGTTGATATTCGCGGGGTCGACCGGTGCTGGTAAAGCCCACGATCTCGCGCTCGCGCGATTCCGATAGAACTTCCAAGCGAGCGTCCGCGTCCTGGATTCGGTCGACCAGCACGGTATCGCTGGACACCCGCACCATGGAGCGGAACTCGGCGCCAATCACTGAATTACGATCGAGGTTGGTGTGGAGGCGTCGGAATGGCAGCTGCGCCGAATCGCGCAGCTTAAAGCCGCAGGCGCTGACCAGGGTGGTCGCAGCCAGCGCCGCGCACGCAGCGAGTGCTGCGCGACGCTGCGGGGATGAGTCAGACCACCACATTGACCAGACGGCCGGGCACAACGATTACCTTGCGCGCCGGCTTACCCTCTGCATGACGCTGGAAGGCTTCGTGCGCCAGCGCAGCGGCTTCAATGGTGGTCTGGTCGGCGCCGGCCGCGACCGTGACTGAACCACGCACCTTACCGTTGATCTGTAACACCAGCTCGACCTGATCGCGGCGCAGCGCGGCCTCATCGGCCACAGGCCAGGGCGAATCGAGCAGTGTCTTACCCCGGGCGGCGAAGCCGAGATCGTCCCAGAGCTGATGCGTGACATGGGGGACGATGGGATAGAGCACGCGCACGAGAATGGACAGGCTTTCGGCCAGCACCGACGCCGAGGCACCGTCATCGGGAAGCTGCGAACCCTCGATGGCGTTGAGCATTTTCATGGCGGCGGACACAACCGTGTTGTACTGCTTTCGCTGATAGTCGTAATGGGCCTGGCGCAGAATGCTGTGAATCTCGCGGCGCAGGTTCTTGTGTACCTCACCCAGGTGCGAGGGGTCGAGAGCTGCTGCGCCCGCCACGGCCTCGCGATGCTGCCAGCAGGTGGTCCAGAGGCGACGCAAAAAGCGATGCGCGCCCTCCACACCCGAGCCTGACCATTCAAGCGTCTGCTCAGGCGGGGAAGCGAACATGACAAACAGACGCGCAGTATCGGCTCCGTACTGATCGATGAGCGATTGGGGATCAACCCCGTTATTCTTGCTTTTGCTCATGGTGCCGACACCGCCATACTCGATGGCGCTGCCGTCCGACTTCAGGCGGGCTCCAATAACTTGTCCCTTGGCGTCATGCACGTTTTCGACGTCATCCGGCCAAAAATATTCGATGCCGCCCTTGTCGCCCTTGCGGAAGTAAATGTGGTTAAGCACCATGCCCTGGCACAGCAGGTTACTGAAGGGTTCATTGAACCTGACCAGACCGCGCGCGGGGTCCGCCGGAAAGTCGCCACGGATATCGCGCATGACCTTGGTCCAGAAACGCGCATAGAGCAGATGCAGCACCGCGTGCTCAATGCCGCCGATGTACTGGTCCATGGGCATCCAGTAGTCGTTGCGCGCGTCGATCATCGAGTCGGCATTGTCGGGCGAGCAGTAGCGCATGTAATACCAGGCCGAATCGATGAACGTGTCCATGGTGTCGGTTTCGCGGCGGGCGGGCTTGCCGCAGCTTGGACATGCGCAGCGCAGAAAGCGATCATCGCGATTGAGCGGATTGCCGCTGCCATCGGGCACCAGATCTTCGGGCAAACGGACCGGCAGGTCTTTGTAGGGAACCGGCACGGCGCCGCAGGTGTCACAGTGAATGATGGGGATGGGTGTGCCCCAGTAGCGCTGTCGGGAAATGCCCCAGTCACGCAGACGGTACTGAATGCGCTTTTCACCCAGACCTTTTGCGGCCAGGTCGGCGGCGATGGCGTCGACCGCCTGCTGATAGCTCAGGCCGTCGTAGGGTCCCGAGTGAATGCATCGGCCGCGTTGCTTGTCTTCGTACCAGGGCTGCCAGGTATCCGGGGTAAAGCTTTCGCCCTCGACGGCGATGACCTGTTTGACGGGTAGATCAAATTTGCGGGCAAAGGCCAGATCGCGCTCATCGTGACCAGGCACACCCATGACGGCCCCATCGCCGTAGCTCATGAGCACATAGTTGCCGACCCAAACCGGAATGGATTCACCCGTAAGGGGGTGTGTAACCGACAGCCCGGTTGTGACGCCGTCCTTGTCGCGCGTAGCCATTTCAGCTTCGGTCACGCCGCCCTGTTTGCAGGTGTCGACAAATTCAGCGACGCGCGGGTCGCGCGCAGCGGCCAGACTGGCCAGGGGATGTTCAGGTGCGACCGCGACGAAGGTGACGCCCATGATGGTGTCGGCGCGGGTGGTGAAGACGTATAGGCGGCCGTCGTTGATGACGGCGCCCGAGGCATCGCGCAAATCATGCGTGAAGGCAAAGCGCACGCCGGTTGAGCGGCCGATCCAGTTTTCCTGCATGACCTTGACGCGTTCGGGCCAGCCCAGGTGCTCAAGGTCTTTGACCAGTTCATCGGCGTAGCGCGTAATGCCCAGGTAGTACATGGGGATCTCGCGTTTTTCGATGACGGCACCCGAGCGCCAGCCTCGACCGTCAATGACCTGCTCGTTGGCCAGTACGGTCTGGTCGATGGGGTCCCAGTTGACTGTACCCGTCTTCAGGTAGGCGATGCCCTGCTCAAGCATCTTCAGGAACAGCCGCTGATTCCACTTGTAGTAGTCGGGCGAGCAGGTGGCGACTTCGCGGCTCCAGTCGATGGCCAGGCCCATGGCCTGCATCTGCCGCTTCATGTAGGCGATGTTGTCCCAGGTCCAGCGCGCTGGCGCGACCTTGTTCTTCATGGCCGCGTTTTCGGCGGGCAGGCCGAACGCATCCCAGCCCATGGGCATCAGCACGTTGTAGCCTTGCATGCGCAACTGCCGGTACATCACATCGTTGATGGTGTAGTTGCGCACATGCCCCATGTGCAGCTTGCCCGATGGGTAGGGCAGCATCGAACAGGCGTAATACTTGCCGCGGGGAAAGCGCGGGTCGTTTTCGATGGCGCGATAGGCGTCGGTGGACTGCCAGTGGGATTGGGCTGCGCGCTCGATGGCTGCGGCGTCGTACTTCTCTTGCATGACGTTGGAGGCGGGGGCTGAGGAAACCGGAAAGTGTACTTGAATGAAGCGCCCCGCCCGCGCGGGGGCCTCAGCGATAGGCCTGGTATTTGGCCAGATGCCGCACCGGCTTGGACAGGGCGTCGCGGCGGAAGGGGTCGCCGAGCTCGGGTGACACCATGATCTCAAGCACGGTGGTTCGTCCGTGTTGCTGCGCGGCCGCGGCGTCGCTCAGTGCCGGGCCGACATCGGACAGAGCCTCGATGCGAATGCCCTCGGCACCCATGGCGCGCGCGACGTTTGCCCAGTGGGGCTGGCGTTCGAGGGAGACGCCCAGAAAACGGTTGGAGTAAAAATCGACGTGATTTTTCTTTTCTGCGCCCCACTGTCCGTTATTGAAGACCACCGCGGTCACCGGGATGTTTTCGCGCACGCAGGTCTGCACTTCATTAAAGCTGATGCCCCAGGCACCGTCGCCCACGTAGGCAATGGCCGGGCGGTCAGGGGCTGCCACTTTGGCACCGACGATGGTGGGGAAGGCATAGCCGCAATTGCCAAAACTCATGGCCGCGAACATCGAGCGGGGCTTCTCAAAGCGCAGGTAGCTGTTGGATACCGAGCAGATATTGCCAATATCGGTGGATACCATGGCGTTATCCGGCATGGCGCGTTCGAGTTCGCGCAGCATCTGTCGCGGGTGCATCCGTCCTGACTGCGCGGCTGCGCCGACCGACCAGTCATCGCGCTCGTGGGTCCAGGTATCGAGTTCCTGCTGCCAGGTTGATTTTTCAGCCTTGATCGCTGCGTCGCGCTCGGCGCGGCTTTTATCGCCCGCCAGAGGGCGGCCCGCCAGGCGCTGCAAGAGTGCGGCTGCCGCAGCCCGGGCGTCGCCGCAGATGCCGACGCTGATGGGTTTGACCAGACCCAACATGCGTGCCTCGGCGTCGATTTGAATCACCTTGGCATCTTTGGGCCAGTAATCGAGCCCATGCTGCGGCAGGGTGCCAAACGGCCCCAGGCGTGTGCCCAGCGCCAGTACCACGTCGGCGCGGCTGATGAGCTTCATGGCGGCTTTACTGCCCTGATAGCCCAGGGGCCCGCACCACAGAGGATGCGAGGCGGGGAAGGCGTCGTTGTGCAGATAGCTGCAGGCAACCGGCGCGTGCAGTCGCTCGGCCAGAGCGATGGCTTCGGCAGTGCCGTTGCCCATGATGACCCCGCCCCCGGCCAGAATCACGGGAAAGCGCGCCTGGGCCAGCAACTCGGCGGCCTCGTCAAGGCTGCGCTCGCCACCGGCGCCGCGCTCAATATGCACGGGGCGGGGAATTTCGCAATCGATGTCCCCGTAGAAGAAATCGCGCGGAATATTCAATTGCGCAGGTCCCATTTCAAGCAGGGCACGATCGAAGGCACGACTGGAGAGCTCCGCCATGCGGGCCCGATTGTTCACGTGTGCCTGATAGCGGGTGATCTTGGAGAAGATTGGCAGTTGCTCGGTTTCCTGAAAACCGCCCAGGCCCAGCGTCATGCTGCCGGTTTCGGGCGTGATGACGACGACGGGTGAATGCGCCCAGTAGGCGGCTGCCACTGCGGTGACGAAGTTGGTGATGCCAGGCCCGTTCTGAGCAATGCACACGCCGTGTCTGCCCGAAACGCGCGAGAAGCCATCGGCCATATGTGCGGCCCCCTGCTCGTGGGCGACCGAGATGAAGCGGATTCCGGCTGCGGGAAACAGGTCGAGCGCGTCCATGTAGGCCGAGCCTACGATGCCAAACACATCGGTGACGCCGTGCGCAACCAATGTCTCGACCAGTGCCTCGGACGGGGTCATGCGCTGGCGGCCTTGGACCGCGCTGCGCGTCTTGCGAATGGTTTGAAGATCCATCATGAGTTCCCCTGGCAATGAACTTTTGGTGCGCCGTCTGGCGATTAACATGGCATCAGAACGGGTTGATGAAGGCTCGGCAAGCGAGATTGGCTTGCTTTCAGAACGAAATATTTCGTTTTTGATGAAGGGGTGCTCTCAGGGGGCTTTTCTTTCGGAACTTTGTAGCGCAATCTACGGGTTAACCCGCCCGGGTTTCCCCCAAAATCCAAAAATCATTAAGCCGTCCCATGAATCTAGAAGAATCCAGCTCAGTTGAAATCGCGCTCGAGGAGGAGACAGTGCCCGCCGGTTCGGCGGTGCTGCGCGCATTTCGAATTCTCGAGGTGATTGCCACCAGTTCGACGCCGCCGCAGTTGGCCGAGATCTGCAAGCGCGTTGACCTTCCCAAACCCACAGTGTTCCGCATTCTGTCGACTCTGGAGTATTCCGGACTCGTGGGGCGCGAACCTGGCAGCAAACGCTATCAGACCGGGCAACGTCTGAATCGCCTGTCCGGCGAGGTGCTGCTCAATTCACCCATGCGAGCGGCGCGACACGCCATTCTCGAAGAACTGGTTGAGCAGGTGGGTGAAACCTGCAATCTCACCATTCCCAACGGCAATACGGTGATGTACCTAGATCGTGTCGAGGCTTCCTGGCCCCTGCGCATCAACCTGGGTGCCGGGTCCAGTGTGCCGCTGCACGCGACGGCCAGTGGCAAGCTGTTTCTCAGCTACATGAACCGCCGTGCCCGCGAGCGCTTCATACGCCAGAGTCCCCTCGTGCGCCACACGCCCAAAACCCTGACCGATGCCTCCCGTCTGTCCGAAGAGCTTGATCGCGTGCGCGAGCAGGGCTATGCCACCGACAATGAGGAGTTTTTGACGGGCATCTGCTGCGTGGCGGTACCGGTCTTTGATGTCGACAGTCGGGTGGTCGCAGCGCTGGCCATGCATGCGCCGGTATCGCGCATGAGTCTGTCCGATGCGCTTGATTTGCTGCCCATGCTCAAGCAGGCGGCCGACGATATGGCGCAGACGGTTGACTGGTAAGGGCTCGCGCCCTCACTGAGCGCGGGTATGGGCCATACCTCTAGCGTCAATCCTGCCCGTGCGGTGGCGGGCACCGACAGTGTGCTGGTGCTCAATTGTGGATCCTCCAGTGTCAAGTTTGCCGTCTACGAAATATCCGAGCTGACGGCGTCGCGCGCCCGGTCGGCCGCTCGTCTGACTGCTCGTATTGCCGGCCAGATCTCAGGGCTGCCCGACAAGGCGCGGCTCGATTGGAAGCCCGCGAGCGAGCCGCACCTTGAGCAGCCACTTCCCGACGTGCGTGATCACGCGGGTGCGCTGGCGTTGCTGCTCGAGCGTTTGCAGACAAATCCGGCCGTGGGACGTCTGGTCGGCGTGGGGCATAGGGTCGTCCATGGCGGGGCGCGCTTTTCAGTGCCCGCAAGGGTTGACTCTGATCTCTTGGCGGCCCTGACCGAACTGGTGCCGCTGGCGCCTCTGCACCAGCCACATAACTTGGCGGGAATCCTGGCCGTGAGCGAGCGCGTCCCCGACCTGCCGCAGCTCGCATGCTTTGATACAGCGTTTCATGCGGGCCAGTCTCCCGTGCATACAAATTTTGCTCTGCCAGCGAGTGTTCGGCAGCAGGGCGTTCGGCGTTACGGCTTTCACGGTTTGTCTTATCAATCCATCGCTGAACGTCTGCCGGGTGTGCTGGGCGAGCGGACTGACGG
>JBIKMC010000344.1:0-3606 GCA_044359405.1 Burkholderiaceae bacterium
GCCCGAGCGATTTCGGCAAGCCCAGCGAGGAGCAGGTCCGCCGGACTCTCCTGAGCGCCCCGCATGTCTGAGGCTGCGTGAGCAGCCGAGTTCGGGGCGCTCCGGCGGAACGCTCCGAGCGCAGGGTAGTCCGGCCACAGGCCGGACCGCAGCCGTATGAGCGAGCGGTGGCTTACCGGTCGCCGCCTCCAGGCGTCAACGACCACCGAAGCGCAAGACAGAGCGGTGGCTTACCGGTCGCCGCCTCCACGCCTCAAACAAGACCGAGGCACAAGAGCGAGCGGCGGCTTACCGCCTGCCGCCTAGAAATGAAGGGATACGGCGTCGATCACCCGATAGCCCTCATCGACCACCGGCATCCATCGCCACTTATCGAAGGTCGTGCAGGGATGCGAGACACCGCATCCCACAATCATGCCGACCCGCGGATGCTCATCGATCGGGCGCGACGGATCGAAACGAAGATAACCATGCTGATCATTGAGGGCACTGATCTTCCAGTGCTCGGGGGCTGCCCGCGTCGCGCTGTCGCCCAGGCTTGCTCGCCAAATCGGCACGGGCATCTCGATATCGTAGGAGACATCACGCCGCCCCATGGTCACCAGTGCCAGGCCTGGCTCGGGGCAGGATTGAACCGCGCTCAGCACCTCGAGTGCAGGTCTCAAGGTCTCCTTGAGATTGAGCCGCTCACCCACGCACTGCAGATGTCGGCGGTACTGCAAGTGATCGTGGGTGAGATAACAACCTGACCGCAAAATGCCGCGAGCTGGCTTGGTGAGTCTGGGTTTGAGATCTTTCGCCACCAGATCAAAAATCGCCGAGCCACCTGCGCTTAGCAGTACTTCGTCGCCGCTGAAATAGCCTTGCTGTTCGCAGGCCATGGCCACCGCCTGCACACGCTCCATCAGGGCGGCTACGGCGGGGCGGTCCTGGTCATGGTTACAGCTGGCCAAGCCCCCTTCATAACTTTCAACGCCCGCCAGGCGCAACGCTGGACTCACTGCAATCGCGTGCGCCAGTCGCATGGCGTCTTCATGCGTGCGCACCCCCGTGCGCTTTCCAGCGATACCAATCTCCAGCAGAACCGGCATGCGTGAGGCCTGCCGTCGAGCACGCTGCCATGCCTCGATCAGCGACACCTGCTCCAGAGAGTCCACCAGGAAGTAAATCTGCACGCCTGGATAGGTCGTCTGCAAAGCCACCAGCGCATCGAGGTCCGCAACCTGGAAGACTTGATTGGCGATGATGATGTTCTTGATGCCATGTCGCACACCGACCGCTGCCTGAAAGACGGTCCCAAACGTGATACCCCAGGCACCCGCCTCTATCTGACGCGCGTAGAGCTCAGGCGACATGGTTGTTTTGCCGTGGGGAGCAATATCAAGCCCACGTTCAGCGCAGAATTCGCGCATCCACTTCAGGTTGTGCGCAAGCGCGGACTCTTTCAAAACTGCCAGCGGAAAAGGCAGGTCGCCACGCAGCAGCTGCCAGCCCTGTGCGCCCGCTGCCGTAATCGGAAGGGCAGGCCAGTGCGGGGGGTATCCCTTGTGCAGGGCATCAAGCATGCGCGGCGCGGGTGTGGATGCGGTACTGACCATCGTAACAATCTCCGGGACAGACATTCAGGCGAGGATCATGGGCGGGCGCGCATCAATGGTCAACCCGGCCCGTGTCGTCGGATGGCTAAGCCTTAAGTCACCCGAGGCCGCGTCGCCCGGCAGCCACCCTACAGCCGCCAGCGGTGCCAGCGCTCGGCCAAGGCCAGCGCCCAGGCCGGGGAATGCGTCCTTCGCCACTGCCCAGCAACCCGCTGCGCTGCTTCGGCGTAGCCCGGGTACGCATGGAGCGTTGCCAGAATTTTCCCCAGACCGAGCCGGTAACGCATGGCCAGGGCAAACTCAGCCAGCAGCTCGCCCGCATGAGCGCCCGCAATCGTAACGCCCAAGATTCGATCTCTCCCCGGTACGGTCAATACCTTGATGAAGCCCTGGCCGGTGCCATCGACAATCGCGCGGTCTAGGGTACTGAGCTCGAGGCGTGTCACCTCATGGCGGACACCCTGGGCTCGAGCCTGGGTCTCATCGAGCCCTAGGCAGGCGACTTCGGGCTCGGTGTAAATCACCCGCGGAATCAAACGGTCGTCCGCCTTGAATCGCCACAGGCCCTCGGCAAGCGCATTCACCGTTGCATGCCAGGCCTGGTGCGAGGCCGCATGCGTAAAGCGCCAGGGTCCTGCCACATCACCCGCCACGTAAATGGTCGGGCAAATCGACTGCAGGTATGCATCAAAATCAATTGCGTATGCGGCTGGCATTGTCACATTCGGCGTGGCGAACCGATGCGCACCGCCCCCGTCCATCGGCGGCAGAAGGCCCAGCGCCTCGAGCCCCAGACCTGAAAGCCGGGGCTTACGCCCCAGCGCGATCAGCAGGAGGTCAAATGGCAGCCTCAAGATCCCGGTGCCCGCATCGGCGTCTGCACGCACTGCAAGGCCCAGCGTGGCACCAGGCGTGGCGCTGTGTGAGCCTGACGCTCGCTCTGGTGCATTCATCACGCGCACGCTCAAAAACCCCGGCTCGGCAGCAACTGCCTGAGAACCCGTTAAAACGCGCACGCCTTCTGATTCGAGTTGCTCACGCACCAAAGCCGAAGCCTCAGAGTCAAGCGTCGGCAATAGCTGCGCCCCCTGTTCAATCAGCGTAACCGATGAACCCAGTCTGGCCAGAGCCTGGCCCAGCTCGCAGCCAATCGCCCCTGCGCCCAAGACCAGAACTCGGGCCGGTGGCCTCGACAACTGGTTCAGGCGAGCCCAGAGGGTATCGCTGGTCACGTAGTCAGTCTCTCGAAGGCCCACAATGTTGGGCAACACCGGCTCCGCACCAGTGGCCAGTACGATGGCCCTCGTGCTCATATGTCGGTGTTGGCCATCAGCAGAGTCGATGCGTACCGTCCACGGATCAACGATAGAAGCTCTACCGTCTATCACCTCCACACCCAGGCTGCGATATCGTTCCGGGCTGTCGTTCGGTTGAATCTCGGCAATCGCATCACGCACCCGCGCCATCACGGCACCAAAATCGATCTGCGGTTCGACCGCAGAGATACCGAACCGAGCCGCATCCCGCATGCGCTGAGCCTGCCGGGCGCTGGCCAAAAGGGCCTTGCTGGGTACGCAGCCGGTGTTGAGGCAGTCCCCTCCCATGGGGCTGTCGTGTACCAAGGTCACCTTGGCACGCAGCGTGGCGGCCACATAGGCACTGACCAGACCCGCCGCGCCCGCACCAATCACCACCAGATTGCGCTCATAACGACTGGGGCGCGCAAAGCGCGCAAGGTAGCGTCGACGACGCACACGCTCGATCACCCTGCGCGCGATCAGGGGAAACACACCCAGCGCCGCCAGAGAAGCCAGTACCGGCGCCGATACGATACCGGCCAGCTGATCGAGCGCCGCCAACTGCGTACCTGCATTCACGTAGATCAGGGTGGCCGGCAGCATCCCGAGTTGGCTGACCCAGTAAAAGGTCCGCGCTCTCATCGGCAGCAGCCCCATGGCCAGGTTGATCAGAAAGAAAGGAAACAAGGGCACCAGGCGCAGTCCGAACA
>JBIKMC010000087.1:0-12363 GCA_044359405.1 Burkholderiaceae bacterium
CGACACCCCGCCCTGTCGAACAGGCGCCGGTGCCATCGGCTGAAGCGAGAGAATTTCAGCGGGTAGCTGCAGATTGAAGGGCTCATCGGGCGGCGCAACGTGGCGGTAGACCGGCCCAAGGTTGCTACCCTCACCAAAATACAGGCAGCCGTTTTCAAGGGTGGCATCGTCCAGAGCGACCCAGGCGGTTACCACACCTTCTTCGTTATTGGGGCCAAAGTAGAAGTTGTCCTGGTGCGCGGGCTTGGGACCGCCACCCTCGGGCGCTTTAAAGAACACCTGGCTGAAATACACCGATACACCCAGCCCGATGATGGACTCAACCGCCGCCACCAGCGGAGCATAACGCGCCATCTCGGCAATGAGCGGGCGGTGGTGGTGAGGATTATCAAGCTTGCGCAGCACCGTGCGCGCCTTGACCCCACCGTCGATATACCAGGCCCGCTGCGACGCTGGCAGATCGGCCAGCACCTGTTCGCCCCACTGCTCGATGTCGGCGATGACCGACCGGGTTTTATCGGCGGCGAATACACCGTTGACCGTGAAATGACCAAGCTGGCGGTAAAGCGCCAGCTGATGTTCACTAAGCTTCATGGCATGACATTTGTAACTTGATGGTTAATTAATCTTGAACCGGAAGGGATTTCACGTCAAGGCTTGATGGATGAACCACCCGCCGGCTAGCATTACGATTTCACCGCTTGGTTAAACAGGAGTGCTTCGAATGCCCCGTATTCAGACCACGGTCGTGGGTTCCTATCCAATCCCCGACTGGTTGGCCAGTGCGCCCTCCAGCCAGGCGCTTACCGATGCCACCCGAGTGGTCATCCACACCCAGGAGCAGGCGGGTGTCGATCTGGTATGCGATGGTGAGCTCTATCGGTTTGACATCAACCACCCCGAAACCAACGGCATGATCGAATATTTCGTCAGGCCGCTCGATGGCATCACACAACGGTTCTCGTTCCAGGATCTGATCGCCTATCGCGCCAGCGCCGGTATGCGATTCCGAACCCGCCCGCCCGGTACTGTCATCGGACCCATTGGCAGCGGTTCACTCGATCTGCCGCTTGCATGTGCCAAAGCACGGGCGCTGGCCAGCCGCGAATTCAAGTTCACGCTGACGGGTCCACACATGCTGGCCAAAACGCTGATCGATCGTCATTACGGCAGCCTGCCCGAGCTGGCGGACGCCATCGCAGACGTGCTGGCCGAGCAGGTCGCGCACTGCGAGGCCGAGGTCATCCAGGTGGATGAAGCCAATCTTCCAGGGCATCCTGAGGAATGGCGCTGGGCGGCTGCCTGCATGAACAAAGTTCTGTCTGCCATCAAAGGCAAAGCAGCGGTGCATCTGTGCTTTGGCAACTATGGCGGCCAGAGCATACAGAAGGGTAGCTGGGACGCGCTGCTGGGCTACCTCAACGCGCTCAAAGTCGATCACATCGTCATGGAATGCGCCCATCGCCCACCTGACGAACTCGCAGCGTTTCGCGAACTGCGCTCCGATATCGGTTTTGGTCTGGGTGTCATCGACATCAAGTCCACCGAGGTCGAGTCGGCGGAAGCCGTTGCCCGAGCCATTGAGCGCGCTGACTCGGTTCTGGGTGGCGGGCGGGTGCGGTACATCCACCCGGATTGCGGTTTCTGGATGCTCAAACGCTCCATCGCGGACGGCAAGATTCGCGCCCTGGCCACCGGACGCGATCTGTACGAAAAAGCCGGGCGTTAATGCACCGTCCAGCCCGTCCGCATTCGACTCGAGAGGCTTGAACATCATGAGTGTCGCACATCATTTTCCGGCCGGCTTCGCTGACGTTGAGGCTCTGGAAGACTTTATGAGCCAGCCTTCAGCTGCCCTGATCGACGATCTGGCCAGCGTGCCAGGCGACATCATGGTTCTGGGTGTGGGCGGCAAAATGGGGCCCACCCTGGCCCGTATGGCCAAACGAGCCGCACCTGGCAAGCGGGTGATTGGCGTCGCTCGTTTTTCTGATCCCAGTCTGGCCAGGCAGCTCGAGCGACACGGCATTGAGACCATTGCCTGCAACCTGCTTGACCGCCAGGCCATCGCCGCCCTGCCCGGAGCCGCCGATGGCGTGTCCAACATCGTCTTCATGGCTGGCCATAAATTCGGCGCCAACGACAATCCCAGCTTCACCTGGGCGATGAATGTCGCAGTGCCCTGGATGGTGGCCGAACACTTTCGAGACTGTCGCATCGTTACTTTTTCAACGGCCTGCGTGTACCCGTTTGTAGACGTCAAGGGTCCGGGTGCAAACGAGGGGCTTGCGGCGGTTCCCCCGCCGGGTGACTACGCTAACTCCTGTGTGGGTCGCGAAAAAATGTTCGAACATGGCTCGCGCACCTGGGGCACACCCGGCCGACTGGTGCGCTTGTCCTACGCGATCGATATGCGCTACGGCGTACTGCGCGATGTGGCTGATGCGGTCTTCAATCGCCGCCCACTTGATCTGCGCATGGGTTATGCCGACGTGATCTGGCAGGGCGACGCCAATGAACAGTCCCTGCGGCTGCTGGCCCACTGCACCTCACCGGCCTCTGCCATCAACATCACGGGCCCCGCACACGTATCGATTCGCTGGTTGGCCAAGGAGTTCGCGCGCCGCTTTGGTCGCGACGCGCAACTCACAGGCACCGAGTCGGACACCGCCTGGCTGCTCGATACCCGGCTTGCTCAGCAATTATTCGGTCCCCCAAGCGTGCCCCTGCAGACCATGATCGACTGGGTTGCCGACTGGGTATCCCGCGGTGGCGCCAGCCTGGGCAAACCCACCCATTTCGAAGCCCGCGATGGCAAGTACTGATTACCCCTCGTCATCGCCAGACCGGGCGAGCGAACCCAACTCAGAGCCCGAGCCCGTCGCCTCAGGCGACGGGCAGCCGCGTATCGCCGTACTCAACGAGCGCGACCTCGATGATCTGCTCGCGCTTTCGCGCGCCTCAAACTGGAACCAGAATACGGACGACTGGCGCTGGATGCTCGCGTCAGGTCGCACTCGCGGCCTGCGACTCGACGGTAGGGTCATCGCGTCAACCCTGGTACTGCCCTGGCCGCCAGCGCCACCCGCGACAAACAGCCGGCTTGCGGCGACGCAGACTGCACCTGGAGCACGGGTAACACTCGCGTCCAGCCTTGCCGATGCCGGTGCCCTTCGCTCGGTGGCCTGGATCAGCATGGTGCTGGTGCTGCCAGAGTACCGCAGGCAGGGCCACGCCAGCCGACTGCTGCGCGATGCCCTCGGCTGGCTGGGGCAGCCCGGCCAGCGACATCTGTTACCCGTGCTCGACGCCACGCCCGCTGGGCGCGAGGTCTACCTGCAGGAGGGGTTTCACGACACCTGGGGTTTTGCGCGCTGGCAGTGCCCACAGGTTGATGCGCGTCCCTGGGCCGACGTCGACGCGCCGCCTATCAGCCTGCGGCCGATGCCGGCGCAAGGCCTGGGCGGGCTACCGGTTGCGCTGGCCGGCGACCTGCTGAGCCTCGATAGTCATGCCTTCGGCGCTGATCGTCGCCACCTGATCGCCGCCCTCATTAAACGCTCACCGAGAACCGGCTTCATAGCCTTCGAAAATTCGGGTGACAGACTCACTGCTACTGGCTATGTCCTGACCAGGCCCGGACGTCAGGCGACGCAAGTCGGCCCCCTGGTGGCACGCGATGCGATGAGTGCACGGGCGTTACTGGCCCGGGCTCTCGGCGCCATCAGCGGGCCCACGTTTATCGATATTCCTGACCAACAGGCTGATCTGCGCGCCCTGATTGAAGCGGCTGGTTTCACGGTGCAGCGCCCCTTCACGCGCATGGTGTTTGGGGCTGATCGGGACGCGCCCGGCGACGCCCATCTTGTCTGGGCTGTGGCCGGTCCCGAGCTGGGTTGATAGGTCGACTGCCGCGGGGACAGTCGGCCCTATCGCCCCTCTGATTACTTCTTCATCCGAATCGAACGGTCGAGAAAGCTGTTGTCGTAAACGGTCTTGACGTCAAACGCCTTATCGACGCCGATGTACTCGCTGACCAGCTCATAGTCGGCCTTCATACGGCCGTCTTCGTGAATGCCCAACGCCATTTCGCGTGCGAATTTGTCGCTCATCAGCACTTCAACCAACGACCAGTTGACCATTTCATTGTCGAACTTGAGCGCGCCATTGGCATCAACGAGCGCCTGCACACAGGGCTTGGGATCATCGACACAGGCCGCAAACGCACGCTGGGTCACGCGCACGAATTTTTCGATGGCAGCACGGTTTTTCTCAAGAAACTGACGATTCACAATCACCGAATTTCCGTAGGGATTGAGGCCGGCATCACGCCAGGCCAGAAAGCCCATGTCATCACCCAGTTCAGCCTGGAAGATGTGGTGAATGTTGTAGAACGAAGTGGTTGCATCGATGGACTTGGCCTTGAGGGCCGACAGCTTGGCGTTGGCATCGATATTGACCCAGGTGACCGACTTGGGATCCATGCCGTTGGCCTTGGCCAGGGCTGGCCACATGGTGCGTGCACCATCAGCTGCCGGGTTGCCGATTTTCTTGCCGGCCAGGTCCTTCACCGTTTTGATGCCTGAACTCTTGAGCCAGTAAAGGCCCTGGGGTGAGTTGGCGTACACGTTATAAACCGCCACCAGATCAGCGCCCTTGCCCTTGGCAACCAGCACACCACCCATGTCCGCCAGGCCCACCGGGTTTGCGCCAGCCCCCACTTTCTGGGTGGCAAGGGCCGAACCGCGACCGGGTTCGAGGTTAACGTCAAGCCCTTCTCGCGCATACCAGCCCTGCTTCTTGGCGAAGTAATACGGCGCATGATCACCACCGGGCACCCAGTTAAGGATGAAGTCGATCTTGGTCTGCGCCATGGCAGCAGACACACACACCGACGCCGCCAGGGCGGCACCCCACTTCACCAAAGGCTTGAAACGCTGACTCATGAATGTCTCCTCCGACGTATCAGGCGCCGCATAGACACGACGCCGACTGATTTCAAACACTGCAAAGACCGACCCGCATGGTATCGACCCGCTTTCCAAAGTGTCAACGAACAAACCCACAAGATGGCACACTGCGCGTTGACGCTGACACCTGCTTCGATTAATTTAACCGACCGGTTAACAATCGTCTCACGCTCCCGACAAAGACGCACATGGCACTGCACCATTCCGATCTGCCCGCCGAGGTCTCAGGCCTGCTGCGTCAGGGCACCGTCATTCCCGCTCACCCTCTCGCACTGGACGCCTCGCGCAAGCTCGACGTCAGGCGTCAGCGCGCCCTCACACGCTATTACGTCGAGGCCGGCGCAGGTGGCCTGGCAGTGGGCGTGCACGCCACGCAGTTCGCCATCCGCGAACAGGGTTTGTATGAACCGGTGCTGAAGCTGGCCAGGCGCAGCGCTGAAGAGGCGCTGGCCGCCAGCGGCAAAGCCAGGCCGCTGGTGATGATTGCCGGTTTATCGGGTCCGACCGCGCAGGCGATTTCCGAGGCGCGTGTTGCCATCGCCAACGGCTACCACTGCGGCATGCTGTCGCTGGCAGCCATGCGCGGCGCGTCTGTGGATGAACTGATCTCTCACTGCGAGGCAGTAGCCGCCGAAATTCCACTGGTTGGCTTTTATCTGCAAACTGCCGTGGGCGGTATTGATCTGCCTGCCTCGTTCTGGCGCCGCTTTGCTGCCATCGAGAACGTCGTGGCCATCAAGGTCGCACCGTTCAACCGCTACCGTACCCTGGATGTCGCCAGGGGAATCGCGCTGGCGCGTGCCGAGCACCGCGTCACCCTTTACACGGGCAACGACGATCACATCGTGCTCGATCTGCTCGCACCGCTGGCCGTCCGGCGACCGCGCGACGATGGTTCGATCGAAGAGGTGCGGCTTCAGGTGTGCGGCGGTCTGCTCGGCCACTGGAGCGTATGGACGCGGGCCGCCGTCACGCTGTTCGAACGCATTCAACTGGCCCGGCACAAGAGCGTCATCGACCCCGATCTGCTGGCGCTCGACGCCCGCGTGACCGACTGCAATGCGGCTGTGTTTGACGTCGCCAATGGTTTTGCCGGCTGCATCGCCGGTTGCCATGAAATTTTGCGGCGGCAGGGTCTCCTGCAGGGCACCTGGTGCCTGGATCCAGCCGAGGGCTTGTCGCCCGGACAGGCCGAAGAGCTCGATCGGGTCTGCCGAGAGCATCCAGATCTAACCGATGACGAATTCGTGCGCGCCGGGCTCGAGCGCTGGTTGGCCGACTGAACAGGCACAGCGCATGAATCGCATCGATACGCCGCTGGTACGCTGGACTTTCGCTGTACTGGCGCACGTTGGTCTGGTGCTCGCCTGGTATCTGTTTGTCGAGCTGGGGCAGGTTCCCAAATTTGTCATGCCTTCGCCCCAGGCCACACTCAACGCGCTGCTCAACCCTGACTACGGCTGGTGGACCAACATCCGCGTCACAGCCACCGAAATTTTTGGCGGCTATCTGCTCGCCCTGGTGGCCGGCGTGCTGCTGGCGCTGGTCTTTACCTGGTCACGCACCTTCGAAGCCCTGTTTTTGCCACTACTGGTCACTCTCAACATGATCCCCAAGGTCGCACTGGGACCGCTAATCATTGTGTGGTTCAAGTACGGCGTATTCCCCAACACCATGATGGCGTTTTCCATCGCGGTGTTCCCCATCCTGCTCACCACCGCAAGAGGTCTGCGCGAAATCGAACCCGATCTGCTCGACCTGGTGCGTTCGCTACGCGGGTCGCGCTGGCAGCTGTTCACCAAAATACAGTTGCCGGGCGCCTTGCCCTATATTTTTTCAGGCATGAAGGTAGCGGCCATACTGGCCGTAGCCGGTGCCATCGTAGGCGAGTTTCTGGGATCCGATAAGGGTCTCGGGTATCTCATGCTGCAGGTGCAGGTCACGCTCGATACGCCCGCCATGTTCATGGCAGTTATCCTGATCACCCTGATCGGCATGGCGCTGTACGGGCTTGTGCTGCTGCTTGAGCGTCTGCTGGTGGTGCGCGATGCGAGGCTTTCATGACTGAGCCGGCCTTCATCCGACTGCGCGGTGTCCGCAAGGTTTATCGAAGCAGCGGGCGCGAGCATCTGGCCATTTCAGATGCCAGCTTCGACGTCATGTCAGGCGAACTGGTCGCGCTGGTGGGGCCATCGGGCTGCGGCAAATCCACCCTGCTTAAAATTCTTTCCGGTCTGCATCCGCATGATGGGGGCGAGGTCCGCATCGGATCACCCTCCAACCCCTTTGATCCGGCTCGCGATATCGGCATGGTGTTTCAGCAGCCCCTGCTCCTGAAGTGGCGCCGCATTATCGACAACGTGCTGCTGCCGGCCGAGATTCTCGGCCTACCCATGGTCGCCGCGCGTGACCGTGCACGCGATCTTCTCGCCCTGGTAGGGCTGGCCGGTTCTGAGCACAAGTTTCCCTATGAACTGTCGGGCGGCATGCAGCAGCGCGCCGCTATTGCCCGGGCTCTGGTCCATGATCCCAAGCTGGTGCTGATGGACGAGCCCTTCGGGGCCCTGGATGCGCTCACCCGCGAAAAGATGAATCTTGAGCTGCTGCGCATTTGGAAAGAGTCCGGAAAAACCATCATCTTTGTCACGCACGGAATCTCTGAAGCCGTCTTTCTCGGAACCCGGGTGGTCGTGCTCACCGCGGGGCCCGCCCGCATGGCGGATAACTTCGAAATTGAACTACCTCATCCGCGCACGCTCGATATGAAAACCCGTGAAGACTTCGGGCTCTACACCCGTCGCATCTATCGCCTGCTGGGCATGGAGTAAAGCGCCTTGTCACACGCAGCCGTCAAAGCACCTCGTTTTCAAGTACTCGGCATTGATTTGTTCGAGCGTGATGTGCGTCTACGCATGCCGTTTCGTTTCGGCATCGTCACTCTGACTGCCGCCCCACAGGCCTTCGCGCGGGTTCGCATCCAGCTTGAAGACGGTCGCGTCTCCGAGGGCGCATCAGCCGAGCTGCTGGCGCCAAAATGGTTCGACAAGAACCCGGCTCTGAGCAACGAAGACAATTTTCAGCAACTCAGAATCGCGCTGCATCTGGCTCGTGATGCCTACCTGCGCACTGAACTTCAAACCGCCTTTGAGCGATTTGAGGCCGAGCATCTGCCTCATATTGAACGGGCGGCGACGCTTGGCCTCAATACCCTCACGGCCAACTTCGGTCCAGCCCTGATTGATCGGGCGCTCATCGACGCACTGTGCCGGGCAGAGCACGTCTCCTTTTACCAGGCCATGCAGCGAAACCTGGGCGGATTGCGGCCCACAAGCCTCGCACCTGATCTTGAAGGTTTTGACTTCGATGCGCTGATGGTCAGTCTCACTCCCGCAACCCGTATCCAGGCGCGGCATACCGTGGGCCTGGTGGACCTCATTACCGAGCACGGCCGCACACCCAATAACCCGCCTGTCGGAGACGGTCTGCCCGAAACGCTCGAGGCGGTTGTGGCGCGCTATGGGCATCGCTGGTTCAAGCTGAAAGTGGGCGGCGATCAGGCGGCGGACTTGCAACGGCTGATTGCCATCGCGGGTGTGCTTGATCAGATGCCATACCCCTACCGCGCATCACTGGACGGCAACGAGCAGTATGACGATGTCGAGAGCATTGCCGCGCTGTGGTCTGCCATGCGCTCTGAAAAACGGCTGCAGCGCCTGGTGTCCAGCGTGGTCTTCATAGAGCAACCCATCAAGCGGCACAATGCCCTGTCCCGCGACATACGTGCGCTTGCCAGTCAGGTTCCGGTCATCATCGATGAGTCCGACGATAGCCTTGACGCCTTCGTGCGGGCCCGCCATCTTGGCTACAGCGGGGTCTCCTCCAAGACCTGCAAGGGCATCTGGCGCTCATTCCTGAATCGCGCCCGCTGCCAGCACTGGAATCAGCGGACGGGACAGCCAGGCACTTATTTCATGAGCGCGGAAGATCTCACCATCCAGGCGGGCCTGGCGTTGCAGCAGGATCTCGCGCTGGTCAACATTCTGGGCATAGACCATGTCGAGCGTAACGGTCACCACTACGTCAACGGCATGGCCGATCTGCCGCCCGCCGAGCAGGCACGCTTTCTAAGCGCGCATCCTGATCTGTATGAGCACAGCCATGGCGCGACCCGCCTTGCCATCAACGCAGGCAACCTGACCATTGCGTCGCTCGATTGCGAGGGCTTCGCCAGCGCCGCCATGCCCGAATGGTCGGCCATGCGACCCATGCCGCGCTAAAACCCCGCCAGACAGTTAGCCTACGCTGCCTCAAACCGGGCCCACCGGCTGCGGATTTCCCCGCGCACGGCCCACAGTGCTATTGGTCAAGCCCCAGTGCCTGCAGATTGCCCAGCACATAACCGGCAGCAAAGGCAGCTGAACCTGCCCCGTCCGGGTAATAGTCAAACGGTTCGACCGCCAGCCAACCTGAATACGCATGACGGGCGAGCGCCGACAAAATGGCCGCGAAACGATCCTCACCCTGGCCCGGCGCGCGCAGGTTACGGTCATTCAACTGAATATGGACGAGCAGCCCGCTTGGCCAGTGGCGGTCGATCAGCTGATCAAGGGGAATGCTCTCGGCCTTGCCGCCCGAGCAGGTATCCAGCATGGTGCGCAGGCCCGACAGGTCGACCGAACGAACAATGGTCAAAGCCTGCTCGACCGTGTTGATCAGCGAGGTCTGATCAGCCGACAACGGCTCAATGCAGTAATGCAGCCCGGCCTTGGTGGCCGCCGCCCCCGCTGCTGACCAGCACTCGGTCGCCAGCGCCAACGCCTGCTCAGCTGACTGACCGGGCCAGATCTGGCGCTGCTTGGGAGAGCCATGCACCAGGTAGTCACCGCCCATAAGATCGCACAGCTCAACGCACCGGATCATCCACCGGGTGGTCTGCCCACGAATCGCCGCATCAGGACTGGTGATGGACAAGCCGGCTGGCTTGGTCAGCAACCAGTGCAGGCCCGATACCTCAAGACCATGATCCGTCGCCACGCCACGCATCCGTATGGCGTCCTGATCGGTCAGACTCAGCGGGTCCTCGGCCAGTGTGAACGGCGCCACTTCGAGTGCTGCGTAGCCCAGGCGCGACGCGAGCTCACACTGCTGCTCAAAAGCCAGATGGCCCAAAACTTCGTTGCACAAGGACAGGCGTCGGGACATCGAACGGGAGGTAGTCGCGGATGAGGGAGGGTTCATCGTCTTATGGCTCAGGAAGGAACAACCCGCTGCCACAGACGCCGAACCGCGGGCACCTGCGATAACAGCAGCAGCAACACGACCGCCGCCAGTACGGCACTCAGCGGCCGCGTGAAAAAGGGCACAAGACTGCCATCCGACAGTACGAGTCCGCGCCGTAGCGTCTTGTCGACGATGTCGCCCAGAACAAGCCCCAACACAAAGGGCGCCACCGGATAGTCTCGTCGGCGAAGCGCAAAACACACGACGCCGACCGCCAGCATGACCCAGACATCGAACAACCGCTGACTGATCGAATACGAACCCAGCACACACAACACGAACACGATAGGCATCAGCACCTCTCGTGGCACCCTGAGTACCCAAAGAATCGGACGCACCATGACCAGCCCAAAGACCAGAATGGCCAGTGTTGCCACCAGGGTGATCGCCACCACGTCGAACATGAATTGCGGCTGCGTGGTCATCAACATGGGGCCTGGCTGCACACCATGGATGATCATGGCCGCCATCAGTACAGCGGCTGGCGCAGAGCCGGGAATTCCCAGCGCCAGGGCCGGAATCATGGCGCCGGGCACGGCCGCGTTATCGCCAGTTTCGGCTGCGATGAGGCCCTCGACCGAGCCCTTGCCGAACAGGTCCCGTTCGCGGCTTGCGCGCCGGGCCGCGGCATACGAGCTCCAGGCGGCCATGTCTTCGCCGACACCGGGCAGGATGCCGATGAACACCCCGATCAACCCCGAACGCAGTATGGTGCGCCAGTACTGAACCACATCGCGCAGGCGCGGCAGGATGGAGTCGACCGTATCGGTCACCGGTCGCTGACTGGCCCCACTCATCACCATCAGAACTTCGGCAAACCCAAACGCCCCAACCAGCGCCGGTATCAGCGCGATACCGCCACTGAGCTCGTTCCAGCCAAAGGTAAATCGTTCATAAGCATGCACCGGGTCTTGGCCGATACCCGCGACGAACAGGCCCAAAAGACCCATCAGCCAGCCCTTGACGGGGTCAGATCCAGTGAGCGTACCCGACATCAGCACGCCCAGCAGACCTAGCCAGAAGAACTCGAACGCACCAAACTTCAACGCAAATTCAGCCAGCGCGGGCGTAAAAGCAGCCAGACAGATCACGCCAAATAACGAACCCGCTACGGAACCCGTGGTTGCGATACCCATGGCCCGTCCGGCGCGTCCCTGTCGCGCGAGTTGATGACCATCCAGACAAGCGGCCGCGTTCGCAGCCGTACCGGGAATGTTGAGCAGGATGGAGGTACGGCTGCCGCCATAGATGGCACCCACATACACGCAGATCAATACCAGAATGGCATCGGTCGGCTGCATGCGTACGGTCAGCGTGGTGAACAAGGCAATGCCCAGCGTTGCTGACAAGCCTGGCAGTAGGCCGATGATGATGCCCACCAGCGTCGCGCCCAGGGCGTAGCCGATCTGCAGTGGCCCCGCCAGCTTAAGCAGAGACCCAAACAGCATCACAAGCCCGTCCAGTCTGGCCTCCGGCTTAAGGCAGACGGACCAGGAAGATATCCTGGAACAGATGTGCGATCAGGAACGCGGCACTCACGGAGATCAGTGCGGCCTGTGCCACGCGGCGACGGCGTAGTGCACCGGCTGGCCAGGTCGACCAACCAAGCATGACCGTCCAGACGAACATCAGCAGGGCCGCCGCAAACTCGAAGGGCACGCGCCCCAGGGCAACAAACCCGAAAACCGAGCACAGGGCCAGAATCAGCAGCAATCGCGGCCAGGGTACGGGGGATATCTCATCGCCCTGCATACCCGCACGCCCACCCGCGAAAGCCAGTGCCAGACCGAATGACATCATGCCCAGCCCCAGAACCCCGGGAACCAGCCCCGGCGCCGACCAGGGTTCAATATTGAGCGACTGAAGCCGGTCCATGCGCCAGGCGCCCACCGTGATGGCGGCGCCCAGCGCGATCCAGCCAAGGCCAGGCTTCATGCCGCCTCAAGTACGCTGCGAACTCAGGTCTGATGCGGACTCAGCGACGGATACCGATAGACTCTGGCGTAACCTTGGCCATGCCAGCATCCTGCAGCAGGAACGCATCGGACACGACGGTGGGCCACACCGCATCGTAGGCCGCCTTGCCGTGCAACGGCGTGAACAAGGCACCCCG
>JBIKMC010000345.1:0-3582 GCA_044359405.1 Burkholderiaceae bacterium
CCGTCAAAAGGTGCCTGCGCGTGAACTGCTTAACCGCTGGATCGTGCCCCTGGACAGGCGCGTTGATTTTCTCGGCCTGCAGGGCGCTACCAAGCTTGAGCTGCCCTTTGATGTTCAGCTGATCTTTTCGTCGAATCTGCGACCTTCCGAGCTCGATGATGATGCGTTTGTGCGCCGGCTGGGGTACCGCATTTCGATGGGAGCCATCTCGGCACGCACGTACCGTGAGTTACTGGCGCATGCCTGTCGTCGCGAAGGGCTTGCTTACGACGAGGGCGCAGCTCGGTATCTGATCGATATCCTCCATCCGCGCTCGGCCTTGCCGCTGCTGGCGTCGCATCCCTTTGATCTGATCGGACGCATCGGCGATCGCGCCCGTTATCTGGGCGAGAACCCGGCGCTCACCGATGAGACGCTCGACTGGGCCTGGCGTTCGTTCTTCGATTCGCAGGCCTCGGCAGAGCAGATGCGGGAGCTGCAACCATGACCGGCGTACGGGGCTTTGTCGTTCTTGCGTTAGCCCTGCTGGCGGGCCTGGTGGCCACCATCATGGCCGCGCGCTGGCTGGGTGATCGAGCGGGTGCGGCGGTTGTTCCGGTGGTGGTTGCGTCGCGTGACATCGAACCGGGTCAGGTTCTCGATGTGTCCGCCCTGCAGACCGTCGCTTGGCCCAGCGCATCGCTTCCCAAGGGTGTGTTCAATGAGCCGGCCCGACTTGAGGGAAGGGTCATCAAGAGTTCGCTCGCGCGAGGGGAACCTGTGCTTGACAGCCGGCTGGCACCACAAGGTACTCGTGGCGGCCTGTCAGCGGTCATCGGGGAAGGTCGACGCGCCATCACCGTCAAGGTGAACGAAGTGATTGGGGTGGCGGGATTCGCCTTGCCTGGCAACTATGTTGATGTGCTCGTCAGTACGCAGGACGAGACTGATCGGGCGCAGATGGTGTCGCGCATCGTGCTTGAACGCATTCTGGTTCTGGCCGTGGCGCAGGAGGCCAGCCGCGATGAAACCCGACCCAAAGTGGTGAGCGCCGTAACGCTTGAGGTCTCGCCTCACCAGGCCGCGCGTCTGGATCTGGCTCGAAGTGTCGGTCAGTTGTCGCTGGTGCTTAGAAACCAGGTGGATCGTACAACGGGTCTTACGCCGCTGGTGACCAAGGCGGAGTTGCTGCGCCATGAAGCGATGTCAGGGGCCCCTGCGCCTGCGAGAGCGGTCGCGGCCAATGTTCAGCGTCCAGCACCTGCGCAGACGCCCAGAAGAGTGTCCGCCGACACGTCAGGGCCGCCGGTGGAAATCATCCGTGGCATTCAGCGTTCCCGCTCGGGTACGGAAGAAAAGGATTTACGACATGCGAATTGATCGTGCTATCAGGGCCTGTCTGACCCTTGTGCTGTTGATGGTGAGCGGCACGACAGTACGGGCACAGGATCAAGCCCAGATTGGTGCCCCGCTATCGCTGTTGGTTGGCAAGTCGTCCCTGCTGCGACTTGAGGGCGCAATCGAGCGCGTTTCGGTTGGGAACCCTGCGGTGGCCGATGTCACGCTGATCAGCCCGCGCGAGCTCTACCTGCTGGGCAAGACCTTCGGGTCGACCAACCTGATTCTGTGGCGCAAGGGCGGTCCTACAACCCTGATTGATGTTGCCGTCAATCTCGATACGGGGGCGTTGCTCGAGCGACTTCGTCGGCTTCTGCCTGGTGAGGATGGCATTGAAGTACAGGCTGCGGCCGACTCGATTGTTCTATCGGGAACCGTGTCGAGTGCAATGCGGGCGGAGCAGGCGGTGTCGATTGCCGAGGCGCATGTGCGCGTGCTTGGACGGGCCCTGTCTTTGCCGGTGACTGCGGGGGATGCGCGCGCCAACCCGGGTCAGGCAGTGCCGATCGCCTTTGGCGGCGGTGGTGGTGCGGCCGGTGACGGAGCATTGAAGCCGCGCGTCGTCAACTTGATGCAGGTGGCCCAGGCCCAGCAGGTGATGCTTGAGGTCAAGGTGGCGGAGATTTCCAAGTCGCTTCTGGATCAACTGGGCGTTGGCATCAATGGCACACGAAGCCCTGGCGACTGGCGCTACAGCATCGTCAGCCGCTTTCTGACCGAGTCAGCGGGCACGCTTGGTATCCGTACGCCCAACGGCAGTACGGTCACGATCGACGCTGAAAAAAGTGACGGACTCATCAAGGTGCTTGCCGAACCGAACATCGTGTCGATCAGCGGTCAGGAAGCGAGTTTTCTGGCAGGCGGAAAAATTTTCATTCCGGTGTCTCGTGCCAATGCGGCCACTGGCGCGGTCACCGTCACGCTGGAAGAGAAGGAGTTTGGGATTGGGCTGAAGTTCACCCCAACGGTGCTGGATGGGGGGCGTATCCACCTGCGGGTTGCACCCGAGGTGTCCGAGCTTTCACAGACCGGCTCGCCTTTCGTGAGTGCTGGGGGTGCAACGGCGGTGCTTCCAAGTTTCACGACACGGCGTGCGCAGACCACGGTTCAGCTCAGTGACGGACAGAGCCTGGCCATCGCGGGACTTATTCGCAACAACGTGTCCAGCAGCGTCAAGCGCCTGCCCTGGTTGGGCGAGTTGCCGATTCTGGGCGCCTTGTTTCGAAGCGCCGAGTTTCAGTCTGATCAGTCGGAGTTGATGTTCGTGGTAACCCCCCGACTGGTCAAACCCTTGGCCGCGACGCCGCCTTTGCCCACCGACTCGTACCTTGCCCCCAGTCGCGGCGAGTTGTATCTGGACGGTCGCCTGCAGGGTACGGGGCGTGCCGATGTGCCCGCTGATGTGTCACCGGGTGCGGGAGCCACCGCTGATGCTGCGGCTCCTTCGTTGATCGAGGGTGTGTCGCATGGCGGATTCCGCGTTGACTGATGCCCTTTGCTTGGAGCGCTCATGAGAATGCTGAAAAAAATCGCCTGCTCGGATCGGCGCGGTGTGTGCCTGGTCTTGCTGGCATCGTTGGCGCTGACCGGATGCGCCACACCCGAACCGGACACAACCGGAGTCCAGATCGGTCAGGCGGTCCGTCAGACCCGACTCCTGCAGACCATCGACGCGTCCGCGGCCGAGCGTGCCCCGGCTGAACGCGGGGCTGATGCCGGCATCGCGGTCAGTGCCTGGCAGCGTTATCAGGACAGTTTCCGGACGCCGCCACAAAGCTTTGAGATTTTTGGGATTGGTGGTGCGAGCCGATAGATTGGTCATGGCCATGGCAACGCCACAGCGCATGAGTCGTGCGCTCCAGTTCGGCTCGCCGATCCGTCAACAGGGCGCCATCGCGGTGATCGCGGGCGTATCGCTTGCATTGCTGTTGGGGTTGGGCGCGTTGGTCTTCGATCTGGCAAGACTGTTTGTGGTGAAGGCCGAACTGCAGACCGTGGCGGATTCCTGTGCGCTCGCAGCCGCCCGACAGTTGAGTGGCGGACAAGGTGGCGCCGATCTGCTGCGTCGCGCCGAAGCTCATGGCCTCGCCCCGGCGGACCCACTGGCGAGCAGCCTCACGGGAGAGCCCAGACCTTTGTTGTCGGTGAATCGGGCTGACTTTCAGTCGGACGTCTTGCCGCCGACGGCTGTATCGCTGAGGTTTG
>JBIKMC010000346.1:0-3580 GCA_044359405.1 Burkholderiaceae bacterium
AATCCACAGCGGCGCAATCGACGACTGAGCCTCTTTGGCTCTATCAGGGTTTTGTAACGGTCACAGAAGACACGGTATTTGCCGACGCGTTGTAGCTGAGGTTGGCTCCCGCGATGTCACGAACGCGCAACACGACCTGAGTTGTCTTTGACTGCAGGGTTCCGCTCAGGATGAGACACGAGCCACTTGAACCCGTCGTACATTTCAAGCCAGTACCACCGACGTTGAAGTCTCCGGTCACAGTCGCGTTAGCCACGGGTTGACCCGCGGCGTTTCGAACAATCACCGTCACTTCCGCACGCCAGTTTCCTTTTTTACCCAAGAGCCCTCGTCCAGACAACGAGCCGATTGAAACGCTCACAGTCGTCGTCGGCGGCGGCTCGGTGACGGGCGACGAGCCGCTTGCAAACAGTAGCAGGTTGGGCGAGCCGACTCCCGGCGACACCACCTTGCCAGAGCTGGCGGCACCCTTCAAAAGCTGGGCGATTTCGATAGGGCTGGCCATTGGTTTTTGCTCAAGCAACTGAGCGGCCGCTCCCGCCACATGCGGTGAAGCCATGGAAGTGCCATCGAGCACTGCCGAAGCGGTATCGCCATCTTTCCAGGCGGAGCGGATGCCACGCCCTGGCGCGAACAAATCGAGGCACGAACCAAAGTTAGAGAAGCTGGCGCGCGTATCGACCGTGTCGGTAGCCCCCACCGTAATGGCATTCGCAACCCGCGCGGGCGAGTAGTTACAGGCATTGGCCGCGCTGTTACCGGCAGCGACCGCCACCACAAAACCGTTGCTGATCAGATTGTCGACCGCCTGGTCGAGCGTGCTGGACGCCGACGAACCCAGCGACAAATTAACGACCGCTGGTTTGCCTCCCTGAATCATCACCCAGTCAATGCCGGCGAGCACGCCACTGAGCGAGCCGGAGCCATTGCAGTCAAGGACCCGCACGGGAAACAGCGACACCGTCTTGGCTATGCCGTACGACGCCCCACCCAGCGTGCCCGCCACATGGGTACCGTGCCCGTTACAGTCGTTGCTGCCGTAACCATCGGCAATGGCTGAGTAACCCGGCTGCACACGCCCCGAGAAGTCCAGATGCGAGGCCCGAATGCCCGTATCGATGACGTAGGCGGAAACGCCAGTGCCACTGGCCGCGTAGCTGAAACTGCCGTTCAGCGGCAAATCGCGCTGATCGGTTCGATCAAGCCCCCAGGCACTGGGTGACGATTGCACACCACTCTGCCGCAGACCCACCGCCTCATCAACTTCAACGCGGTCGACGTTGGGATTATTGGACATGGCCTCAAGGAACGCGTCTTCAGCGGTCGACGGCAGGCTTACCGCGAATCCGCGTATGGCTCTCTCGTAGCGATGCTCGATACGTCCGGGGCGTCCACTCATGATGCGGTCAGCTTCCGCGCCAGGATTACCCACCGTATCCCGAAACACCACGATGTAACGAACGGTTTCGGTTACGGCCCGCGAACGGGCCAGATCCAGGGCCTCTACCCGCGCCTTGGGCTGTGCCGTCGTAGTGTTTAAGGTCTGCAGAGCCTGGATACCCTCACTTTCCACCTGAACCGTCTCAAGCTTTTCGCGCAGCTGCCGCGGCGACAAAACAGCGCTCGATGTCTGGTCAACGACCACCTTGATATCGCCGATGCGATCATGCACTTCCTGCGTGACCGCCTTCAGCTTCTCGGCGGGGGTAAGAAATGCACCTGTATCCTGAAGCTTCTGCAATTCGGAATCGAGCGCGGCTCGGGCGTCTCCCAACGCGACTGTTGCAGCCCGCGCGAGCGCGCGAAGACGCTTGGTTTCGTCACTGGCGGGGGCTGCCAGCAGATCTTCAAGGGGATCACGCGCCCCAAGACCGAAAGACTCTCGCACCGACTGTCGGGCCTCAGCCAAACTCGCCTGGTTTACCTTGATCTCATGGGCCATAAACGTACTGAAGGTACTGACTACTGCGGGTACCTGCACCGTGATCCTGCCGTCAGCGGTACGGCTGATAAACGCCTTCGCCGGCGCGCTCAGGGTGACCGCCTTTTTATCCACTTCGGCGAACGTCTTGCCCTGATCGTCAGCATCGGAGGCCGAATCAGGAATATCACTCAACAGCAAAGCGCCACGAAGCGTCGCCTCATCGATGCGCTCAGGCAGAACCAGCCGAAAACTCCCCTGCTCGTCGGTGGGTTCGGAGATGGGGTCATCATCGGTGAGCCCGTCCCCTTTAAGATCGAGGTAGACGCGAGCACCTTTGATATAGCCGTCAACGAGAACACCCGTCAGCACACGGCTTGCGTCCGACTGCGTGAGTTCAGGCAGTCCTGAACCGCCGCCACAGCCCGCGAGCACGGCCGACGAAAGGAGGGTGAGCACTGCCAGCCGTACCGGGTCGGCGGGCAGGCTACGGACTTTCGGTGGACGACACTGCGAATTCAGAATCCTCACGGCATACTCCCAATATGGCTCGATCCGACAGACCCGCGCCGCGGGCCCGCGTACAACCAAAACTCCGACTCTAGCAACTCGAAAGCCACCATGGCGTTGAACATTTCACACCCGCACATCCGTTCCTTCTCAGGACGACGTGGCCATTTCACCAGCGGCCAGCGCGACGCCTACGAGCGCCTGCTGACTCGCTGGGCCGTGCCCTACCAGACACAGCCGATTGACCCCAACGCGCTCTTCGGTCGCACCGCACCGCTCATCCTGGAGATCGGCTTTGGCATGGGAGAAACCACGGCAACGATTGCCGCAAGTCAGACCCAGGCTGATTTTCTGGGGGTGGAGGTTTACCCGGCCGGAGTGGGAGCTCTGCTCAAGCGCATTGAAAAACATTCGCTGTCCAATATACGCATCGTTCAGCACGATGCGATTGACGTATGCCAGCACATGTTGCCGCCGGCCAGTCTGGCGGGCGTGCATGTGTTCTTTCCCGACCCCTGGCCCAAAGCGCGTCACCACAAGCGACGCCTCATCCGAGCTGAGGTGGTCTGTCTCATTGCAAGTCGAATCATGCGGGGAGGCTATCTGCACTGCGCCACCGACTGGGAACACTACGCGGTTCAAATGCTCGCTGTGCTATCGACCGAAGCGCAATTGAAGAACACCGCTGAACCCATCGTGATCGGCGACACCGCTTCGGACTGCCGAGGGTTTGCACCGCGCCCAGCCTACCGCCCGGTAACCAAATTTGAAGCACGAGGCCACCGTCTCGGACACGGGGTTTGGGATCTCGTCTTCGAACGCATATGACGATTCCACCACCGCCTCATGACATTGCTGAGGGCGGGTCTATCGCCAACCTCATTCATAGCATCGGTCAGTCCTTTGGTTCGCATGACGCCTTTCTGCCGCCACTGGCACAACCGTCAGTCCTGTCGGCGCTCGCCACAGCCCGTACCGTCGTACTTTTACTTTTCGATGGTCTGGGATGCGCCCAGGTGCAGGCACATGTGCCTCATGGCGCGCTCGCCCATGCAGGCTGTGCCACGCTCAGCTCGGTCTTCCCGTCAAGCACCGCACCGGCCATCAGTACCATCGCCAGTGGGTTGGATCCCGCAGCCCATGCCGTCA
>JBIKMC010000347.1:0-3567 GCA_044359405.1 Burkholderiaceae bacterium
TCAGAAGCCGAAGCATTGCTACTTGAAAGCAATCTCATTAAGACCGGTCAACCGCGCTACAACATTCTTTTCCGTGACGATAAGTCTTACCCATACCTCAAGCTGAGCGGTCACCGATTTCCGCGCCTGTCCTACTATCGAGGTGCCGTCGATAAGCGAAATCAGTACTTCGGCCCTTTTCCGAATGCCTGGGCGGTCAAGGAAAGCATTCAGGTGCTGCAAAAGGTGTTCCGGCTGCGCACCTGCGAAGACAGTGTATTCAGCAACCGCTCGCGTCCCTGCCTGCTGCACCAGATCGGCCGATGTAGTGCACCCTGTGTGACGGCCATCGATGAAGGTGCTTACGGGCGTGATGTCAGCGATGCGTTGCGTTTTCTGCGGGGTGGTCACGAGGCCGTGCTCGCGGAGCTCAGTCAGGCTATGCATGACGCTGCGGCTGAACTGCGATTTGAAGAGGCCGCTGCTCTGCGTGACCGCATGGGCGCTCTGTCCCGAATTTTGCGCAACCAGGCTATGGATACCGGGACCGACACCGACGCGGACATCATCGCTGTGGTGATTGAGGGCGGTCGGGCCTGCGTGAATCTGGCCATGGTGCGCGGGGGGCGGCATCTGGGCGACAAGGCCTTCTTTCCGGTGTCGCGAATCGACTTTGAGTCAGTTGCCGATGACACCGAGCTGGCCCAGGAAACCCTGGAGGCCTTTGTGGTGCAGCACTATGACGACTTGTTTGTCCCGCCCCTGTTGGTGAGCAATGTGGCGGCGGCGCCACCCGTGGTGTCCTGGCTGTCTGATCGGGCAGGGCGGATGGTGCAGTGGTTGCGCCAGCCGCAGGGCGACCGGCGCCGCTGGCTCGGACAGGCCGTGGCCAACGCGAAACTGGCTATCGCACGGCTGCTCGCTGAAGAGGGGTCGCAGCGCAGCCGCACTTGGCTGATGGCCCAACTGCTAGGCCTGGACGATGGATCGTCGCTGGACGAGCTGCGTATTGAATGCTTTGACATCAGTCACACGCAGGGCGAGGCGACTCAAGCGTCCTGCGTGGTGTACGAACACCACGCCATGCAGTCGGCGCAATACCGGCGTTTCAATATCGACGGAATCACGCCTGGCGATGATCCGGCGGCGATGCGGCAGGCGCTGCTGCGGCGATACTCGCCACTGGCCGAGGAAGAGTCCGCACAGGCGAGTTCGCGTGGCGGCGCGGTTCGGCTGCCCGAGGTGGTCCTGATTGACGGGGGGCCGACCCAGGTTGAAGCGGCTCGGCGTGTTTTCCAGGAGCTCGGACTGGATTGCGGCGTCCTGGTCGGTGTCGCCAAGGGAGAGGGACGCAAGGTCGGACTCGAGAAGCTGATTTTCGCGGATGACCGTCAGTCGCTTACCCTGGGTCGAGAATCGGCTGCCCTGATGTTGATCGCCCAGATCCGTGACGAGGCGCATCGATTCGCGATGACGGGTATGCGAGCCCGTCGTGCCAAGACGCGCCAGACCTCGCGCCTGGAAGAAATTGAAGGCATAGGCCCCACCCGTCGGAAGCGTCTGCTGGCCCGGTTCGGGGGACTACGTGGCATCATGGCAGCCAGCGTCGAGGAACTGGCCAGCGTTGAGGGCGTATCGCAAACCCTGGCCGAGGAAATCCATCGGCGTCTGCACTAAAGCCGTGGCTGTCATGACATTGAACCTTCCGAATCTGCTGACAATTGCGCGCGTTCTGGCGATCCCGCTACTGGTCGCTGTTTACTACCTGCCGATTGCCCCGGCGACTCGTGACGTCGTGGCTACCGTCCTGTTCGTGGGCGCGGCCCTGACTGACTGGCTTGACGGCTGGTTGGCGCGTCGCCTTCAGCTGACCTCGGCGTTTGGGGCTTTTCTTGACCCGGTCGCAGACAAGCTCATTGTCTGTGCGGCGCTGGTTGTGCTGGTGCACCTCGATCGGGTGGATGCTTTGATCGCTGTGATCATCATCGGTCGTGAAATCACTATCTCGGCACTTCGCGAATGGATGGCGCTGATTGGCGAGCGCGCCAGCGTTGCGGTGCATTCCATTGGCAAGTTCAAGACTATTGCGCAGCTGGTTGCGATTCCTCTACTGCTGTATCACGGGGTGCTGCCGGTGATCGGTCAAACCCAGTGGCTGGGCACCTGGCTGATTTACGCGGCTGCCGTCCTTACGGTGTGGTCCATGCTTTACTACCTGCGTCAGGCTTGGCCGCATATGCGGGGGAGGTCGGGCTGAGCTGGGTCGGATCGAGGCGGGACGGATCAAGGCGGGACGGATCAAGGCGGGACGGATCGAGGCGGGACGGACCATAGCGATTTGACAGCGAAACTCGAGTCGGGCTATAGTTTTGGGCTGTCGCGCGGGAGTAGCTCAGTTGGTAGAGCGCAACCTTGCCAAGGTTGAGGTCGCGAGTTCGAGACTCGTCTCCCGCTCCAAATTTTCTGCCCTCGTCCGGCAGTCTTCGAAGACGCTCCTCAGGCGGGGTGGCAGAGTGGTTATGCAGCGGCCTGCAAAGCCGTGGACGCCGGTTCGATTCCGACCCCCGCCTCCATTCATTCGCTGCCCCGGTGGTGAAACCGGTAGACACAGCGGACTTAAAATCCGCCGCTATCCCGAAAGGGGGCGTGCCGGTTCGAGTCCGGCCCGGGGCACCAGATGCGCATTTCACTCTCACTCCGTTGGGCTCAAGGCTTGTGCCGGTACTGACTTGACGGAGACGGCGCGCTGCGCAGGTACCCTTGCGGCCCGAATGGTGTAGCGGCAAGATAAGACCTGCTGGTTACGTTCGTTGCCAAGAACACTGACGGAGGTCGCCATGACCGAGATCATCTTTGTTGTCGAAGAGGCCGCCGAGGGTGGATTCTCGGCCAGGGCGCTGGGCTGCTCCATATTCACCCAAGCGGACAGCATAGATGCTTTGAAGGCTGAAGTCCGGGATGCAGTTCGCTGCCATTTCGATGAGGGCGAGGCGCCGCGCGTCATCAGACTCCACATTGTTCGGGACGAGGTGATTGCCGCGTGAGGCTGCCGCGGAATATCTCGGGTCTCGATCTCGCGAAGGCGCTTGGTGTCGTCGGTTACCGAGTCACCCGCCAGACCGGAAGTCATATTCGCATGACGACCGAATCGCCCAGCCAACATCATGTGACTGTGCCAGCGCACGACCCGATTCGATTGGGAACGCTTGCGGCAATCCTCGCTGACGTCGCCGAGCACCAAGAGATTTCACGCGACGCGTTGCTCAAGCGCCTCGACCTTTCGTGAACTTGCTCAGACACAGCGGACTTAAAATCCGCCGCCATCCCGAAAGGGGGCGTACGGGTTCGAGTCTGGCCCGGGGCACCAGCTGTGCATCTCACTCCTGCTCCATTAACTCAAGGCTTGTGCCGGTGCTCGACGGCCACTAACCGCCCCGCAGCGAGTCTCAGACGCATGTCGCAACGCGCGGCCAGTTGCTCGTCATGGGTGACCAGTAACAGCGTCGCTCCCGCTTCGCGATTCAGTTCAAAGAGCAGTTCAATAATGCGTTCGCCGGTCAAGGCGTCCAGACTGCCCGTGGGTTCGTC
>JBIKMC010000348.1:0-3556 GCA_044359405.1 Burkholderiaceae bacterium
TCCGGGTCAGTACCGTCATCTGGCGCCGATTCTCGCGGCACAAACTCGGCATCGGGTGGTCGCGCTGCGGGTTGGCGAGGATCAATCCTGGATGGGTATCGACGTGTTGGGCTACCGGCCTCAGGCTGATCAATCGACACAAACGCATCCTTGGCTTATCGACCTCAACACCAAGCTCATTCGTGCTGAAGCTCTCGCACGACGTGCGCTGAAGCTCAAGCAATCAGGTTTCAATCCCGATATCGTCGTCGCCCACCCCGGCTGGGGCGAGACGCTGCTTCTGCGCGAAGTCTGGCCCAACGCGCGTATCGGGCTTTACTGCGAATTTTTCTACAGCCCGCATGGGGCAGATGTCGGATTCGACCCCGAGTTTCCACCCAAGGGCGATGCTATCGATGACGCTGGCCGCCTGCTGCTGAAGAATGCCAATCAGCTGCTGGCGTTTGAAGACGCCCAGTGCGGACTCTCACCAACGGCCTGGCAACGCAGCACCTACCCTTCGCGACTTCAGGACAGCATCGGCGTGATTCACGATGGTATCGACACGACGATGCTAAGGCCCTCTGGCTCGGTCAGCATGAATCTGAATCGGCAACTCAGGCTCACGCGCGACGACGAGGTGATTACCTTCGTCAACCGAAACCTCGAGCCCTATCGTGGCTACCACGTGTTCATGCGTGCGCTTCCGGAGCTGCTGCGCAGACGCCCCAAGGCCCGCGTCATTCTGGTCGGTGGCGATGGTGTGAGTTACGGTGCCGCTGCCCCGAAAGGCAAGACCTGGCGCAACATTTTTCTAGATGAAGTTCGCAACGAGCTGGATACCAGCCGCGTGCACTTTGTGGGCAAACTTGCCTACCGCGACTTTGTGCAGATGCTTCAGCTCAGCCGGGTACATGTGTATCTCACGTACCCCTTCGTGCTCAGTTGGAGTCTGCTGGAAGCCATGAGTATGGGCGCGTCAATCGTGGCGAGCGACACAGCGCCCGTGCGTGAGGTGATCACCGACGGCGAGACTGGATTGCTGACCGATTTCTTTGATCGACAGGGTTTGGTCGATCGTGTGTGTACACTTCTCGACTCGCCCGACTACGCTGCCCGCTTGGGCAGGGCTGCGCGCGAGCAGGTCATATCGCGGTACGATCTCAAAACCATTTGCCTTCCGGCTCAGCTGCAGTGGGTTGATCAGCTGGCGAGTGGCTGAGTCGTACCGGCTTTGCCCGGGGGCACCGCTTCACCGCTTATCGACAATCCGTCACCATGCAAATCGAACAAATCAATCTGCAGTACAACCGGCTAGAAGATCGCCTGGTTGTGCGTATCGGTATCTCTGGCCAGCGAGAGCTGCGCTTTTTCATGACGAGGCTGCTCACGGTCGAGCTGTTGAAAATCATCGGTACGCAGCGGGCAGATGCCGGAACGCGCTTTGCGCAGCAGCTGGGCGCACCCGCGCTCGACCCACAGGTCGCGCGCGAATTTGCAGACCAGAAAGCCATGTCTGGCGTCTCGATGGAAAAGCCTTACGAGGCCGAGCGTACGACTGTATTCGGCGACCGGATCCCGTTGATCAGTGCACTTTCCTGGGCCCGCCAGGAAGACATCACCACGTTCACCTTCAAAACCGTATCGGGCGAGCAATTCGCGCTGAATTGCAATCCCTCGCTACTGGTGGGTTTCGAGCAGTTGTTGCGCAAGCTCAGCGTGACGGCCAACTGGGCCGTTGAGGCGTCGATTGCAAGCGCCGCCAATGCTGCTGCGCCGGCACCCTCGCCAGCAGCCCCAGCAACGCCCCAGACGGTGCACTAACCCGATCAACTAATCCGATCAACTGGGCCGATCAACTGAGTAGATCGGCGCGCGCGCTCAGCGAACAGCTGCTCCCTCAGGATCGTGCAGGTTGACTGATGCCTTGACGCCTGGGGGAATGCGCCATCCCGGATTTTGAAAGCTGATCCGAACCTCGACCAGACCGCTGGCCGCATCAATGGCCGGCGACACGTAACTGACACGCCCGCGCATGGGCGCAATTTTCATCACCGGCTCAAAGCTGATCTCAAGGCTTTGCTCAAGCTTAAGTCCGCGGGCCGCTCCTGGCGTCACATTCACCCGCAGCCAACAGACATCGGCGTCGACCAGCTGCAATGCCGGCTCACCGGGTCTGGCCCACTCGCCCAGTTCAAGTTCGATCTTGGTGACAACACCGGCGACAGGCGCCGTGATGCTGCGCTGAATGCGTTCCTGTTCAGCCAACTCGTACTCGAGCTTTTCACGCTTTTTTTGCATCAGCAGCTGCTCGAGTCGGGCCTGGGTTGAGGCCAGATCAAGCTCAACGCGCACCAACTCTTCACGACTGATAGAGCCACCCGCCTGAAACGCTCGACGCGAGTCTTCCACCAACGGGGTCAGCACCCGGATACGATCTCGGCTGGCGCGAATTTCACTATCGTCTTCAAAGATCTGTCGGCGACGCTGGGCCTCCAGAACCTGCATGCGGTCATCAATCTGCAGCAGAAGCTGCCCGGCTTTGACACGCTGGCCAACCTCGACACCCATACGCGTGACCGAGCCGGGCACACCAGGGCTGACCAGCACATCGTGCCGCGCCACGATCAGACCCGTGAATTCGGCAGCGTGCGCCGACGACAAAGCGCCAGGCACTAGAGCGGCGGTCACGATAGCAGCGGTCACGAAAGCCGAAGCGACTGCGCCTCGGGACACCGCCCCCTTATACCGATTGAGCAGCCCCCTAATCCAACCCAATAAGCTCATTCCTGTACCTCAATACCATGAGCCGACAACAGGCTGCCGTTGGCCAACATGATGCCGGTGAGCAGCAGGGCATAACGGGTTTGCCCTTCGACCAGTCGCACCGAACTCTCGACAAACTCCTGCTCGCGTGTCAGCAGCTGCCCCAGACGCGTGACACCCAGGCGTACCTGCATGGTCTCAAGCTCAACAAGACGCCGTCGCGTATCGACCTCTTCGCGAATCTTGGCGATTTCATCGCGCGCAGGTCTGAGCTGCTGCAGGCGCGATTGCAGATCGACTGCCAGTCCACTGCGTACTGCCAGCAGCTCTTCGGACGCCTGCCGTACTCGGAGCCACTGCGCTTCATACTGACCGGTGGCCTTGCGGCTGCCATTGAGCGGCACTTCATAGTTGAGACCAATCGTCCACTCGGGGTAGCGGGTGGTGAGCGCTTCTTCTTTAATACGGCTTGACTCAAAGCCCTGCCCCGAGGTGCCGTAGCTGGCCTGCAGCTCAAGATTGGGTCGGCGCTGGTTTTCAGCAAACTTGAGACGCAGTAGCGCCTGATCACGGCGCAAGGCCGCCATGCGTACGGCCGGCCAGCGATCAATGGCGCGATCGATGGCCGCGGCCGACATATCGGGCTCGTGGGCAAATGAGGATGGATCGGTCTCGGCCTCAATACGTAAAGGCGCCGCACGATTGGCTTCATTACCCGCACGAAGCAAGGCCTTGATGCGCGCCTCAGCGTCCTGTCGGGTTTGCGCGGCACGTGACAATTCGGCCTCGCGCAACATGAGTACGCTGCGTG
>JBIKMC010000349.1:0-3555 GCA_044359405.1 Burkholderiaceae bacterium
CGGTTCGCCGCGGCGCCACCCTGATCGTGGCCGACCCACGACTGACCGAACTGGCTCGCCACGCGAAATATGTTCTGCAGTTCAGACCCGATACCGATGTGGCGCTGCTCAACGCCATGCTGCATGTGATCGTCACCGAACACAGGGTCAATGAGGACTTCGTGCGCGACCGTACCTCAGGGTTTGACGCTTTGCGCGACCGCGTGCGCGCCTACAGCCCCGAGAACATGGCGCCGGTCTGTGGCATTGACCCACAGACCATCCGAACCGTCGCCCGCGCTTACGCCGACAGTCCGGCGTCCATGATTCTGTGGGGCATGGGCGTGAGTCAGCATGTACATGGCACCGACAATGCGCGCTGTCTGATTGCACTGGCTATGGTCACCGGACAGATTGGTCGCCCGGGTACGGGACTGCATCCGCTGCGCGGACAGAACAATGTGCAGGGCGCTTCAGACTCGGGGCTCATCCCCATGGTGTTCCCCGATTATCAGCGCGTGGACAACCCCCAGGCCCGGGCGCGATTCGAGTCAGCCTGGAACACGCCACTGGATCCACGCCCCGGCCTTACCGTGGTCGAAATCATCGACGCTGCCCGACGCGGTGACATCCGGGCCATGTATGTCATGGGTGAGAACCCGGCGATGTCAGATCCAGACACCGATCATGCCCGCGAGGCGCTGGCCTCGCTCGAACATCTGGTGGTTCAGGATATTTTTCTGACCGAGACTGCATGGTTCGCTGACGTGGTGCTGCCCGCCAGTGCGTGGCCTGAGAAAGACGGTACAGCCACCAATACCGATCGTATGGTGCAACTGGGTCGCAAGGCGCTCGAGCCGCCCGGCGAGGCGCGCGCCGATCTGTGGATCATCAATGCGCTGGCACGTCAGTTGGGGCTTGATTGGCAGTATCAGCGCCCACGCGACGTCTTCAACGAAATGCGCACGGTCATGGATTCAATCGCTGGCATCACCTGGGACCGACTTGAGCGCGAGTCGTCGGTGACCTATCCGTGCGTCAGCGAAGGCGAGCCAGGCGAACCCGTCATCTTTAAAGATCGTTTCCCAACGGCCGACGGTCGGGCAAAGCTGGTACCGGCTGACCTCATCCCAGCCGACGAACAACCCGACGATCAGTACCCGCTGGTGCTGATCACTGGCCGACAGCTTGAGCACTGGCATACCGGTGCAATGACGCGCAGGGCTGGTGTGCTCGATGCGATTGAACCCGAGCCTACCGCCACGCTGCACCCGCTCACGCTCGATGCTCTGGGTACTCGCGAAGGTGAACTCCTCACGGTGAGTTCGCGCCGAGGCAGCATCAGCCTTTATGCACGGGCCGATGCGGGCACCCCCCGCGACGCGGTCTTCATTCCGTTCTGCTATTACGAGGCAGCGGCCAACCGTCTGACCAATCCGGCGCTTGACCCCTTTGGTAAGATCCCTGAGTTCAAATACTGCGCGGTCCGGGTCGTTCCGGGCGGCACGCCTCCTGAGCGACTGTCCTATGGGGGCGGTCAGGCCGCGCAACACCTCACGGAGTCCGCTTAATGCCCGTAACCCAGATCACCCTGTTGCCCGGTTACCCTGAAGAAGCCCGTGAGCGCCTCGTAAAAAATGTCAGCCTGGCAGTCGCATCGGTTATCGACGCATCGCCTGCTGGCATCACCACCTATGTCAGCGAGGCAGCCACCTATCAGAGAGATGGCGCTGTCCGTCGTCAGGGCGGCAGCGCACTGCCCAGCGCCTCAAATCTGGCCCTGGCTTATCTGCAGGCCATGGAAGCCGGCAGACTGGACGAAGCCAATACGCATCTTGGGCCCGGGTTCATCATGCAGTTTCCGGGCAAGTGGACCATGAGCTCGCTTGATGAGTTCGTGCAGCGCAGTCGCACACGCTATCAGTTCGTTGGCAAACACTTTGAGCGCTTCGACGAGTGCTGGGCGGGCGATGTCACCATCGTGTACTGCTTCGGAACCCTGCACGGTCGCTGGCTGAACGGCGAAAGTTTTCAGGGTATCCGCTTCATTGATCGATTTGAATTCAGCAAGGGGAAGATCATCCGCCAGGATGTCTGGAACGATATCGGTGAGGTCCGCATGGCGGCAGCACAAGCACAGACGGCGCAGGTTTCTTCGACCAAGGCCTGACGATCATGCGTGCGCCAGCGCCACCCGATTCAAACGCACTTGTCCCCTCGCACTTCAAGACAGAACAATATTCCCTGAGAGGCCCACACGCATGAAGCACCAGTCCCAGATCAATCGCCGTGCTGTCTGTATCGCCTTGGGCGGACTGCTTGCGACGACGCTTCCGTTTTCCGTCGCGCAGTCTCAGGAAGCCTGGCCCACGCGCCCCATCAGCATGGTCATTCCCTTCCCGCCTGGCGGCGTCGCCGACACCGTCGGTCGCCCGGTCGCCGAAGCGCTTGGTCGTATCCTCGGCCAATCGGTTGTTGTCGAGAACAAGGCTGGCGCAGGCGGTGGCATCGGTATGGCTCAGGTGGCCAAGGCCAAACCCGATGGCTATACCCTGCTGATGGCCCTGTCATCGGTCACCATCCTGCCGGAAGCCGACAAGGTGCTTGAGCGCGCGCCCATGTATCGACTCGATCAACTGGTGCCCATCGCGCGCTTCACCGCCGACCCCACCGTGCTGGTGGTTCGCGCAGAAAGCCCCTGGAAAACACTGGACGAATTCATCGCGTTTGCACGCAGCAAGCCGGGCGCCATCACCTTCGGCTCGTCCGGTAATTACGGCACCATGCATGTGCCGATGGAAATGCTCAAGCAGTCGTCAGGCACCTTCATGGTTCACGTACCCTATACCGGCGCCGGCCCTGCCGTCATCGGCCTTCTGGGCAGCCAGGTCGATGCCCTGGCCACCGGTCCGGCCACGGTCGTGCAACATATTCGCGCGGGTAAGCTGCGCGCACTGGCGCACTGGGGTGAGGGTCGGCTGACGTCTTTACCCGACGTACCCAGTCTGTCTGAGCGCGGTCAACGCGTTGCGTTTTCGCAGTGGTCGGGCCTGTTCGTTCCGGCTGGCACTCCCGAAGCAGTCGTTAACCGCCTTCGCGCAGCCGCTCAACAGGCAGCGCGGGACGACAAGGTACTTCGTACGATCGGTACGGCCGGCTCGCCCATGCAATATCAGGACGCGTCCGAATTCGCCGAGTTTGTTCGTAAAGACGCTGCCATCATGGCTGAAGTCGTCAAGCGAATCGGCAAGCAATAAGCGGAGAACACCCCATGCAACCCAGCAGTCAGACCCTGAATTTGTCACGCGTACAACTGCATGTCGTCAGCGCCGGCGAGGGAGTGCCCGTCGTCATGCTGCACGGCTGGCCGCAGACGCACCACGAGTGGCGAGGTTTCATCCCGCTGCTTGGCAAACGCTATCGCCTCATCATGCCCGACCTGCCGGGTCTGGGTGACAGCACGCCAGTGCGCTCCGGTGCCTATGACAAGCGCAGCGTCGGTCAGGACCTGGCCGAGATGTGCGAAGCGATGGGTCTGCGCGACTTTCATCTGGTGGGTCATGACTGGGGTGGTCC
>JBIKMC010000088.1:0-12249 GCA_044359405.1 Burkholderiaceae bacterium
AATCCACTTGAGCACGCGCATGTTTTCGCCAAAGCCCGGCCAGATGAAGCGACCGTGCTCATCCGTGCGGAACCAGTTCACGCAATAGATTCCCGGAAGCCGCACGCCAAGCCCCCGCAGCCTTTCGCCCAGGCCAAGCCAGTGCGCAAAATAGTCCGACATGTTGTAACCACAAAACGGCAGCATCGCGAACGGGTCTCGCCGCACCACGCCGGTGGCGCCCGCCTGCGCGGCCGTGGTCTCTGAGCCCATGGTGGCGGCCATGTAAACCCCCTCGACCCAGTTGCGAGCTTCGGTGACCAGTGGCACCGTCGTCGAGCGACGGCCCCCGAAGATGAAAGCATCAATACGAACGCCCTGCGGGTTGTCCCAGGCCGGGTCGATGGCCGGATTTTGTACCGCCGACACCGTGAAGCGGGCGTTGGGATGCGCGGCCTTGCGGCCTGCCTTACCGTCGGCCGGCGTCCAATCGCGACCCTGCCAATCGAGCAAATGCGCCGGAGGCTCTGCGGTCATGCCCTCCCACCACACGTCGCCATCGTCGGTTAACGCAACGTTGGTGAACACCGTGTTGGCTGCCAGCGACGCCATGCAGTTTGGGTTCGTGCGGACATTGGTGCCCGGCGCAACCCCGAAGTAGCCCGCTTCGGGGTTGATTGCCCGAAGCTCGCCGCGGGCATCCGGCTTGATCCAGGCGATGTCATCACCAATGGTGGTGACCTTCCATCCATCAAACCCGGCCGGCGGAATCAGCATCGCAAAGTTAGTCTTGCCACAGGCCGAGGGAAAGGCCGCAGCGACGTGATATTTGCGACCCTGCGGACTGGTCACGCCCAGAATCAGCATGTGCTCAGCCAGCCAGCCCGCATTACCGTGCGCGGCATCCTGTCGCCCCATGGTAGACGCAATGCGCAGAGCGAAGCACTTTTTACCCAGCAACGCGTTGCCGCCATAACCCGAACCGAATGACCAGATCTCGCGCGTCTCAGGAAAATGAACGATGTACTTGGTTGGATTGCAGGGCCAAGTGACATCAGATTGGCCCACGGCCAACGGACTGCCCACCGAATGCACGCAAGGCACAAACTCGCCGTCGTGGCCCAATACGTCATACACTGCGCGACCCATACGGGTCATCACGCGCATGCTGACCACCACATAAGGGCTATCGGTCAGTTCAACACCGATGTGGGCAATGGGGCTGCCCAAAGGCCCCATCGAAAACGGCACGACATACAGCGTGCGACCCCGCATGGCTCCCTTGAACAGGCCCGACAGCGTAGCGCGCATTTCCTGCGGCGCGACCCAGTTGTTGGTGGGACCCGCGTCGTCCCGATGCGCCGAGCAGATGAAGGTGCGATCTTCCACCCGTGCCACATCGCTGGGATCAGACCAGGCGAGATAAGAATTGGGACGCTTCTGAGGATTCAGACGGCGCAGGGTTCCCGCCTCTACCATGAGCCGGCACAGACGGTCGTATTCGGCCTCTGACCCGTCGCACCAGACCACCTGATCGGGTTCAGTCAGCGCCGCCACCTCAGCCACCCATTGCACCAGGCGCGCATGCTTGACGAAATCGGGGGCGGCCGCCAGGCTCGAAGTCTTCAGAGCTGCGTTCATCGGATCTATCTCCTGCCGTTCTTGCCCGCTGACCCTGCTCCGGCGGGGCTGGGTCGAACCGTGCGCGGCCGTTCCAGGCATCGCGAACACGGGGTTTTCCGAGAGGGCCTGTGCCGAAATATCGACCAGCGCGCTCGTTGTCGGGCCATGAAAACCGGCGATTCTATACCCGCCCCCCCGCCCCGACCCTTAGAATGACCCCCATGAAATCCTCAGTGTTTTCCGCCGCCCGACTGCTGCAGTGCATGGATGCACAGGCGCTGATTGATCGCGCCGATCGCGCCTACAGTCCGACCGTGTCCGACCTAGCAGCCGGCGAGGCCATTGCCGCCGACATCCTGGCCGCGCGTCGTGCCCGGGGCGAACGGCCACTTGGATGGAAAATCGGGTTCACCAATCGAAGCATCTGGCCGATCTATGGCGTCACTCACCCGATCTGGGGTCCGATTTACGACAGCACATTGCACTTGCTCGACACGCAGACTGTTCGGGTCGACCGGTCAAATTTTGTTCAGGGCAGGCTTGAGCCCGAGATCGTGATCCGGCTGGCCGTCGAACCCGCTGACAGCTCTGCCCAGTCGGTGCTCGCCGCGTGCGAGTGGATCGCGCACGGATACGAGATCGTCCAGAGTCCTTATCCGGATTGGAAATTCTCGGCCGCTGAAGGCCTGGCCGCGCAAGGCCTGCACGGCGCGCTACTGGTGGGCAGACGCTTTGCCCCTGCGGCACTGGGTGAGCGCAGCGAGCTGATTCTGCAGCGGCTGTCCGAATTCAGCCTTGTGCTCGACAAGAACGGCTCTGAGCACGCCCGCGGCACCGGGGCGGCAGTTCTCGACGGGCCCATGCAGGCACTGAGCCATCTCATGCAGGAGTTTGCCAAACGCGGCCGGCGTCTTCAGGCGGGCGACGTCATCACCACCGGCACCCTGACGGACGCGCAGCCGCTACAAGCGGGCGACCTGTGGCAAACCCGGATCGACGGCATCGCGCTGCCCGGTCTGGCGCTCGAAGTCATCTGACAAGGACACACCTCCGTGCAGACGGTTGACGACCCACAAACTTGGTTTTCCCCTTCGTACGCAAGCTCGCGCGAACGTCTGATCGCAGCGGCCAGGACGGCGGCTTTGCCGGTCCACCATGACGTACTGTCCATCGGTCAGAAAGGCCCGGAAGGTCAGGCTCTGACAATCGACATGCTCACTGTCGGCGCCCGCAGACCTTCACGCGCCTTCGTCGTGGCCAGTGGCACACACGGGGTTGAGGGCTTCTGCGGCGCTGCGATCCAGCTTCAGCTGGCAAGCGAGCGGCTGGCTGGCCTCATGCTTGCCGACGACAGCGCGCTCATTTTGCTGCACGCCCTCAACCCCTACGGCTTCGCGTGGTTACGCCGGGTCAACGAGTCCAACGTCGACCTCAACCGTAATTTTCAGCAGCTCTTCAACCCCGACCTGTGTTCGGCCGAATACGAGTCGCTTTTTGAGTGCCTCAACCCAGCCGACCTTGACCCAGAACCCGAGGCGAGACGCCGCCAAACGCTCAAGGACTGGGCGACCCAACACGGCGAACGCAGCCTGCAGCGCGTCATTGCCGAAGGGCAGTACCGTCACCCACGCGGCATTCAATTCGGCGGCCACCGGCCCGAAGCCAGCACCCGGCTGCTGCTCGACTGGGTGGGTCAGACCTTGGTCGATGCACGTTGGGTCGCTTGGCTGGATGTGCACACGGGGCTTGGCGAATCAGGCGCATGCCAGCTGCTGACGGGCGCTTCACCCACCAGTGCCGGCTATCTGGAGGCGAGACGGATTTGGGGGGAGTCGGTCACGTCCGTCCAGTCTGAAGCCTCTGTATCACCCCCCCTGCACGGCCTGCTCGAGCAGGGGGTTTCCCGCGCCCTGCCGCAGGGCTGTGTCTTCGCCTATGCGGCACCCGAATTTGGCACGCACCCCACCGATCGCGTCGTGGCCGCGTTCAGAGCCGACAACTGGTTGCACCACTACGGCAATCCTGCCGATGCACTGGGACAGGTCATCAAGGCCGAAATGCTCGAAGCCTTCCGGCCGGCGGGTCGCGCCTGGGCGAACGCCATTACGCGCACCGGTCAGTTACTGTGCGAGCAGGGACTGCGCGCGCTTGGCCAGTCTCAGGCACGCTAAACGCCGTTGTCGCGACAGCATCACAACCCCGACCAACCCGCCCCGCAAGAGCACGGGTCAACCCATGTCGTCTGCCCAGCTGATCAGCGTCTGCGTCGGAAAAGCCGCCCCGTTATTGACCCGCAGCGGCACCGTACTCAGTGCGATCGCCAAACAACCCGTAAGCACCCTGCGAAATCCCGTGCGTTGCTCGGTGAACACACAGGGCCTTCACGGTGATGAGTCGGTCGAGCCCGGTATTCACGGAGCTCCGACGCAGGCGATCTATCTCTACCCTTCCGAGCATTATGCGTTCTGGCAGCAACTACGAGCGCAGTTTCATCTGCCCGCGTTACCGGATGCGGGCGCCTTGGGCGAAAACCTTCTGGTCAGCGGGCTACTCGAACGCGAGGTCTGGGTTGGCGATCAGCTCACGATAGGCTCGGTGCTGTTGCGCGTTACGCGTCCGCGCGAGCCGTGCTTCAAGCTGGACATACACCTGCAACTGAGGATGGCCGCCAAGATGATGATGCAGTCCGGCTTTTCGGGCTTTTATGCGTCAGTCGTGAGCAGCGGCCACCTGCAGGCTGGCGACCCCATCCGCGTCACGCCCGGGCAGCGGCAAATCACCATCGCCGAGCACCTGAAAATCGGTGCGGCCAGTGCACAGCGCGCGCTCTTCTGATTTCTGCGACAAACGAATCCATACGGTTTGCAGGGGCTTGATTCTCCGGTAGATTGCCGCTTATGACGCCTCTTAGCCCAGCCCAGCGAACCGCCGGCACCGCACGCATCGTGCTGGTAGCGGGGCTTTTATGCTCGCTTGAAGCCGTCTTGCGCGGATCAGTCGCCCGCTCGCTGGTCGGAGCCGCCGTGTTGCTGGCCGGTGCCGGACTGTTGGCTTTTGCCAAGCGGGCCGACTGAGCATCCGGTCCACAGCGGCCCTCAGATGCGCGGGCCTTATACCCCTGCGCTGATGCAGGGCGCCCAGCACCTGACGCACCGGGTCGTCTCTGGGGTCGCATCATGAGCGCCTGCCTGCGCTTATGCGTCGACCGGCTCGCCGTCGACGATGAACTACTCGACGCCGGCACCGCGGGCCCTGAGCTTGCGCACCTGAGCGCTGTTTATCTGGCCAGCCCGCGTGCCCTGGTTTTTCAAAACCCCTCCAGCGACTGGCGCATGCTGGCGCTATGCCTGCCTCTGGGCTCACGCCTGTCGCTGATGCGCAACCCGATCTTCTCGCAGCTCGTGCGCAGCTGGGGCCTGCACATCCGATTTCTGGGCATTGACCGCGAGCGCCTGGTTTACGACTTTCGGGCGCTGCTCAGCGACCGCACACTGCGCCTGCTGATCGATGTACTCGCCCACCAGGCAGCGACTGCAACGCAGATCCCGGCCAGAGCGGACCCATCCGCTGGCGATCGCCAGGCGCTCGATCACACGCTTGACCTGCTGCTGTCCGCGCTGTCCGATGAGATGCTCAGCGTGCTCGATCGCCGACGCACTGACTGGGGTCGGCATCTCGATCAGGCACATCGACTGGAGCCCTCATCACCGGCCTGCCTATTCGACCACTCCAGCCGCCATCCGGATTACCTGGAGAGCCTGCGACAGGCCTTACGAGCCGGGCTCATTGATGTGTATCTCTATGGCCGCGCACTGCGTGCGGTCGACCTGCGCGAGGCCGCGGTCGATGCCCGATTGTCCAGTCTGATCGAAGAGAGTCTGGACCCCCTCACCCTCACGCACCTGACCCGGGCGCGCATCGGCAAACACCTGGGCTGTTATAACTGGCTTCAGCTGGCCCCGCGGCACGCGCCCCTGCGCGCACATCTGCTGGCCAGGCTTCCCGCCTTAGCCAATCTTCTGGTGGCCGAGCTGGTCCCTCTGGATGCTGCTGACCGCATCGTGCCCCACCCCGACGCCCTTGCCGAGCCGGCCGTCACACCGCAAGAACGGGCCCATACCCCATCAATCGCGTACGCAACGGCCGCAGAACAGGCCCTACAGGAGCACGACGCGTCGCGCGTGCAACGCCTGCGCGAACGTCTTCGACAAGCGGTCGATACCGGCCAGGACCGCACCATTATCGAGGCGCTCGCGATGCGTTTCGAGGTGGACCCGGCGGTGGTTCGTCAACTCTGGCATCAAGTCCCACGCGCCCTGGGCGAACCGCCAGCCTGGCAGCTACCCACCCTCATGCGCATGCTCGATGAGCGCGGCCCTCGCCTGTGGCCTCGCACCGAGGCGGCCTGGCATGCGCTGATGGCCTGCGCAATCCCTAACGAAGCACGCTAGTCCCGCGCCACGGCGCGCCCGGCGCCGGCCTCGGCCACACCCGTATAAAAACGATTCCAGCTGGGCGTGATCACGATCTCATTCAGACAGACGTGACGGGGCGCCTGGATGGCATATAGAGCGGCCTGTGCGACGTCGTCGGCGCGCAGCATCCGGGCGATCTCCTGGGGCGCAGGTGCCACTGGCCGCGTCAGCAGGATGTCCGTGGCCACCTCGCCCGGACACAACAAGGTGGCACGAATGCCGTGACGACATTCCTGGTCATTGATCGACTCGACCAGTGGCGACAGGCCGTGCTTGCTCGCACCGTACGCCGCAGCGGCCAGCGACAGATAGCGCCAACCCGCCCAGGACGACACCACCACAATCGAGCCTGAGCCCGCCTGGCGCATGCTGGGCAGGGCCGCACTCACGCAGTAGGCCACCCCCGACAGATTGATCGCGGTGACGTGGGCGAAGGCCTGCGGCGTTAATTCATCCCAGCGACGCCTGGGCACATTGGTGCCGGCCGAACAGACCAGCGCTCCAATGGGCCCATGCGCATTGACGATGGTCTGGCCCACCTGCAACACGGCATCGCCATCGGCCACATCCACCGGATAAGCGTGCGCGCCGATATCTTCACCCGCAAGCACCGACACGGCCTTGGCCAACACGTCGACGCGACGACCGCTCAGGGCAAGGCGCCAACCGGCTCGCCCCAGAGCGCGTGCACACGCAAGCCCGATTCCCGTTCCGCCTCCCGTGATCCAGGCAATCGGCTTGTCTTGATGCTGCGGTGTCATCGTTTGGGTCCTTTCGTTAAGGGCGTAAGGTCGAGCACGCTAAACTGAGCCGCTAACAGGGCATGCGAACGAGCGGTCGCGCGCGATGTCCTGCAAGGGGTTCAACCAGCGGTTCGCCATCCCAGGCTCCGCGCCTCACAGGAGCCACCTATCATGTCGCTTCGCATCATCGCCACCGGCGGCACTTTCGACAAGCACTATGACCCTTTAAGAGGATCGCTGTCGTTCGCTCAGAGCCACCTTGAACCAATGCTGCGCAATGCCCGTGTGGTTGAACCATTCCGCCTGCAGGTGCTCATGCTGATGGACAGCCTCGATATGACCGAGGCCCATCGGACACAGATTCTCGAGGCCTGCCGTGCCTGCCCCGAACAATCCATTGTCATCATTCACGGTACCGACACCATGGCGCAGACCGCGCAGGTACTGGTGCAGGCCAGGCTTGACTCGACCATCGTGCTGACCGGGGCCATGGTACCGGCCGAGGTAGTCGATTCCGATGCGTCATTCAATTTGGGCTTTGCCATCGCCGCGGCTCGGCTGTCAGCCCCCGGCGTCTACATTGCCATGAATGGACGGATGCTGGCAGGTGATGCCGCCCAGAAAAACCGTTCGCTTGGCATCTTCGAATCAGGAGCGTCGTAATGTCGGTCCCGCGCATTGAATCGGTCGATTTCTTTTATCTGTCCATGCCCCAGATCGAGGACGTCGGCGACGGCAGCCAGGACGCCTGCGTCGTGCGTGTTTGCGCAGGCGGCCACACGGGCTGGGGAGAGTGCGAAGCTGCCCCCCTGCCCTCGATTGCAGCGCTTATCTGCCCGATGTCGCACAGCGCCTGCCACAACGTGCTCGATTCGGTCCTTGGGCAAGTTCTACGCGGGCCCCAGGATATTCATGCCATTGGTGCCCGGGTGCGCGCGCGCAGCCTTGATCTGCTGCAGGCCGCGCATGTGCTTTCAGGCATCGACATGGCGCTTTGGGATCTGCTGGGTCACCTGCGGGGCGAGCCGGTCTGGCGGCTGTTGGGTTACGCCCGCACCTACCCCAAACTGCCCTACGCCTCTGTCTTGTTTGGCGACGATGCCCAGCACACCCTGCACAAAGCGCGTGCCATCCGCGCACAAGGTTTTCGCGCAGCCAAGTTCGGCTGGGGGCCTTACGGAGCCGGTGCGGCCCAACTTGACGCTGACCATGTCATGGCGGCCCGTGAGGGCTTGGGCCCGGAGGGCGTGCTGCTGGTGGACGCTGGCACGGTATGGGTCGAGAATGTCGACCGGGCCCGTCAATCGCTGCCCGCACTGCACGAGGCACGCGCCACCTGGCTTGAAGAACCGTTTGTCAGCGGCGCCCTACATGCCTATGCCGATCTGGCACGTGCGGCCGGCTCATTGCGCCTGGCGGGCGGCGAAGGCGCCCATGACTACTACATGGCCCGCCAGATGATCGATCATGCAGGCATCGGTTTCGTGCAGATCGATGCCGGACGAGTCGGCGGTATTTCAGAGGCGAAGCGGGTGGCCGACTATGCGCTCGCGCGCGGGGTCACCTATGTCAATCACACCTTCACCTCGCAGCTGGCGCTATCGGCCTCATTACAACCCTTTGCGGGCCTTGAACACAGCGAAATCTGCGAGTACCCCCTGGAGGCGCGCGCGGTCGCCTATGCGATTGCGCTTGAACGCATTGAGCGCGATGCCGCCGGCCTGATTCATGTGCCAGAAGGCCCGGGCTTTGGCATGCACGTTGACCCGGCTCGCTTCAGGCCCTATCTGGTTGACGCTGAAATCCGGGTGGCAGGAAAGGTTCTTTACAGGACACCGACGATCTGACGCACGGCTATGTGAACTTTACTTGCCGATGCAGAACCGGCTGAAGATCTCGCCCAGCAAGTCATCGGCGCTAAAGGCCCCCGTAATTTCGCCCAGGGCCTCCTGTGCCAGGCGCAATTCTTCGGCGAAAAGTTCCAGCGCCTGGGTGCCAAGGGCGGCGTGTTCGGCTGCCGCCACAAGATGCTGAGCACTGCGCCCCAGGGCCAGCACGTGTCGTTCGCGGGCGATAAACTCATTCTCAGGTTCGGCCTCACCGCCCGCCAACTGTGCAAGCGTGCCGCGCAGGCTCTCCATACCCGTGCCACGCAGAGCCGAGATCGCCAAAGCGCCTGCCGGCAGCTGCAATACGCCCGTTGCCAAATCCGCCTTGTTGTAAACACGCAGCACAGGCACGGAAGATGCGAGCCGGGCATGCAGCTGCGCCTCAAGCTGCGCGCTTGCTGCGTGTCTTGACGCCGTATCGGGTTCGGATACGGCTTGGTCAAGCTCTCGAGCATCGATCAGGTGCAGCACCAGGTCGGCCTGTGCAGCAGCCTCCCAGCTGCGCGCGACACCGATGCGCTCAACCTCGTCATTGGTGTCTCGAAGCCCCGCCGTATCGACGAGGGTCAGTGCAAGGCCATCGATCTGAATGGTTTGGCGAATGCGGTCACGAGTCGTCCCGGCAATGGGCGTGACAATCGCCAGATCGGCCCCGGCCAGGGCGTTGAGTAGCGACGACTTACCCACATTGGGCTCGCCCAGCAGCGCCACGGTCAGACCTTCGCGAAGCAAGGCCCCACGCCTGGCCGAGCGCTGCACGCCTGCCAAAGCCTGTTGCACCCGGGCCAGCCGGCCGAGGGCATCATCGCGCTGCAAAAAGTCGACTTCCTCATCGGGGAAGTCAAGGGTCGCCTCGACCAGCATGCGCAGACTTACCAGCTCATCGAAGAGCGCATCGATCGTCCGTGAGAATTCGCCCTGAAGAGTGCGCCCCGCCGCGCGGGCCGCCCGCGCGGTGCTGGCGTCAATCAGATCTGCGACTGCCTCAGCCTGCGCCAGATCCAGCTTGTCATTCAGATATGCCCGCTCAGTAAACTCCCCAGGACGCGCCAGCCGCAGCCCCAGCCCCTGTCCCGCCTCAAGAACTCGGCGCAATACCAGTTGCATCACGACCGGACCGCCGTGCCCCTGAAGCTCAAGTACTGCCTCGCCCGTGTAGGAGTGCGGGGCTGGGAAAAAAAGCGCGATGCCGTGATCAATCGTCGCGCCGGATGCGTCCTTGAACGAGCAGTACGCAGCCTGGCGCGGGGCGGGCTCACGGCCCAGAACCGCCCTCATGATAGGCGCGAGATCTGTACCCGAAACCCGGACCACACCAATGCCACCCCGGCCGGGCGCTGTGGCAATCGCGGCGATCGGGTCGGTCATGCAGGCCGTCCACGTAACGGGATTTGAGCGACCGAGGGCAAAAGGCCGTACCGGGCGGGACCTAACCGTCTTTGGCGGCCTTGGCCGCTTTGGCCTGCTCGAAACGTTTTGTGATCAGCCACTGCTGTGCGATCGAGTAAATGTTGTTAACCAGCCAGTAGAGCACAAGGCCCGAAGGAAAGAAGAAGAACATGACCGAGAACACCAACGGCAGGATCATCATCATCTTGGCCTGCAGCGGGTCGGGCGGCGTCGGGTTGAGCTTTGTCTGGATGAACATGGTGCCTGCCATGACCAGCGGCAGCACATAGTAGGGGTCGGGAGCAGCCAGGTCGTTAATCCAACCGACCCACGGTGCATCTCGCATTTCGACCGAGGCCAAAAGCACCCAGTACAGCGCGATGAAAACCGGAATCTGAACCACGATGGGAAGACAGCCTCCCAGCGGATTGATCTTCTCCTGCTTGTACAACTCCATCATGGCCTGGTTCATGCGGACGCGGTCTTCGCCGTAGCGCTCGCGCAAAGCCATCAGTCGAGGGGTTACCGCCTTCATGCGAGCCATTGACCGGTAGCTTGCCGCCTGCAGCGGATAAAACAGCGTCTTGATGATGACGGTCAGCAGCACGATCGCCCAGCCCCAGTTACCCACCATGGAGTGGAGCCGCTCGAGAAGCCAGTAGATCGGTTTGGCTATGACGGTCAGCCAGCCGTAGTCGACCGACAGTTCCAGTCCTGGCGCGGTTTCAGCCAGCATGCGCTGATCTTGTGGCCCGACCAGCAGACGAGCCGAATGCTCAAGGCTAGCACCCGGCGCCAGTTCCCCCAGCGCAGATTTCGCGCCGACCGAGTACAGATTGGTATCGATCTTTCGGGTGTAGTACTCGCGTGGCTTTGAAACCTGTGGGATCCAGGCTGTCACAAAGTAATGCTGAATCACGGCCAGCCAGCCGTCATCCGCCGTTTTCGCATGCTGGGTTTTGCCTTTGTCGATGTCTGAAAAGGCGACCTTCTGGAACTTGTCTTTATCGGTGTAGATGACCGGTCCGGTGTAGGTGCTGTAGAACTCCGATCCTCCGGGAGGCGGGTTTCCATCACGGGTAAGCTGCAGGTAAACCACCGGGGTTACGGGCTGCGAACCCATGTTGCTGACCCGATCCTTCATCTGAACAACGTACGAGCCGCGCGCCAACAGCAGCGTGCGCTCAAGCCGAACACCTCCTGACTCAGCCACCAGGGTCAGCGCGACCTCATTCTGGCTGTCACGCAGTTCACGCGCGGCTTCGCCACCGACCGCCGCCATCAGGGTGCGATGGGTCGGAAAGGGGTTCTGATCAGAGCCACCAATCAACCCGCTCTGGGCCAGAAAGGTACTGTTATTGCGCAGATCCAGAAGTGTTACCCGAGCGTCAGGATTTTCACTGTCCCTGTACGCCAGTAACTCCGCCCGCCTGACCTGGCCACCGGCCAGATCGATGTCGAGTGACAGCTTGTCATTACGCAGCTTGATGGTTGTTGCCACAGCCCGGGTCGTTGCCGCGGAGTCTGTCGCGGGTATGGTTGCCGCCGGCATCGCATTGGGCGCTGGCGGCACACTCGCATCTCTGGCTTCACCCTTGGCTGCCTCTTTCGAGACAGCCTGATTGGTGTCAGCTGCCGTGGACTGTGAGGCAGGTGGCGCTCCGAAGAGGGACGGCTTGCCCGTATGTCGCTGCCACGCGTCCCACAGAAATAACAGGGACATCGAAAATACAATCCACAAAATCGTTCGCTGGGTCTGCATGTGAAATCAGCCGAATACTCGAAAAGCGGCGGACTTCCCGCAGGATTCCGCTCGTTGAGAATCTGAAGCAAGAGGCAAGTGCACCCTGACGCACCGACATCGCACGGCGGGTACTTCGTCAAGACCACTGCCCCCCCAGGGATTGCAGCGTAGCAGGCGCGTGACCGCAAGCCATGATCCCTTGACGGATCCGTGCTGGCGCAGCGCCTGCAGGGCATATTCGGAACAGGTCGGAATGAAGCGGCAGCGAGGCGCCAACCATGGACTGACCACCAGTCTGTAAACGCTCACCGGAAACGCAATCAACCGACTCAAGACAGCACCCGCCCTGCGCGTCGTGCATGCCTGGCAGCTACCGACGCGCAACCCGCGATCGTCCGACTCGTGTT
>JBIKMC010000002.1:0-38725 GCA_044359405.1 Burkholderiaceae bacterium
CACGCACATAATCAGGCAGCTGCTCGCGACGGTGCCAGACATGCAGCTCATCGAGTCTGCGTCCGACCACGAGGCGCTGCGCATCATCCAGCGACAGGTAGCGGTTGAGCTGCCACATGGACAGGGTGGGTAACCAGTCATAACCCAGCCGGGTCGAGGTACAGCCGGCCAGCGCGAGCGCCAGCACCATCAGCATCACGATCCTGGTCAGAAAACGCCCCATCAACCCCATGTTAAGCTCGACAATCTTCCGCTCAATGCACGCCGGACGGCGAGCTGCCTCGCAGTTTAACCGCCCGACCTCACTGCACGTATGAATGTCGTCATTCTCGCCGCGGGCAAAGGCACGCGCATGCATTCCGACCTGCCCAAGGTGCTTCACCCGCTGGCCGGTCGTTCTTTGTTGGGTCACGTGCTCGATCGCGCGCGTGCGCTAAGCCCGGCCCGCATCGTGGTGGTTTACGGCCACGGCGGTGATGCCGTCCCCGCGGCATTCAATGACTCGGACATCGTCTGGGCCCTGCAGTCACCCCAGCGCGGTACTGGTCATGCCGTGATGCAGGCCGAACCGCACCTGGACGACAGCGTACCCACCCTGGTGCTGTACGGCGATGTGCCACTAACCCGCTCGCAGACTCTCAGGCGCCTGCTGGATGCCACAGGCGACGATGCGCTAGGCATTCTCACCGTGCATCTAAACGACCCCACCGGCTACGGTCGCATCTTGCGTCAGGGCGATCAGATCATGGGTATCGTCGAGCACAAGGATGCCAGTTCTGAACAGCGAGCCATTCAAGAGGTCAATACCGGAATTCTGGTGGCACCCACCCCAGCGCTTCGGCGTTGGCTGGCCGGTCTTCAGAACGACAATGCCCAGGGCGAGTATTACCTTACCGACATCGTCGCAGCCGCGGTCGCCGACGGCATGCCCGTGCGCTCCGCCCAACCGGATGCCGTATGGGAAACGCTGGGGGTTAACAGCCGCGCGCAGCTGGCCGAGCTTGAGCGCATCCATCAACAGTCGATTGCCCGACAGCTGATGGATGAGGGCGTTGCCCTGGCCGATCCGGCGCGTATCGACGTGCGCGGCAAGCTCAGCTGCGGGCGCGATGTTTTCATCGACGTCAACTGCGTCTTTGAGGGTGATGTCATGCTGGGCGACCGGGTACGTATTGGCGCAAACTGCGTCATCCGCCACTCACGCATTGATGCCGACACTGAAATTCTTCCGTTCACTCACATTGATGGCGCCCTGGTGGGTTCGGCCGCGCGCATCGGGCCCTTCGCACGCCTGCGCCCGGGCACGGTGTTGGCCGAAGACACCCACGTGGGCAATTTCGTCGAGATGAAAAACACTCAAATGGCGGCCGGCTCCAAGGCCAATCACCTGGCGTATGTGGGTGATGCCGAGGTGGGGGCCCGTGTCAACATCGGCGCAGGCACCATCACCTGCAATTACGATGGCGTCAACAAGCACCGAACGGTCATCGAAGACGACGCCTTCATCGGCAGTGATACGCAGCTGGTCGCACCGGTGCGCGTCGGCCGTGGCGCCACACTGGGCGCAGGCACCACGCTCACCCGCGACGCACCGGCCGGTAAGCTCACCGTCTCACGAGCCCGTCAGGTCAGCGTTGACAGCTGGCAGCGACCCATCAAGAAAAAATCCTAAACGCCTGGCGACGCGGTACTGATCAGGCATACCCCATTCACTCATTCAGCAAGGACAAGCGGCATGTGTGGCATTGTCGGCGCAGTGGCGCAGCGTGACATCGTTCCGGTCTTGATTGAAGGACTGCGCAAGCTTGAATACCGGGGCTACGATTCTGCAGGGCTCGCACTGCTCAACACCGGCATGCAGCGGGTGCGCGCAGTGGGTCGAGTGGCCGATCTGCAGGCGCGGGCCCAGCAGGCGGGCGTACAGGCGCCCACCGGTATCGCGCATACCCGTTGGGCCACCCATGGTGGTGTCAACGAGACCAATGCGCATCCGCACGCCTCGATCGGTCAGGGCGTTGAAGTGTCCCTGGTGCACAACGGCATCATCGAAAACCATGAAAGCCTGCGCGCGCGCCTCAGGTCGGCGGGCTACGTGTTCGAGTCACAGACCGATACCGAAGTCATCGCGCATCTGGTGCACAGTCATTTGGTGCGCGGACTGAGTCTGTTCGAGGCGGTGCAGGCGTCGGTGCGAGAGCTGCAGGGCGCCTATGCCATCGCCGCCCTCTGCAATCGCGAGCCCGGCACGGTGGTGGGTTCGCGCCATGGGGCGCCGCTGCTGCTGGGCGTGGGCGATGGCGGCGCCGGCACCGGCGAAAACTTTCTGGCCTCAGATACCTCGGCGCTCTTGCAGGTCACCCGCCATGTCGCCTACCTTGAGGAAGGCGATGTGGTCGAGATCAAAGTAGGCGGCTACCGCATCGTTGATGGGCAGGGGCGCCCGGCCCACCGGCCGATTGTGCAAAGCCAGCTCTCGGCCGATTCCATCGAGCTGGGTCACTACGCGCACTACATGCAAAAGGAAATCTTCGAGCAGCCCGGCGCCATCGCCAACACGCTCGAGATGGTCATCAATGCCTCATCGCTGGAGGCCGGGCTGTTCGGCGCCGACGCGCCTTCAATGCTGGCCAACACGCGCCAAGTGCTCATTCTGGCCTGCGGAACCAGCTATCACTCAGGCTGCGTCGCGCGCTACTGGCTTGAGGCAATCAGCGGCGTACCCTGCACCGTGGAGATCGCCAGCGAATATCGCTATCGCGAGTCGGTAGCGCTACCGGGAACACTGGTGGTCACCATCTCGCAATCGGGCGAGACCGCCGACACCATTGCCGCGCTTGAGCATGCCAAGGCACTGGGCCTGCGCGACTGCCTAAGCATCTGCAACGTGCCTGAGTCTGCGCTGTTGCGCGCCTCGCGCCTGCGCTTTCTCACCCGGGCCGGCCCCGAAATTGGCGTTGCCTCCACCAAGGCCTTCACCACCCAGCTGGCGGCCCTCTTCGTGCTGGCGCTGGTACTGGCCAAACAAAGACAGCGCCTGAGTGCCGCGCGCGAGGCTGAACTCATCGCCAGCCTGCGGCACCTGCCGGCGGCGCTCAACCATGTACTGCAGTGCGAAGAAACGGTGCGCGACTGGGCCCAGCGTTTTGCGCAGAAAGATCATGCGCTGTTCCTGGGCCGTGGCGTGCACTTTCCGATTGCCCAAGAGGGTGCGCTCAAGCTTAAAGAGATCACCTACATACACGCCGAGGCCTACGCCGCCGGCGAGCTCAAGCATGGCCCCCTGGCCCTGGTCGACGAACGCATGCCTGTGGTGGTGGTGGCGCCCAACGACGCCCTGATTGAGAAGCTGAAATCAAATCTGCAAGAGGTGCGCGCGCGCGGCGGCGAACTGTTTGTATTTGCAGACCGCGACACCCGCATCGATGCAGGCGATGGTATTCACGTCATCAATCTGGTCGACCATGCAGGCCCACTGTCGCCGATATTGCATGTGGTGCCGCTGCAGCTCCTGGCGTATCACGCCGCGCTGGCCAAGGGCACCGATGTCGACAAGCCGCGTAATCTGGCAAAGAGCGTCACGGTGGAGTGATGGTCCGTTAAGCCTCCCAAGGGTTGATGACGCTCACGCCGACCGCGCGGAATGGGGTCACATCGCGAGTGGCAACGCCAAATACATTCGCGATGGCCACCGCTGCGACAAGGGCGTCCGCCGTGGCGATGCCTTGGCCAGCTCGTCGAGCTCTCGCCAGCAGTTCTGCGTAGGCCTGTGTGCAACCCAAGTCAAACGACAATACCCTTCCCGCAAACATCGGCAAGATCTGCCGTTCAAACCCTTCTTGCAGTGTCGATCGGCGCTTGCCCGCCGGCAGCAATGCGACCCCGGCGCGTAGCTCAGCTACGCTGATAGAGGACAGATAGAGCGTCTCCAGGGCTTGCGCGTCCATCCAGTCGATCACCCGCTTCTCGGGCGTTTGCCGAAGGGCTTCCGAGACGACACTGGTGTCCAGCAGGATCATCCGAGGCTCGCCGCGCGGGCTGGGGACTTGTCTCGGACGCTGTCGAAGACGGCGAGTTCCTGGTCGGTCAGCTTGACCCTTCGGCCAATGTCGGCGAGCTTTGACCCTAGCTTGATTCTTTCACGCGGTTTTACCGCTGCCTCAAGGAGGTTACGCATTTCAGACTCGATACTGCAGCCGTGTTGCGCTGCCCGAACGCGTATGGCGCGATGAACCTCATCAGGCAAATTGCGTATTGTGACCGATGGCATGTTGCAAAACCTACAAATGCTGCAAAGGCTAGCATTTTAACGTTTTGCAATCAATCTTGCTATTGGCGGCTATCCTTGCGCGAGGCCGTCAGCGGCCAACAGGCGCACAGCGCCTCCAACACCCAGTCTGTACATCATTTCTTGCGTTTTACGTCGTCTTGGAGTTCGTTCAAAATGCTTTGGTTCAACATCAATTGTTTCGTTTGACATCATGACTGGGCTTTATGAGCCAAAGCCCTCCAGTGGTCGTAAGCGCACCAGGGGCCGGGCGTAACCGCGAGATCGAGAGGTACAGGCGTTTCTCAAGGAGGTCGGTCGCGCGCTGCTGGAAGAGCGCCGGCGGCGCGGTCTGTCGCAGCAACAAGTCGCCGAAAAGGTGGGCATCGAGCCTGAGTCGATCAGTCGCATCGAGAATGGTCTGATCGCGCCGACCTTGGTCCGGCTGCGCCAGTTCGCCTTGGCCTACGATTGCTCGCTTGAATCGCTCATCGCCAAGGCGTCAGACAGTCTGCCGGACATGGCGCGACGCATTGCCACCGAGTTGGACGGTCTGCCCCGCGCCGACCAAATCCACGTGGCCGAGCAAGCGGTACAGACCGCGCGCTACCTGCAAGAGCTTCGTACCGAGAAAAAGGGGCCCTCCTAGTCGCGCTGCCGAGACGTGCGTGACCCCGGCGCAAGAGCCCCGACGCTCGAGCCCGACGGCTCGCGCGCCCCGGTTGAACGGTCTTTCGTGGAACACCGGCCATCTGTAGTGCTGGTCAATCGTCCGTCGATTGCCTAAGCTTGCGCCTGCCGCAAGGAGGAGCCTATGATCGAGCGAGCACCCATTTGGGCGGGACTGACGCCTGAAGAGCACGAGTATCAGTACAACCCGCAGAAGTCAGTGCCCGACTTCGCGGTCCATCGCGCCAAGCGCGAGGCGCCCAATGCCGCCGCGCGTGCGCGGCTCAAGGCACACCGCGATATCGCTTATGGTGACCATGCGCTGCACACGCTCGACATCTATCCGGCGGCCACGCCCAAGGCACCGGTGCACATCTTCATCCATGGTGGCTACTGGCGGGCCCAGGACAAGCAGAACTACGCGTTTTTAGCGGAACCACTGGTGGCCCGGGGTATCTGCGCAGTCATCATCAACTACGCGCTGTGCCCGGCGGTCACTCTTGACGGTGTGGTCGACTCAGCCCTGCGCGCTTTTGAGTGGGTGGTACGCAATATCAGCACCTATGGCGGCGACCCTGACCGCATCAGCCTGTCGGGACACTCAGCGGGTGCCCATCTGGGTGCGGCCATCATCGCCACCGACTGGGTGGCACGTGGCATCGCCGCCGAGAGTCTGAAAGCGGCCGTGCTGATCAGCGGTGTCTACGATCCGGCACCTGCGCAATACACAAGCGTTAATGCTGAAATTAGGCTTACCCCTGAAATCATCGCGCGGCACAACTATGAAAAGCATCCACCGCGCCGTCTGTGTCCCACCTGGATTATCGCGGGCGGACGAGAACCCTGGCAGTTCATTGACCAGTCATACCGCTACGCGCATCATCTGCATCGTGCGGGCGGCGACCCGTCGGTCATTGTGTCGCCCGGCTTTCACCACTTCGACATCCTTGATCAATACCTGGATGAGGGTAGCGACGTGATGCGCGCCATATTGGCCGCCACCGCCATCGGTGCAAGGAAATCCGCATGAGCCGCATTCGCGACATTCGTATCATTGGGCTTGAATTCGCCATGCCCGAAGAAAAAGCCTACGGCATGGCGCGCGGCCTGACCGCTCGGCGTGGCGGTGGCATCGTTTACCTGGAAACCGAAGATGGCGTGACGGGCATTGGCGAAGCCTGGGGCCCCAGCAAGGTGGCTGCGGCTTACCTCGACATCGTCAAGTCTTATTTCATCGGCACCAGCGTGTTTGCGCAGCGCGGCGTGCAGCAGCGCATTCTGGCCAAGCACTATCACTTCGGCACGCAAAACCAGATGATCGCGCTGTTCAGCGGTATTGATATCGCCGCGCACGACGCCATGGGCAAGCTGCTTAAGCGCCCGGTGTGCGATCTGATCGGCGGTCGCCAGCGCGATACCGTACCCGTCTATGCCTCGGGTGGCTACTTCACGCGTGATGCAGATCAGCATGCCGCGCTTGCACGACAAATGCAGGCTCAGGCAGGACGAGGCTTTCGCGCCTACAAGATCAAGATCGGTCGCAACCCCGCCGACGACGCCGCGCGGGCTCGCATCGCACGCGAGATCATCGGCCCGCATGCGCTGCTCACCGTCGACAGCAACGGCAACTACACCGTTGATCAGGTGCTGCGCAGCATGCAGGCCATCGCACCCTACGACATCGGCTGGTATGAAGAGCCGCTGGCGCCGCAGGACTGGAAAGGCTATGCCGAACTCAGGTCGCGCGCGCCCATGCCGGTGGCCACCGGCGAGGCACTGTATGAGGCGTTTGATTTCAAGCGGCTGATCGACGCGCGCATGGTCGACGTGGTGCAGCCTGATCTGGCCCTGTGCGGCGGCCTGAGCGTAGCCCGCTTTATCGGCGAACTGTGCGCCACCGAGCATCTGCGGGTTTCGCCGCATGTGTGGGGTACCGCCATCGGTCTGGCAGCCGCCGTGCACTGGGTGGCATCGCTGCCCGACTACCCTCACACCGACAACGTACCCGACCCCACGCTGGTGGAATACGACGTCGGCGAGAACCTGCTGCGCGATGGTCTTCTGGCGAGCCCGCTGGCCGCGCGCGACGGTTTCATCACCGTACCCACCGCGCCTGGATTGGGCGTTGAGCTTGACCCCGACGTGGTCGAGCGCTGCACGGTGCGTTAAAGAGTGCGTGACGCTCAAGGCGCGGCACTGCTCGATATTCAAGGGCTGCGCACGCGCTTCGCCACGCCGCGCGGCACGATGACCGCAGTCGATGGGGTCGACCTCAGCATTGCTGCGGGTGAGACGCTGGCTGTGGTCGGCGAATCGGGATCAGGAAAATCGGTCACCGCGCTCTCAATCCTGCGCCTGTTCAATCGCGGCGACCGTGCCGAGGTTGACGGCACGATTGCCTGGCGTACCCGAGACAACACCGTGGTCAACCTGGCGCAGTTGCCTGAACCAGCGCTGGCCCGGTTTCGTGGACGCGACATTGCCGTCATTTTTCAGGATCCGGGCGCAAGCCTTAATCCGGTCTTCAGCGTGGGCGCACAGATCATGGAGGCCCTGCGCCAGCACCGCCCCGAGGTTGATGCACGAGAGAAGGCCATACAGTTGCTGCGCGAGGTCGGTATCGCCGACCCTGAGCGTCGACTGATCGCCTATCCACATCAACTATCCGGCGGCATGCGCCAGCGCGTGATGATCGCCATTGCATTGGCCTGCGCGCCGCGCCTGCTTATCGCTGACGAACCCACCACCGCCCTGGACGTGACCATTCAGGCGCAGATCATGCGCCTGTTGGCCCAGCTCAAGACACGTCTGGGCATGGCCCTGCTCTTCATTACCCATGACCTGGCGCTGGTGGCCGAGATTGCCGATCGCATCGTTGTCATGTATGCCGGCCAGGTCGTCGAGAGCGGTCGCGCGGCCGACGTGTTGCACACGCCCCGTCATCCCTACACGCGGGCTCTGCTTGAGTGCCGTCCGGTGCGGCACTACCGCGATGACGCTCCCGATGAGCGTGTGCTCAAGCCCATCCCGGGCATGCCGCCACGGCTAGGCCGTTTCCCGCAGGGCTGCCGATTCGCACCGCGCTGTGCGGCCGCCGAGCCCGCGTGCAGCGAGGCGCCGGTCGCCTTGCAGGCTGCGGGCGAGAGCCGCACGGTACGCTGTCTGCGCTGGCAGGCCCTGTCATGAGCAGCGCGCCACTGCTTGAGGTGCAGGGACTGGGCAAGACCTTCAAGCTTGCCCGAGAGGGCTTTGGTCCGGCGCCCGAGGTACGTGCCGTCGACGATGTGTCGTTTGCGATTGACGCCGGTGAAGTGCTGGGTCTGGTCGGTGAGTCGGGGTCGGGCAAGTCCACCCTCGGCCGACTGGTGCTGCGCCTGATCGAACCCAGCGCGGGTGGCGTTCGGTTCGAAGGCCAGGACATCACTCGATTGTCGACATCGCAGATGCGACCGCTGCGACGTGCCATGCAGATGGTCTTTCAGGACCCGTATGCCAGTCTCAATCCGAAGCGCAACGTCGGCGATGCGATCGCCGAGGTTCTCAAGCTGCACGACGTCGTCCCTTCCGACCAGCTCGGTGCGCGCGTGGCTGAACTGCTGACCCAGGTGGGCCTGAGCGCAGACGACGCACGACGACGCCCGCGAGAATTTTCCGGTGGGCAGCGTCAGCGTATTGCGATCGCGCGGGCACTGGCCGTGGGGCCCCGTCTGCTGGTGGCCGACGAGCCAGTCTCGGCGCTCGACGTATCGATTCAGGCGGGCATTCTGGCGCTGATGCGCGAGCTGCAGTCGCGGCTGAAACTGGCCATGTTGTTCATCTCGCACGATCTGGGCGTGGTGGAGGTGATGGCCGATCGCGTCATGGTGCTCTATCTGGGGCGCGTCATGGAAGTGGCGCCCACCCGGGCGCTGTATACCCAACCCAATCACCCCTATACAGCCGGACTGCTTGCTTCTGCGCCACAGATTGCAACGGGCAAGAGGCCAGGGGTTGTGCTGCGCGATGAAATTCCGTCACCAGCCAATCCGCCCAGCGGCTGTGTATTCCGCACACGCTGTCCGTTCGCGCAGCCCCGCTGCGCAAGCGAAGTTCCTGCGCTGCGGGTAACGGGCCCAGATCGCGCCCACGCCTGCCTGCGCGACGACTTGAGTTTTTAAGTGATGAACCCTACCGTTTCTGCTCGCTCAGGCCCCGTTTTGATCGTCGGCGGCCGCGGCTTCGTGGGTGCTGCCATCGCGCGGCATTTTCTGGCGCTGGGGCGCCCGGTACATGTATTCGGCCCCGACAGCCCGGTGCCCCTGGCTGAAGGCGCCTCGCAGACCCTGGGATCAATCGAAGACCCGAGTGCTCTTCGGGCCGTGCTTGCTGAGGTCGCGCCCACGGACGTCGTGAATCTGGCCGCCTTCTCGGCAGGACCCGTAGGCTTGTCGCGCTCTGGCGAAGCCGACCCCGAGCGCATGCTGGCGGTCAACGTGCTGGGTTTCCGTCGCCTGCTCGAGGCGCTTGTGCAGGCCGGGCATAAAAGACTCATCTGGATGAGCTCCACCGTGGTGCTCGGGCCCGATCAACGCCCGGGCACACGTCTGGATGAAGATGCACCGAGACGGCCCCTGACGCACTACGGCATGAGCAAGCTGCTGGCCGAAGACCTGGCTTTGTATTACCGCAACCGCTATGGCCTGGAGACGGTGGGGCTACGCATACCGCTCATGATGGGGCCAGGCCTATGGTACGAGGGGGCGGCATCCCCGCTTAAACATCTGGCCGCGGTCGCGGGCGCAGGCGCCCGGCCTGTGATCAAGGCACCCGGCGTACCGTTTGATGCCATGCATGTGGCTGACGCCGGTGATCTGGTTGAGGCTCTGCTGGCAGCGCCCGCCGGATCGCTGGCACCGATTTACCACGTGGCTGGCTTCACCACCAACTACCGCGAAATCGTGCGCGTCTTCGGCGAGCAGGTACCTGGCTTTGCGCCCACCCTGATTGAAGAGACTCCGGCCATTGTGTATCCCCTGGTCTCGCAGGCCCGCGTCGAGCGCGACACCGGCTGGCGACACCGCCGCGACCTGCGCGCCACCCTGGCCGACATGCTGGCTGAACACCAAGCGTCGACCCAGCGTGTCGACCCTGGGTCTGAACCCTGAAGGAGAATTTGATGACCATCGCACAACGATTGACCGAGCTGGGCCTTGTGCTGCCAGCGCCGAGACCGCCCGCGTTTTCTTACGTGGCGGTGGCCCGCGACGGCAATACCGTCTGGGTATCCGGACAGTTGCCCTGGGCAACGGACGGCTCCCTTCCCAAAGGCAAGCTGGGCGCCGAGCTCGATGTGGCGGCGGGAAAGCTGGTGGCGCGTCAGTGTGTACTCAATGGGCTTGCCGTCCTGAACGAAGCGCTGGGAAGTCTCGATCAGGTCAGCCGCATTCTCAAGGTAACCGGCTTCGTCGCCAGCGCGGGTGGATTCATCGAGCAGCCGGCGGTGGTGGACGGCGCCTCACAGCTGCTGCTGGACATCTTTGGTGACGCGGGGCGTCATGCCCGCTCAGCGGTCGGCGTTGCGGAACTTCCGCGCGGCGTTCCGGTCGAAGTCGAATTCGTGGTGGCCGTGCGCGGCTAGAACGACCGCCTAAACTTTCATTACAGACCAACGCGGCTTGACGGCGCGGCGGCAATGCACCAACCTCAAGTGCTGTTTGCTCACTGAACCGGAGGAGAACCATGAACATGAAAAGCTGGGCGGCCCGATTAGCCGCTGGGGCCATTGCGGCCACGCTGTCGGCCGGAGCCTGGGCGCAAGATGCGCTCATCTACGGCAAGTCTGATTCCGCAGCAAAAATGGGGGGGCGCATGACGATCGGCTCGCTTACCGAGCCGCCGGCCCTTGACCCCTACCACCAGGCGGCCGATGCGCGCATCCGGGTGACGGTGCTGGCCTACCAGGGCCTGTTCTACGAAAGTGCCACCGGTGAGGCGATTCCGCTGCTCGCCGAAAGCTACACCATGTCGCCGGATGGCCTCAGTTACACCTTCAAACTGCGCAAGGGCGTCAAGTTCCACACCGGCCAGACCATGAGCTCGGCCGACGTCAAGTACAGCTACGACTATCTGCGTGACCCGAAAAACGGCTCACCCGGTGCGGGCGACCTGTCAACGGTCGACTCCATCGAGGCGCCCGATGACCACACGGTGGTCTTCAAACTTTCGCGCAAGAACGGGCTTCTGCCCATCACGCTGACGCACCGCTATGGCGGCGTGATCCCCAAAGACTATTTCGCAACGCCCGACGCGCGCACCAAGCTCAATGAGGTGTCCGTCGGAACAGGGCCCTTCAAGCTCAAGCAGTTCCGCCAGAATTCAGTGCTGGTCTTTGAGAAATTCAAAGACTACTGGCAGGCTGGTCTGCCCTATCTGGATGAAGTCACCTTTGCCTTCATGCCCAACTCGGCCGCCATGGTGGTGGCCGCCCAGAATCGCCGCATCGACATGGGCATCTTCACGCGACCGCAAGACGCCGAGACGCTGTCCAAAGTGCCCGGCGTGAAGCTGGTGCGCACACCGTCGATGAATCAAAAGAGCATCGATCTGGGCTCCGAGCATCCCATTCTTCAGGATGTTCGCGTGCGTCAGGCCATTGCTCTGGCTATCGACAAAGAAGCGGTCATGAAGGCCTCTATTTCGGGCTACGGTCAGGTGCTGGGCACTATGGTGGCCGGCATGCAAGAGCGCTGGGGTCTGCCGCTTGATCAGGTACCCAACCAGAAGGTCGATCTTGAGCGGGCCAAGAAGCTACTGGCCGAGGCGGGGCATCCCAACGGCTTTGAGATCGACATCACCACCATCATTGGCTATGACTGGATGGATGCGGCATCGGTCACCATTGCCGACCAGCTCAAGCGCATCGGCATCAAGCTGAACATCAAGAAAATCGAGCTGGGTGTCTGGGTGCGTAACTTCCAGAGCAAGCAGATGGGCTTCACCTTCAATGACTGGCCGTCATCGCCCGACCCCAGCCTGCTGTTCTATCGTCATTTCAGGGCGGCTCCCCTGGGTGCCGATTTCCGCAACTGGAAAAACGAGCAGGCCAGCGCTTTGCTCGATCGTGGTCGCGAGGAATCTGACTATGCCACCCGTCGCAAGATCTACAACGACTTCCAGAAAGTGCTCGCCGAGACGGTGCCCACCGTCATGATGTTCTCGGCTGACCTGCTGGCGGTCGAGCGTGATCGCGTGCGCAATCATCAGCAGCATCCCACCGGCTGGTACTTCGGTCTGGCCAAGACCTGGCTGGCTGATTAAGGCCGGGGCGGCCGGCGTCGCACCGCAGTACAAGCGGTGCCGCGTCGGCCCTCAGCGCGCGGCCTGTCGGTGTGACCGCAGGCCCGCGCCAGATGCTCGGTCGGTATCCTCATGCTGAAATTTTTGCTGTCACGTCTGGCCAGCGCGCTGCTGGCAGCGTTAGCGTCCAGCCTGGTGGTGTTCGCGCTCATGCGCGCCGTACCCGGCGACATCGTGGCCCAGATGATGGGGCAGGCGGGGGACGCCACCGCAGCTCAGGCGCTGCGTGGCTTTTTCGGTCTTGACCGACCGCTCATCGCGCAGTTCGGCGACTGGTTGATACAAGTCGCCCAGGGCGACCTGGGTCGCAGCTGGTATCAGGGTAAACCGGTCACGCGCCTCATCACTGAAGCCTTCATGGTCACGGTTCAGGTCGCGCTGCTGACGCTGGTGCTGGCCACCCTGATCGGTGTGCCGCTGGGCGTCATCGCTGGTATTCGGGAGGGCAGCCGTCTTGATGCCGTCATACAGACCTTCAACCTCATCGGCCTGTCGGCACCCGTGTTCTGGGTAGGACTTATGCTGCTGGTGGGTGCTTCAGCGTTCTTGCAGTGGTCGCCGCCTTTTGCCTACATGTCACCGTCTGAAAATCTGGCTGACAACCTGTCGATCGTCATTTTGCCGGTGCTGAGTCTGGCGCTTCTGCAGGCTGCGGCCTACAGCCACTTCGTGCGCGACTGCATGGTGGCAGAACTGCGCCGCGACTACATTCGTGCCGCCATTGCCAAGGGGCTGCCGGCTTCACAGGTGTATTTCAAACATGCGCTGCGCAATATTCTGATTCCGCTGACCACCTTCATGGGACTCATCCTCATTCAGATCCTGGGGGGTACCGTGGTCATCGAGTCGCTGTTCTCGCTGCCGGGGCTGGGCCGCCTGATCCTGTCGGGCATACAGGGGCGCGACTATCCGGTGGTGCAGGGCGCACTGCTGTTCGTGGTACTGATCGCGATCGTGGTCAATCTCGCCATCGATCTGCTCTACGGCCTGATCGACCCAAGGCTCAAGCCATGACCGCGGCATCATCGGTTACAGCCAAGCCGTCGGGCGCTCTCAAGCGATTGGGCGCTGGCTGGCGTGCGATGCTGTCGAGCTCGCCGGCACGCGCGCTCAGCCTGGTCATGTTGGCCGTGTTGGCCGTGCTCATCGTGGCGCCTGAACTCATCGCCCCACAGTCGCCGCTGGCGGTCGACCCGTCGCGTGCCCTCAAACCACCATCGGCCCAGCATTGGTTTGGCACCGACGATGTGGGGCGTGATCTGTTTGCGCGCGTCATTCACGCCACCCGCATCACACTGGGATTGGTGGCCGGCGCCCTACTCATATCAGCCGCCGTCGGTGGCACGCTGGGGCTGATCGCCGGCTTCATTGGCGGTTTTGTCGATCTAGTCGCCTCGCGGTCGGTTGATGTCATTCTGACCTTTCCGCCCATCATCGCCGGTGTGGTGATCACCGGCGTGCTGGGACCCGGGGCAGGTAACCTCATCCTCGCGCTGGCCATCGTGTATTTGCCCATGTTCTTTCGCATCGCGCGCTCAGGGGCTTTAGCCGAGAGCAAGCGCACCTATGTCGAGGCATCAAGGGCACTGGGCTTTGGCGAGCTAAATATCATGCTGCGCCAGGTGGCGCCCAACGTGTTGCCGCTGGTGCTCATGCAATACGTCATTCTTTTCCCTCTGGCCTTACAGATCGAGGCCGCACTGGGCTTTCTAGGCCTGGGCGTTGCGCCACCCACGCCCGATTGGGGCGCCATCCTTGAGCAAGGCAAGAACTTCATTCTGGTGGCCTGGTGGATATCGCTATGGCCAGGACTGTTTCTGCTGGCGTCAGCCTTCGCCGTCATGGTGTTCGGCCGCGCGCTTCAGCAGCGGCTTGACGCAAGCTGAGCACGGACGTCCCATGCGCTTGTCAGCGTCTGAACCCTTGCTTCCTCATCCATCCCTTTTTAGAGGTCTCGCATGACCGTCAGTCTCAGCCTTTACGAAGATCGTCTTTCTGCGAGCCATTCGCTGGCATGGCCTGCCGCCGTGCGCGGCATTTACGTGCGCAGCGGCCAGGTGCGCATGGCTTCGGGCAACGACACCACCGAGATGACCCAGGGCCAGTGCCGTCTTTTCACACAGAGTCTGTCTCTGTCGGGTGACGCCGAAATCTGGACCTTCGAAGTAAGTGCACAGTCGGTGGCGTCGCTGAGCAAGCAGGCGGATCTCCGACTCATTCTTTCGCATGATATTGACCTCAACGCCACCAAACCGTTGGTGCTGCGCTGCGACCATGTGGCGTTTCCACCGTCCATCGAGACGCCCAAGCACGGACACAAGGCGGCCGGTATCCGCCGACTGGTCACTGGGCGTCTTATCGCCGAAATCGGTAATGAGTCGCGCCGAATAGACGCCGGCGAAGCCTGGTATGAGTCGGGGCACGAACCCGTGGTGGGCCGCACCCTCGCTGCGGACAGCGCATTCGTGCGAGCCATGGTGCTGCCCACACGCCTGCATGGCAAACCCACCTTTGTCGCCTGGGACGAGACTGCGGCTGCGCAGCCGCGTGGCACCACCCGGACCCAGTTCTTTGACACGATCATTCAGCTCTGATCGACTGTGTTGATCGGCGTCCAGCAAACTCTCAATTCGGGATACCACTAGTCGGCGCTTACGTTTGTTTACCCATAAAGGCAATTTTTGCAGTTACCATCTCGCGCCATGCGTACCGATCCCCCTGCCGCCAATACCAAGCTCGACTTCGCCAAGCGCCTGTCTCAGGCCATGGAAGAGGCCGGTTACAGCCCCAAGCCGTCTGTGCTCGAACGCGAATTCAACCAGCGCTTCGATGGCAAGCCCATGACCCTGCACGGGGTGAGACGGTGGCTGTTGGGTGAGACCCTGCCCTCGCAGGACAAGCTGATGGTGTTGTCTGAATGGCTTGATGTGCCACCGCATCAGTTGCGCTTTGGCGAAGACCTCACCAATCGGATCGAGGCCCGGCGCGCGCGCTGGGATCGATCGGTGAGCGCACAAGATCGCGATGCGCTTGAAGCTTATCTGTCGCTGCCCATCGCGCAGCGTCGGGTGCTGCGGGAAGTCGTCGCAGCCTTTGCGGCAGCAAATACGCGCGCGCAAGACTAAGCCGTCAATCACACGCCCCCGCTTAGCTGACTGCACGCCGGCGGAGAGCCTGGCAAAGCGCCTGCAGCGGGCCGCGCCGTATGCGAGCTTTTATCAGCTTGGCCTGGCTTCAATCTGCGCCTCGAACATGCGCAGACGCTTGTACACCGACAGCAGCTCGACAATCGTCGACCAACTGGTTACCAGATACTGAAAAGATTCCTGCACCTTGCCAAAGGCGCGGATGATCTGCTGCATGACACCCAGGGTGAGTGCCCCCGAGACAATGGTCGGGCCCAGCGCCAGATAAGGCACCAGCACGCTGAACTGCAGGTAAGACCACTTGGCGACGTCGAAATACAGGTAGTGAAAAAACAGCCGGAAATAATTTCGACGCACGTCTGCGAATAAGCCTGACAGCGCCGGCGGGCGGGCTCGATGGGTATCGTCTTCGCCCAGCACCAGCTCTTTGCGAAAGGCCGCCTCAACCCGCTGGTTGTGGTACTCAAGGCCTGGCAGCTTGAAACCCATCAACGCCATGAGTACCGTGCCAAAGACCGAAAAGAGAATCGCCACATAAACCAGCGACTGCGACACCTCGCCAATCCAGGGCAGCTCGCGCACATTGGCCGACAGTCCCCACAGAATCGGCAGAAACGCCAGCAGGGTAAGCAGGCTGCGAATAAAGCTTAGGCCCAGTCCTTCCATGATGCGGGCAAAGCGCATCGTGTCTTCCTGCACTCGTTGCGACGCACCCTCAATGTGGCGTACCGAGTCCCAGTGTGAAAGGTAGTAATCGTTCATCGCGGTACGCCACCGAAACACCCAGTGTTTGATGAAGAACTCAAGTACCACCGCGATGGCAATGAACAGCCCGGCGATCTGACCAAAGCTTGTCAGATAGCTGAAGTATTCCGCCAGGGTGACCGCACCCGGCGCCCCCAAGGCCTTTTGAATGAGATTGTAAAAACCGCCAAACCATTCATTGATCTGCACATCAAGCTCGACCTTGTACCAGGTGGCATACAAAATGAGCCCCGTGCCCAGAATCGACCAGGCGAACCAGCGACGCGACAGAAAAAATGAGCGAAACATCGTGTCATCCCTTTACCGTGGGGCATTGAATCGAGTCGGTCGCAGATCTGAAGGCCTTCTTTTGCGACGACGGCCGGGTGATTGGGCGAGCAGACCGTACGCGCTTCAGACCGACTGGGCCTGCGCGCTGATCCAAAGCGGCAGCAGGTCACGTACATCTTGGAGCGTTTGCAGCGAGTCGATCAGACCCACCCAACGCCCGATTTGTGCGGGCTCAAGCGGCCAGGCCGCATAGCTCATGCAGTCATCGAAGCGGGCATGGTGGTCGGCATCACTCAGGGCATTGCCCGGATAGCCCGGCGCGATGTCGAACGACCGGCGCGCACCTCGCCCGTCGCGGGTTTGGACCCACAGGTCGACCGCACTGTGGCCGCGCGCGTCCATGGTCGCGTCAGCCACGACCTCAATGCGGGGAATCAGATCCATGGTCGCAATCTGACGAACCGCCTCGGGCGTGAAATGCTCCAGGCGCGACGCGCCGCGGCTGATCGCATTGGCCACGCAATACTGCGCACTGAACTGCGCATTGACACGCGGGTTTTCGCCCATCTTGAATGCATTGCCGACCAAACGGTGTGCATAGGGTGGCAGCCTGACCTGGGCTTTCGCCACATCTTTGGCCGACAGCGAAAGCTCGCGCGCGATCTCAAGCGCCTGCTGGGTCACGCCCTGGGTGACGCCGCAGCTGGGAAACCGCTTGAACATGAAGCCTTCGCAACGCCAGGTCTGCCCTAGCGCTTCAATAAAGTGCTCTGGCGTGCACAGCCCCTTGGCATACAGATGCACAAAGCCATAGTGCCCCTGCATGAAGTTGCGCGGCCCCGTCAGGCCCACCTTGGCCATCTGCGCGCAAACCAGGCCTGCTTCGGCTACCAATCCCTGCTGCAGCCGAACCGCCAGCGATCCGTCCACATTACTCTGAAAGCTGCCTCCGCAGCGGTTAAAGGCCAGCGCGAGTGCGTGCAGCATCTGCCCGTCACTGAGCCGCATGAGCCGGCCAGCAGCAGCCGCAGCGCCAAAGACCGCTGCGATCCCTGTGGGGTCAAATCCGTTGTACATCTGCTCAGTGAGGTTGAAGCGGGCTCCGATTTCAGTGCCCACGGCCACCGCGACCATGAAGTCTTCGCCGCTGGCACCGCCCATGAGTTCGGCTGCGGCCAGCGCCGCAGGCACCACGGATGAGCCGACGTGCACACCCGGAGCCATGGCATCGCAGAAGTCGAGTGCCCGGCACATGGTGCCGTTGAGTAGGGCCGCACTGGCCGCTGGCAGACGGTCTCCAAAGACAAGACTGGTGGCTTCAGCGCGACCGCCCCGGTCCAGCAGCAATCGGCGAAGCGGCGCGATTCCTTCCTCGCCGGCCCCCGCAACACCAGTGCCACTGACCGCCATCAGCACCCGCCGGATGGTGGTCATGGCCGATGCGGGCACGTCGCTCAGACGTGTGCGATTGATGAATTCAACCAGCCGGGATTCGACGTTCATGGTGATTCGTCCTGTTGGAGGCGCAGCACCCGCAGCGGGTTCTCAAGTTTTGGGTTTTTCGCCGCTGGCATGCAGAAACATTGCACTCACATCGAGCTGACCCAGTGACGCACGACGCGCCGCCTGGAACTGACTGCGCACGGTGGACGCGATAGGCACGGGCCGGTCAACCTCCTGCGCGAGCGCCAGAAAATAGCGCAGATCCTTCTCCATAAGGCCCAGCTGAAACTGCGGACTGAAATCGCGCGCGATGATCTTGGGAATCTTGGTACGTGTCAGCCTTGACGCCGCGGCACCTTCGGCCAGGATATCTCGCACATCATCCGACTTGAGCCCTGACGCCTCGGCAACCGCCATGGCTTCACCAATGGCCGCGTTCAGGGTTCCCGACAACATATTGTTGATAAGCTTGATGGTGGCACCCGATCCGCTTTCGCCCATCAGGCGGCTCATGCGACCCATCGCGGCAAAGACGGGCTGAGCCCGTTCGAAAGCCTGCGCATCGCCCCCCACCATGAACACCAGCTCGCGTCCCGCTGACTGCGCGACGCTTCCCGATACGGGCGCATCAAGATAATGAACGCCCCGCGCCTTTGCGGCCTGCGCCACCTGTCTGACCATGCCTGGCGTGTTGGTGCTGCAATCAATGATCAGGGTGCCCGGCGCCGCACTGGCAACCACGCCTGCGCTCGACAGCATCACCTCGGCGGTTGCGATGTCATCGGCGACGATGCTCACGACAAAATCAGCGCCGCGCACCGCCTCGGCGATCGAGCCGCAGGCAGTGGCTCCCTGACTGACCAGCGGGGCGCATCGCGCGGCCGATCGATTCCAAACCCGAATCGTCATGCCGGCCTTGATGAGATTGCCTGCCATAGGCGCGCCCATGGCACCCAGGCCGATGAATGCCCCTGTCTTCATTGCCTACCCCCTCACATGAATGGACGAATCAACGGGCAGCGCCCGAACGATGCGGACCACACTGTAGCGCCTGCGATGCCTCGCAGGCCCAAGGCGATTCCGATCCTATGCCCGATACTAATTTGTTGCATCGCAACAAATTTACTTGACAAGCCTCTTATAATCAGCACAATATCGTTTGTGCACTGCAACATTTACGTTGTTTAAGGTCATCTGATCCGTTGATTGCGTCATTGATCAACACCCTGTTTCGGCCATCCGCTCACGATTTCGCAGGAGTATCACCATGATCACCAAGCCCGAAGACCTCATGAAACTGCAAGCCCAGGCGCTGCAGGCCACCGGCGAAGCCGCCGCGAAAACCCTCGAGGGCTTTCAGCGTCTGGCCGAGCTCAACATGCAGACCGCGCGCGTAACGCTTGAGCAGTCCAGCGAACAGATCAGTGCGCTGTTGGCCGCCCGCGATACCAAAACCGTGACCGAGCTGGTCACCAGCCTGGCCCGTCCCCAGCAGGATCAGTTCTCGGCGTACGCCAAGGCGGTCTATGCCATCTATCGGGACACCGGCGCCGAGCTGGGCTCGATGGTTGAAAAGCAGGTCACTCAGAGCAACCGTCAACTTGCCGACGCGGTCGAGACCTTCGCCAAAGCCGCACCCGCAGGCTCTGAAGGCGCCGTCGCCTTCATCCGTCAATCGCTCGAGGCCGCTCGCTCAGCCTATGACCAGGTCAATGCCACCGCGCGTCAATTCACCGACGCCGCCGAGAGCGCTGCCAAGCGCTCGGGCTCGCGCCGGTAAATCAGCGTTACAGTGCGGATCACTCATCCTGGAGTGACCGCCATGACCCGTCGTCTGTTCACCGCCTGCCTGGGCACTGAAACCAATTCGTTCTCGCCCATCCCCACCGGGATGTCGGTGTTTGAAAACACGCTGCTGGTGCGCGGCGGCCAGTTCGGCGAGCGGCCCGGCCTCTTTGCGCTACCTCTGATCACCTGGCGCGAGCGTGCTCGCAGTCTGGGCTGGACGGTCGTTGAGGGGCTGGCTGCCTTCGCAGCGCCCGCAGGCGATACGCCTCGCGCCGTATTCGAAAGCCTGCGCGATGAGCTGCTTGCCGAATTACGCGCCGCCATGCCGGTTGACGCCGTACTGCTCAATCTGCACGGCGCCATGATTGCCCAGGACTACCCGGACGCTGAAGGCGATCTGCTTGCACGCGTGCGCGACATCGTTGGACCCCAGGTGCCTGTCGGTGCCGAGTTTGATCTGCATGCCCACCTGACCGAGCTCAAGGTTCGCAGCGCCGATTTTCTGGTGGGGTTCAAGGAATATCCCCATGTCGATGTGGTCGATCGCGCCCATGAGGTGTTTGACCTCATGCAGCGCGTGCTGGCGGGCCAGATCCGTCCCGTGATGGCCATGGGCGACTGCAACATGCTGGGCATCTTTCCAACAACGCGCGAGCCCATGCAGAGCATCGTTGCCGGCATGCAGGCGCGCGAGCGACTGCCTGGGGTGTTATCGGTGTCGCTAGCGCACGGTTTTCCATGGGGCAACACGCCCGAGGTTGGCACCCGCGCGCTGATCGTGACAGACGGCAATCTCGAGCTCGCGACACGGCTTGCGCGCGAGCTGGCTGATGAGGTTCGTGCACATCGCGACGCCATCCTGGCGCCCTTTCTCACCATCGACCAGGCCATCGACCGGATCAAGGCGATCGACGGGCATGCAGCCGACGACCCACGCCCCCTGGTACTGGCTGATGTAGCCGACAACCCAGGCATTGGTAGCGCCGGCGACTCCACGTTTTTACTGGCACGACTCATTGAGCGCAAGGTGGGAGGCGTGGCGATCTCGCCGCTGTGGGATCCGCTAGCCACCCAGATCGCATTTGACGGCGGTGAAGGCGCGCGTCTGGCCATGCGCATCGGGGGTAAATTAGGCCCAGGCTCAGGTGCGCCCGTTGACGCCCCAGTCGAGGTCATTAAGCTGGTCGCCGACGGCTGGCAGCCTTTTGCAGGCAGTCAGGCGCCGCTTGGGCGAATGGCCTGGCTGCGACTGTTCCCTGATGAACCCGGACGTGCCATTGAGGTCATCGTCAACGACCATCGCATGCAGAGTCTGCATCCGGCCTGTTTCACCGCCGCTGGGCTTGAGCCCACCCGCATGCGCGCCCTGGTGGTCAAATCAACCCAGCACTTTCACGCCGGTTTCGCACCCATTGCACGCGAGGTGCTCTATGTCAGCGCCCCCGGCAGCGGCTCGATGGATATGACGAGTCTGCCCCTCACCCGGTTGACTCGAAAGCTCTGGCCGAGAGCCTAACTGCGGCCGCGAGCCTGGCGTGTTTGGACAGCGCCCCGCCATCAGTCAAGACGGATCAGCACCTTACCCACGTTGCTCATGGCCTCGCAGGCCTGATGCGCCTGGACGATTTCATCGAGCGAGTAGATACGATAAAACTGATGCCTGAGCTGGTCCGCAGCCAAGGCCTTGGTGATGAAGTCAGCTGCCTCATCATGGGCCTGGGCCGACATGGCGTAGACCAGCACGAACCGCACGGTGAGGTCTTTGCTGAGCATGGGCCAGAAAGGGATAGTGGGCTCTGGCATGGCGTCGGATGCATAGCTGGCGATCACGCCACCGGGTTTAAGCATGGCAAGACTGGCCGCCAGATTGGCGCCGAAGGCCACATCGACCACCCGATCAAGGCATTGCGTACCGCCCAGCAACTGCGCTACCCGCGCGGCCACATCCTCGCTTCGATAATTGATCACATGATGCGCGCCCGCCTCCAGTGCCCGCTCAGCCTGCGCCGGACGACTGACCGTAGCAATCACCTGCGCCGCCCCGCCCAGACGCGCCATCTGCACCGCGTAATAACCCACCGCACCCGCGCCTCCGGTAATCAGCACGTTGCGCCCGGCCACTGAACCATCGGCGAACACACATCGGTGCGCGGTCATGGCGGGAATGCCCATGCAAGCTCCTGCATCGAAACCTGCGGAGTCAGGCAGACGAACCGCTTTGCGCGCCGGCACCGTGGTGAACTGGGCAGCCGTACCACCCGGGCGCCCCAGTGTCGCCTCATAAACCCAGACCCGTTCGCCCACGCGCGCGGACGACACGCCATCGCCCACTGCATCAATAACACCGGCCCCATCCTGATGAGGAATCACCCGTGGAAAAGGCATCTGGATGTTGCCACGTGCGCCGCTTCGGTTCTTGGTGTCAGACGGGTTGACGGCTGACCGATGAACGCGAACCCTGACCTCGCCGGGCGCGGGATCGGGCACCGCCAGTTCACCCAACTGCAAGACGTCTGCCGCCGGACCCTTTCGTTCGTACCACGCTGCTCTCATCACGTCATACCCCTGAAAGTTGCAAAGTCAGGCGCAGAGTTTACCGACCGCAATGACGCCCGTCGGGTGTACGCGCTTTCTTACCAACACTTACAAGCCGCGGCGGCTCTGAACGCGTCCCGCGGCCTACCATGCAGACTTGACCTCGCAGGCAAAACCCCAGCGAGCCCGATCGATACACCACGGAGCCTATTGATGAAGCCCACCAAGCGATTCCTCCTCGCGACACAGTCCGCTCGCCACCCGGGTGGCACCACGCGTAGCATCCCCCTCAAGTCCTACGGACTGGCCACCGCGTTGGCGCTTACGCTCTCGGCCGCACACGTTCAGGCGCAGAACAATCCGCCCACCGAGACGACGCCTGGCGCGCAGAGCCAGGCCGCGCAGCCCAATGCCATGCCCAATCCGTCGATGCAGCACTCGATGCCGGGGCACTCGATGCGCGGACCACAGACAGGCAGTGGCCATGGCGCACACGGTCAGCATGGCGGCATGCACGCCCAGGGTCACGGGTCACACAGTCAGCATGGCGGCATGCACGCCCAGGGGCATGGTCACCGGATGAGCGAGGGTAGCGCGGGCGGCTTTGGTCGCATGTTGCAGGGTCTGGGTCTGGATGAGGCGCAGCGCGACCGCATCTTCAGCATACGGCACGCGGCCGCGCCGGCCATGCGCGAAAAAGGCAAGGCGCTCAGGGCGGCACGCCAGGAGCTGGCCTCATTGGCCCTGGCGACTGAATACGACAGCGCGCGCGCCAAAGCCGCAGCCGAACAACTGGCCCGGGCCACCGCTGACATGGCGGAGTTACGCGCACGAACCCACCATGAGGTGTTTCGTGTGCTGACACCCGAACAGCAGAAGCAGCTGCAGGACCGTCGCGCCCGCATGCATGCGCAGGGGGCATCGCACGGACATCGTGAAGGAGCCCATCGCAGCTAAATCCGTCGCAGCTGAACCCTTCGCGGGGTTGAAACGTACCCCGCGCCGCAGTTGTCGTAGTATTCGTCCCGCGCCACCTCGGTGGCGCAAACGCTAGGGGTGTTGGTCGCGTCCATCGGGCGCGGCCGACTGAGACAGTCCCTTTGAACCTGATTGAGGTAATCCTCGCGCAGGGAAGCCTGACGAATGGCCCAGGGCGATGCGCCCAAAACGGGTCACCCGACAGTCGACCTGCCCCTTCGCTTTCCAGCGGAAAGGAAGTCTGGCATGTCCAGCCATCACATCGCATCGACGGCGCTCACGCCGGTCTCTGAGCAAGAACGGGTTTTCAGTTTCTCTTCGCACCTGGGCCTGTGGTTCAGCCTGGGCGTGGGGCTTTTGGTCATGCAGGTCGGCGCCTTTCTGGTACCCGCAGTGGGCACCCGTGAGGCAATCGTCGCCATCATCTTCGGATCGATCATTGGCGCGGGGCTTCTGGCCTGGACCGCTCGCGTGGGCACAGTCACCGGGCTGTCCAGCGCGGGCCTCATGCACAGCACCTTCGGTGCAGGCTTTGCCCGGCTGCCGGTGGTGCTCAACATCGTGCAGTTGCTGGGCTGGACCACCTTCGAGCTGGTCGTCATGCGAGAGGGTACCCAGGCCATTCTCAACAAGGCCCTGGGCTCGTCGGGCGGACCTCTGGTGTTTGTGCTCGCCACTCTCTTGTGGGGTGCCATCCTCACGGCACTGATGACCGGGTCCATGCTCACGCTAGTGCGCCAATTCGTCAGCCGCTTCGGTCTGCCGCTGGTGGTGCTGTCGCTGTTATGGCTCACCGCGCACTTTGTCGGTGTGCTGCGCGAGCAGGGCTGGCAGCCCTTCATCGACCGGCCGGGCAATGGTTCGATGAGCATGCTGGCCGCGTTGGGCCTGGTGATGGCCATGCCGGTTTCCTGGTTGCCACTGGTTGCCGACTATGCCCGACACGGCACAAAAGCCTCAGCCACGCTGGGTGGAACCTGGCTGGGCTACACCCTGGCCAACATCTGGTGCTATGGGCTGGGCGTTATGGTAGCCAGCGTCTCGGCCCCGGGTACGGATCTGGTGGCGGCGCTGTTGCTGGCCCAGGGCGGTCTGCTTGCGCTGGGACTTATTTTGCTGGACGAGCTGGACAACGCCTATGGCGATGTTTACTCGGCGGCGGTCTCGGCCAACAGTCTGCGACCGTCAACGACCCTGCGCCGATACGGCGTCGGCATTGCCATCAGTTGCACCCTGCTGGCGCTGGTGCTGCCCATGCACAGTCTCGAGCCTTTTCTGCTGTTGCTCAGCTCTGTTTTCGTGCCGCTTTACGGTGTCATTCTGGGGCGGTTGGGCTTGGGTGAGCCCGGGTTGGCTCCGGCACAGCGCTCCGTCGAGCCGGTGGCGGTCGGACTCTGGATTGCAGGCATCGCCCTGTATCACACGGTTGAACGATTCGCGCCTCACCTGGGAGCCGCGATCGTCACTCTGGCTGTGACGCTGCTAGCGGGCGCGCTCACGCGTTCGCGTCAGCGGGCGGCATGAGTGCGATGCAAGTCCGGGCTGATGCTTACACGCCGCTGCGCCAGGGGCGCATAGCCATGATCGAGCGGCCCGTAGCCCGCCCCGGTTTGAACGCTGGCACCCGCGGCGATGGCACCGAGAATGTAGCGCCGTGCCTCGTGCACGGACTGCGCAAGCCCAAGCCCTTGCGCGAGATACGCGGCGATCGCCGACGACAGGGTGCATCCGGTGCCATGAACGTTACGGCTGGCGATACGCGCACTGGCCAGGCGCACATCAGCCTGACCCGGCTGCACCAGCACGTCGACCACCTCATCGCCTGCCAGATGCCCGCCCTTGACCAGCGCAGCCCGGGCGCCCAGCTCGAGCAGGCTCTGCCCGGCCTGGGCCAGCGCGTGCTCGCCCGCGATGGTCGCACCGATGAGCAGGGCCGCCTCATCCAGATTGGGGGTCACCACGCTCGCCCTGGGGAAAAGCTCAGCCACCAGCACCGCGACCGTCTCCTGGGCAATGAGCCGGTCACCACTGGTGGCCACCATCACGGGATCAAGCACCACATGCCGCGGCCGATACGTATCAATCGCCCAGGCAACCACCTGCACGATCTCAGGCGCATGCAGCATGCCAATCTTGACCGCGTCGACGCCGATATCATCAAACACCGAGCGCAACTGCGCGCGCAGAAACTCGGCTGGTACACCGTGGATGGCCTGCACGCCCAGCGTATTCTGTGCAGTCAATGCGGTAATGGCGCTCATGCCGTAACAGCCCAAGGCTGCGAAGGTCTTGAGATCGGCCTGAATGCCAGCGCCACCGCCACTGTCAGAACCGGCTATCGTCAGTACACGAATGTATTGATGCATCATGGAAGCGGACTGATTGGTCATATCACGCATTATCAGGGAGCTTGCCCTTGAAGCCTGACACGGCCGTGCTGGGCGCGGGGCTGATGGGCCGATTGATCGCTCTGTCCCTGGCCAGACGCGGCGAACGCGTTGTCCTCATTGACGCCGGTGGACCCGAGGCGCAAGGCTCGGCGGCACGGGCAGCCGCCGCCATGCTGGCGCCCATGGCCGAATCAGCCATCACTGAGCTGAACGTGGTGCAGATGGGTCAGTACGGGCTTTCGCGCTGGCCCGAATTGCTGGCCGCGCTGCCCGAGCCGGTATTTTTTCAGCGCGAGGGAACCCTCATTCTCTGGCATCGTCAGGACCAGGGCGAAGCGCAGCGGCTCATCGCCCGGCTTGGGCAAACACACACGCAAATGCCTGAGCTGCCCGCGCCGCAAGCGCTGGATGCAGCCGGCATCACCCGGCTTGAGCCGTCCCTGATCAACCGCTTCGCCCGCGGTCTTTACCTGCCTGGTGAAGGTCAGCTGGATAACCGCCAGCTGCTCGACGTGCTGCTTCGTGCGCTTGAGGCGGCAGGCGTCGAACTGCACTGGCATCAGCGCGTGCAGGCCAGCGACGCGCCATCGCTTCTGACCGCGGTACCCGAGGCAGGGCGAGTCGTCGATTGTCGCGGGCTGGGGGCGAGGCAGGCATGGCCCGAGTTACGCGGCGTGCGGGGCGAAGTCATCCGACTGCACGCGCCGCAGGCTCGGCTGGCTCGCCCCACCCGTCTGATACACCCGCGCTACCCGCTCTACATCGCGCCCAAACCGGGCTCGGTGTTCGTGATCGGCGCCACCGAAATCGAAAGCGAAGATCTGTCTCCGGCCAGCGTGCGATCCACCCTCGAACTGCTCACAGCCGCCTACAGCGTGGACAGCGGATTTGCCGAGGCGCGCATTCTCGAAATCAGTGCGCAGTGTCGGCCAACGCTGCCCGACAATCTGCCGGCCATACGGCCACTGCATCCGCGGGTGCTGCAGGTCAATGGTTTGTACCGGCACGGCTACCTGATCGCACCGGCCATGCATGATGCTGCCCTCGAATGGCTCTCAAGCGGTGAGAGCCCGCTTGCGCGACAATGGCGTCTGTCATGAACTCTGACCACGACATCACTCACACGCTCATGACCGTCACGGTCAACGGCGATGCGCTGCAGCTTCCGGCCGGCGCCACTGTCATGGATGCCGCACGGGCACTGGGCGTGGCCCCCCCATTCGCGGCCGCCGTCAATCTGTCGTTCGTGCCCAGGACGCTGCACGGTGAGACAAGGCTGACTGACGGTGACACGATTGAGCTGATATCGCCCATCGCGGGCGGGTAGGGCAACAAATGTCTTTGACAGCATCCAGTCAGGCGCAGGGCAAGGGGCCGGATAATGGACCGAGTAACGGATCAGACCCTCTGAAACTCTACGGTGAATCCTTCGATAGCCGCCTGCTGTTGGGAACCTCGCGCTACCCCTCGCCTACTGTACTGGCGCAGGCTATCGCGGCCGGCCAGCCCGCCATGCTCACGGCATCCCTGCGACGACAGACTGCGGCGGGGGCTGATGCCCATCAGGGCTTCTGGAAACTGCTTCAGGCCTGTGCCGTGCCGGTCCTGCCCAACACGGCGGGCTGTCACAGCATCCATGAGGTCATCACCACGGCCGAGATGGCCCGCGAAATTTTCGCCACCGACTGGATCAAGCTCGAGCTGATCGGTGATGACTACACCCTGCAACCCGACACGCTTCACCTGGTCGACTGCGCCTCGCAACTGCTGGCACGAGGCTTTAAGGTGCTGCCCTACTGCACGGAAGATCTGGTGCTGTGCCAGGGGCTGGTCGCGGCCGGCTGTCAGGCCGTCATGCCCTGGGCTGCGCCCATCGGCACAGGTCGGGGCCCCGTCAATCCCTACGCCATGCGCATGCTGCGCGAACGCCTGCAGGTGCCTTTGATTGTCGATGCGGGTCTCGGATTGCCCTCGCATGCCTGCCAGGTCATGGAGTGGGGCTTTGACGCCGTGCTGCTCAACACGGCTGTCGCACTGGCCCGTGATCCCATCGCCATGGCAGCGGCGTTCGCGGCCGCTGTACGCGCAGGGCGCGAGGCCTTTCTGGCAGGTGCCATGGCCGAGCAGGACACGGCTCAGCCCAGCACACCCGTGCTGGGTACACCCTTCTGGCATCAGGCCTGAGGTCCGTACATGCCCATCATGATCAACTCGGACATCATGAACGCCATTCGTGCGCACCATGCCGCTCAAGTGCAGATCGGCGAAGCACTCGCCTTGGAGCACTGCGTAAACATTAACGATGAGTCGCGTGGCGAGCTGCACACAAGCGTTGCCGCGGCGGCTCGCACCATGGGCTTCATTGAGGCCGATGCGCAGGCGCTGGCACACGCCTGGTGCAGGCAAAGCGAGCGACTCGGCCGCTTCGACGCCACAGTCTGGCCTGATCATCCGGCCGACTTTGGCTGGAGCACGCCCGAAGCACACCAGCGATTCGCGCCCTGCCCCTATCGCCTGGGGCTCTATGCCGTTCTGCCAGACGCGCACTGGATTGCGCGCATGGCACAGGCCGGTGTGCCCACCCTGCAACTTCGCTTCAAATCGGATGACCCTCAGGCGATCGACCGTGAGGTGCAAAAAGCCGTGCGCGCGGTCGAAGGTAGCGCAAGCCTGCTTTTTATCAACGATCACTGGCAGGCCGCCATTGAACACGGGGCCTACGGCGTGCACCTGGGTCAGGAAGATCTTCAGGCCGAGCAGGCGGGCCTGTCCAGGCTGCGCACGGCCGGACTGCGCCTCGGCCTGAGTACGCACGGCTATGCCGAGATGGGCATCGCGGCCGCAGTGGGGCCCAGTTATCTGGCCTTGGGTGCGATCTACCCCACCACGCTCAAACGCATGGCCACCGCACCGCAGGGACCCGGGCGACTCGCCCGCTATGCCCGCTTGGCCCGCGAATTTCCCCAAGTGGCTATCGGTGGCATCGATGCCGATCGAATGCCCCAGGCGCTGGCAAGCGGTGTAGGTTCCGTGGCCGTGGTGCGCGCGCTGGTGGCGGCCAGCAACCCGCAAGCCGAGGCCGCTCGTCTGATGGCCATCATCGCTCAGGCTGGCGTCGGGCAGAACTGAAACCGCAGTTTCCCAAGCGCTGCCCCGTCTGACCCGGGATGACTTTAGCCCAGGGTATGCAGGGTCTGCGCGATCATGCCGAACAGGGAATCGGCATGATCGGCATTGAGCCAGCGCACAATCACCACGCTGCGCAGCGCGGGATCGATCCAGGTAAACGACGAGCCGGCGCCAATCGCGAATACGCTGGAGGCCGGCGCCTTGGGAAACACCTGGCGTGTGGCATTCAACCAGACCAGATAGCCGTAAAACGGCGCGATGGGGCAGGGCGCGTACAAGCGCTCCATCCACTCGCTGGAGATCAGGCGCCGGCCACGAAACTGACCCCGGTCAAGCAGCAGTTCGCCAATGAGCGCCTGGTCAAGACTTGAAATGGTCACCCCGCCGCCCCAGTGAGTTCCGCCCGGAACCGACTGCATGCGGCGACCATCGATCTCAACCCACGCATGGTCATAGCCGCGCCACGACCAGTCACGGCTGGCGCCCAGCGGTCGCATGATCGCTTCATCAAACACCTCGGGCAGCGGCCTGCGAAACAGATGCAGCAGGGCCAGCGACAGTTGGTTGATGCGAACGTCGTTGTACTCCCAATACGTACCCGGCGCGCGTAGCCGTCGAGCATCGCCCTTGTTGCCATCCGCATTCAGGGCGGGCTGAAAGGACAGCTTGCGATAGCGATCAACCTGGTCGGGTAGGCCGAAGCAGTTGCCCTCCCACTCGCTGGTCTGCTGCAGCAGGTGAGTCCAGGTAATGCTCTGATTGTGTGCGCCCTCAAATCCGATACCCGCTACCCGCCTGATCACCGGCTCGTCCGGGTCGGGCAGCAGGCCACGGTCGTGAGCCACACCGGCCAACAGTGCCAGATAGGTCTTGGCGATACTGAAGGTCAGGTCGGAGCGCCCGGGGTCGCCCCAGCGCGCAAGCTCACGCCCGTCCTTCAGGATGAGTCCGGTCGGGCCACCGCGAGCCGATACCGGACCGAGCAGCCGATTGTGAGGCGCGGGATCTGCGCCATGCACCCCCCAGGTGCTGCCATCGATTGACGGCTCTCGAGTCCAGCTGGATTCATGCGCAACGGCAAAGTCAATTGCTGCCGCAAAACGATCTTGAGTGGAGGAAATGGAAGCAGTCATGATCAGTCGGTTTCTGTAAGCCGGGAACAACACGCTAACATGCCGGCATGAAGAGCACCGACACATCCAGAAGCGCGACCGCGTTGAGCGAATCCGAGCTTGCCGAGCTTGACGAGCTGCTTGAGGCTGCCGAGCCCGATAACGCCATGATGCTCGAGGAGTTCGACGGCTTGTGCGCGGCCCTGGCCTGCGCGCCCAGCAGCCCGCGTAAAGATTCGGCTGCCGACGAGCCATGGTTGGCCCTGGCGGTCGGGGGCAATCTGGCTCAGGCGCGTCGACGCCTGGATCAGGCGCAGTTTGATCGACTGCGCACGCTGCTAAACCAGCATCGCCAATCCGTGGCACAACGCCTGACGGACACGACCCACTTCAGCGCCGTGATTGGCCATGATCAGGACGGACGGGCGCTGGCCGACGCCTGGGCGATCGGCTTTCTGCGCGGCGTAGAGCTTAATGAAGAGGTCTGGGCCGAGGTCCAGGACGACGAACGCTATGAGGAAATTTTCGAGCTGATCTACCGCTTCGCCATGGATGGCGCAGACCCTGACTCAAGCGCGGCCGCGGGCGACATCGATACAACGCTCGCCGCCGCCCCGATCGCTGACGATGAGCGCGAGGCCCTGGTCGACGACATGCTCGATGGCGTGAGCGAACTGTTTGACGCGCTCGCGCCTGTCCGTCAGGGCGCGCGTCTGTAAGCGCCGCATGCGTTTGCAAATACCTAGTCTCCGAGGAGATCATGATGAGTTCAGCAGTTAAAGTGGCCATCGTCACGGGTGGCGGAACAGGCGTGGGGCGCGCCGCCGCTCGCGCGCTCGCCGGCGCGGGCTGGCAGGTGGTGCTGGCCGGTCGCAGGCCTGAGCCGCTGGCGCGGGCCATTGAGGAGATCGGTGCAGGCGGGCCGACTCCAGTAGCCATTCCCACGGACGTGGGCGACCCCGCGTCGGTCAGGGCACTATTTGACCAGACCCAGGCCCGTTTCGGCCGGCTTGATCTGCTCTTTAACAATGCCGGCACGGGCGCTCCACCCGTTCTACTCGAAGACCTCACCTACGAACAATGGATGACGGTGGTCAACGCCAATCTGACCGGCACCTTTCTGTGCACGCAGCAGGCATTTCGCGTCATGAAGTCGCAGAGCCCACGCGGTGGCCGCATCATCAATAACGGCTCCATCTCCGCGTACGCGCCGCGCCCCAATTCCGCGCCCTATACCGCCACCAAACACGCCATCAGCGGCCTCACCCGATCGACTGCACTCGATGGGCGTAAGTACGATATCGCCTGCGGTCAGATCGATATTGGCAATGCGGCCACTGAAATGACTGAACGCATGAAAGCGGGTGTGGCGCAGGCCGACGGATCAATACGTGAAGAGCCGCGTATGGACGCCACCCATGTGGGTCAGGCCGTGCTGCACATGGCCAGCCTGCCGCTGGATGCCAATGTGCTGTTCATGACCATCATGGCCACCAAGATGCCCTTTGTGGGCCGGGGCTGAGCGAGCCCTTAAAGGGCAGCCTGCACGAGCATTTGCGTGATCGCCTGGGCGCCCTGGGCACCGCTGAGCGCGTAGCGGTCGTTGGCGATAAAGCAGGGCACACCGCTCACGCCCGCCTCGCGCGCATGCTGGTCAGCCTGAGCCACGGCGGCCAGCGCGTCAGCATCCTGAAGGGCCTGATCGATCGCCGAGGGCGTTAGTCCCGCCTGATGTCCGATCTCGCGCAGCGTACGTTCGTCGGTGAGATCTCGGCCGCGCTGAAAATAGGCGACGAACAGGGCTTCCACAACGCGGTCCTGAGGCTCCCCATCGGCGGCCTGCGCGATCAGGGCGTGCGCGCGCAGCGTGTTGGGCTGACGGCTGATCGCCTCAAGCTTGAGCTCCAGTGACACGGCAGTCGCCGCCCACCGCACATTGGCGAAACGCGCCGTGTCATCAGACCCGAACTTCGCTTTAAGGTAGTCGCTGCGAGCAACACCCTCCTGGGGCAGTCCCGGATTGAGCTGAAACGGGTGCCAGCGCACCTGCACCTCGATGGACGGATGCGTTGTACGCATCAGGGCGATCGCCTGCTCGAGCTGTCGTTTGCCCACGAAACACCAGGGACACACGATGTCGGACACTACCTCGACTCGAAGCGATGCTGCCTGCGCCGGGAAGGATGTTGGTTCGGTCATGGTTAGAGGTCCTGTGGTGCATCACGATCAGATAAGTTGAGTGTCAACTGATTCACGCTCGATCAGACCCCTTGTCCGACTCCTGCACGGGGGCGCACACGGGCACACGGGTTTAGACTGACGGACAGGAACGTGGGTCGACACCGTCAGCGACCATCGCGCAAGCCGCTTCAGGAGAGTTCTCATTATGGCAGGCGAATTTGATTCAAAGGTCGTACTCATCACCGGCGCAAGCAAGGGTATAGGACTGGCCTGCGCGGCCGCTTTCGCAGCCCAGGGCGCGCGGGTCGTTGGCGTCAGCCGAAGCGGCGATAACCTTTCACGCGCGCAGGCCGAGCTGGCCCAGCGCGGTCTGAACATGTGCGCAACCCATGCGGTCGACCTCACCGATGCGCGCGCCGCTGTCGACATGGTCAGCCAGGTCGAATCCGAGACCGGTCCGATCGCAGTGCTTATCAATTCGGCAGGAGCCGCACGCCGCTTTGCCCCCGAAGAGCTGTCTGCAGAGGCGTTCCAGCAAGGCATGCAGGCCAAGTACTTCACTTACATGAATGTGATGGAGCCTGCCGTGCGTCACATGGTCTCGCGCAACAGCGGCGCGGTTGTCAACATCATCGGCCAGGGGGGTCGGCAGGCAGGCGTCATGCACATTGCGGGTGGCTCGGCAAACGCCGCACTCATGCTGGCCAGCGTCGGCTACGCGCGAGCCTGGGCTGCGCGAGGCGTCAGAGTCAATGCGATCAACCCCGGCCTTACCCGAACCTCGCGGGTCGATGAGGGCCTGGCGGCCTCTGCGCGCGCATCCGGTCGGGACAAGCAGGCCCTGCTGGCTGAAGAATTGGCCCGAATTCCCATGGGCCGCATGGCCGAGCCCAATGAGATCGCCGAGGTGGCCCTCTTTTTGGCCTCGTCGCGCGCAAGCTACGTCTCCGGGGCCATCATTCCCATGGACGGTTGCGCGACTTCAGTCATCTGAAACACATCGTGCACGCCCGCGAAACCGGCACTCAGCAAGCCCCGTACGCGGGGCTGAGTCCGACCACGGTGCTCGATGCGCTCGACTCAGTCGACCTGCGCGGTGACGGGCGTCTGCTTGCGCTCAACAGCTACGAGAATCGTGTCTACCTGGCGTATCTGGAAGAGGGTGGCTCGGTGGTGCTCAAGTTCTACCGTCCAGGGCGTTGGACGGATGCGCAGATCGAGGAAGAGCACGAGTTCGTGCACGAATTGGCAGCCGCTGAGATCCCGGCCGTCGCGCCCCTGTGCCTCGGTCCGGCGGCCCGCTCGCTAAATCGGCACGAGGGCTATCGCTTCGCGGTGTACCCCAGGCGCGGCGGCCGTGCGCCCGAGCTTGAGCAGCCAGGCGTGCTGACCCGAATCGGGCGCTTCATCGGCCGTATTCACGCTGTAGGCGCGCGCCGGGCCTTTGTGCACCGCCCTACCATCACCGTCGACAGCCTGGGGCAGGAATCACGCGATTGGCTTGCGGCTAGCGGCATGCTGCCGCCTGAAGTTGCCAGGCGCTGGCTATCGGTCACCGATGAGGCCCTGGCCCACGCTCGCGAAGCGTTCGCGCGACAGCCCGCCCTGCATCCCATTCGACTGCACGGTGATGTGCATCCTGGCAATCTGCTCTGGACCGATGAAGGGCCGCATTTTGTCGATTTTGATGACGCTCGCGGCGGTCCTGCTGTGCAAGACCTCTGGATGCTGCTGGCCGGCCATGAAACCGAACGGGCCGCACAGCGGGCTGATCTGCTCGAAGGATATGAGGCCTTTGCCGAATTCGATGACGCCCAACTTGCCCTGATCGAGCCGCTGCGCACGCTTCGTCTGGTGCACTACAGCGCCTGGATTGCGCGGCGCTGGCATGACCCCGCGTTTCCGGCCGCTTTTCCCTGGTTCGGCACAGCCCGCTACTGGGAAGAGCGGGTCGCCGAGCTTCAGGAGCAGATCGAATCCATGCAGCACAAGAACGGACAGACGCCATGACTCGCCCGGCACTCAAGGCGGCTAGCCCCTGGCCGTCAGGGCCTGGCGGCGACATGGCGCAGGTGATTGACGCCATTGCATTCGCGGCACAGAAACACCGCCACCAACGCCGTAAAGACGTGCACGCCTCGCCCTACATCAATCATCCGATCGAATTGGTGCAGGTGCTGGTCAGCGAGGCGGGCGTTCTCGATACCGCGGTACTGGTTGCCGCCATCCTGCACGACACCATCGAAGACACACAAACCACTGAGCAGGAGATTGCAGCGCGTTTTGGTAGCGCCATCGCGTCCGTGGTGCTCGAGCTCACCGACGACAAGAATCTTCCCAAACTCCAGCGCAAGGCCGCGCAGGTAGCCCGTGCGGCTGCAGCCACCCGAAACGCCCGACTGGTGCGCCTGGCCGACAAGATCTGCAATCTGCGCGATGTTGCTGACAGCGCCCCCGTCGGCTGGTCAGTGGCGCGGTGTCGCGAGTACTTTGATTGGGCACGCTCGGTTGTCGATGGCATGCGGGGCACCCATACGGTGCTGGAGGCTCTGTTTGATGAGATCTATGCGCGGCGGCCCTGAACGCTCAGGCCTGCGCTCAGAACGGCTCAGGTCCATCAGCGCCGTGCACTAAAATTGCCGCGTGTCCTTTGCGGCGCATCCATTCCCAACATCGCTATCGGACGACTAAACATGAGCACCATCAAAACCATCGGCATCATTGGCGCCGGCACCATGGGTAACGGCATCGCCCACGTCTGCGCGCTGGCCGGCATCGACGCCATCATGCAGGACGTCAATGAGGCCTCGCTTGAGCGCGGCATGAAAGGGGTCAGCGGCTCGCTCGAACGCCTGGCACGAAAGGGCACCATCGACGAAGCCCAGAAGACGGCCACCCTGGCCCGTGTCTGCACCACGCTGCGCGTTGAGGACCTGGCTGGCGCAGACCTGATCATCGAGGCGGCCACCGAAAACGAGTCCCTCAAGCGCGACATTCTCAAGCGCGTCGAGTCCATCGCCCGTCCCGACAGCATCATCGCCACGAATACGTCGTCCATTTCAATCACGCGGCTTGCCGCCAACCTCAAGCAGCCCGAGCGCTTCGTGGGTATGCACTTTTTCAATCCGGTGCCGGTCATGGCACTGGTTGAAATCATCCGGGGCCTGCAGACCTCTGATCAAACGGTGTCGGCGGTCAGCGATCTGGCCCAAAAGCTCGGCAAGACACCCATCGGCGTCAAGAACAGTGCTGGCTTTGTGGTCAACCGCATCCTGTGTCCGATGATCAACGAAGCGATTTTTGCGCTGGGCGAGGGCCTGGCCAGCGCCGAAGAGATCGATGCTGGCATGAAGCTGGGCTGCAACCATCCCATCGGTCCGCTGGCCCTGTGCGACCTGATTGGTCTGGATGTGCAGCTGGCGGTGATGGAGGTGCTCTACTCCAGCTTCAACGATCCCAAGTACCGGCCGGCGCCCTTATTGCGCGAGATGGTCGACGCCGGGCTTTTAGGCCGCAAAACCGGGCGCGGCTTTTACAGCTACGCCAAGTAAGCACCAAACCGACGCTTGACATGAATCAACACTGGCAAGGGTTTACCCCTGTCTGTGCGTTGGGTAAGCTTGAAGTAAGCTCGTCCGCTCATTCTTGACGATCGGCCAAAGCCATCCGCCCGAGGGGTGGCTCTGCGACCGACCGGCCGTATCGGGCGTTTAGCGCCCTTTGCGCGACCATATCAATAACCAGGAGACTTCTCGGATGGTCCAGGACGCACCCAATAGCGTCGCTGATCTGCAGGCGCTCGGCGCAAGCACCTTTCCGCGCTTGCTGCTCGAACATGCCCGCGCGCGCCCCAACGCGCCTGCCCTGCGCGAGAAGCATCTGGGCATCTGGCAGACCCTCAGCTGGGCCGATCTGGCTGAACAGGTTCAGTCGATGGCGGCGGGGCTGGCCGCGCTTGGGCTAAGCCGCGGCCAGCATTTGGCGGTCGTCGGCGAGAACCGGCCGCGCCTTTATGCGGCCATGATTGCCGCGCAGGCATTGGGTGCAATCCCGGTACCGCTCTACCAGGATGCGGTTGCCGTCGAGATGGGTTTTGTCTTTCGCAACGCGCAGATCGCTTTTGCCATCGTCGAAGACCAGGAGCAGGCCGACAAGCTGCTTGAAGTGCGCGAGGTCTACCCAGGACTTGGCCACATCATCTATGACGATGCCAGGGGAATGCGCAAATACGACCAGCCCGAACTGTTGGCGCTGGACGCCCTGATTGCAAGCGGCGACGAGCTGCGTCGCCAGCAGCCCGACCATGTCCGCCGCCAGATCGAAGAGGGTTCGCCAGAAGATGTGGCCGCCATGTTTTACACCTCAGGCACCACCGGCAACCCCAAGGGCGTCATCCACACCCACCGCAACCTCATCACAATGGCACGGGTCGCGTCCCAGATGGAGCATCTGGGCCCGGACGAAGAAGTGCTTGCCTACCTGCCCATCGCCTGGATCGGTCAGAACATCTTCTCGTACGCGCAGTGGCTGGTCTGCGGTTTTACCGTCAACTGCCCAGAGGCGCAGAACACCGTCACAGCCGACCTGCGCGAGATCGGCCCGACCTATTACTTTGCACCGCCACGCGTCTTGGAGGCCCTGCTCACGCAGGTCACCATTCGTATGGAAGATGCGGCGGCGCCCAAACGCTGGCTGTTCAAGCACTTCATGGCAGTGGCTCGCTCCGTGGGCGAGCGCATCCTCAACGGCGACACCTCGGTCAGTCTGCTCGAGCGCCTGCACTACCGGCTGGGCGACGCGTTCATCTATGCGCCGCTGCGCAATGCCCTGGGCATGAGTCGGGTACGCGTGGCCTATACCGCTGGCGAGGCGATAGGTCCTGATCTGTTTGTGTTCTATCGCTCGCTGGGCATCAACCTCAAGCAGCTATACGGGTCAACCGAAACGGCGGTCTTCGTGTGTGTGCAGCCCGATGGTCAGGTCAAGGCCGATACCGTGGGGCCGCCCGTACCTGGCGTCGAGATTCGCCTGACCGACACCGGTGAGGTGCTCATTCGCAGCCCCGGGCTGCTTCGTGAGTATTACCTCAACCCCGAAGCCACCGCTGAGGTCAAGGACGCCCAGGGCTGGTATCACACCGGCGATGCGGGCTATCTCGATACCGACGGGCATCTGAAAATCATTGATCGCGCCAAGGACGTGGGCAAACTCGCCAGCGGCGCAATGTTTGCTCCCAAGTACATTGAGAACAAACTGAAGTTCTTTCCGTTCATCAAAGAGGCCGTCGCCTTCGGCAGTGACCGCGACCGGGTGATGGCCTTCATCAACATCGACTTTGAGGCCTGCGGCAACTGGGCCGAACGGCGCAACCTCACCTACACCGGCTATGTCGATCTGGCCTCGCGACCTGAAGTGCTCGAGCTCATTGGAGATTGCGTACAAAAGGTTAATGCCGATCTGGCCACTGATCCCATGATGAGCGACTCGCAGGTACACCGCTTTCTGGTGCTGCACAAAGAGCTGGATGCCGACGACGAAGAGCTCACTCGTACCCGCAAGGTCAGACGTGGCTTCATCGCCCAGAAGTATCAGGTCCTGATCGATGCGCTGTACGCTGACCGGTCAGAGCAGTTCATCGAAACCCAGGTGCGCTTTGAAGACGGGCGCACCGGTTCCGTATCAGCCACGCTTCGCCTGCTCGACGCTCGCACCTTCGCGCCGGCGGCCGCGCAGCGCAAGGCCGCCTGAAGACCCACCAAACCCTACCCACTCATGCAGACGCAATCATGAACGGCAGAACAGGCGGCGATGTCATCCTCGACCTGCGCAAGATTTCGCTGTCATTTGGCGGCGTCAAGGCGCTCACCGACATCTCGTTCGATGTGCGCGAACACGAAATCCGCGCCATCATCGGGCCTAATGGCGCCGGCAAGAGCTCCATGCTTAATGTCATTAACGGCGTGTACTCGCCGCAGCAGGGTGAAATCGTCTTCCGCGGCCAGAACTCGCAGCGCATGGACCCACACCGCATGGCGCAGATGGGCGTGGCCAGAACCTTCCAGAATCTGGCCCTGTTCAAGGGTATGACGGTGCTCGACAACATCATGGCCGGGCGCAGTCTCAAGATGCGCACCCATATTTTGCAGCAGGCCATCTGGAAGGGTGCGGCTGAACGCGAAGAAACCACGCACCGCGAACACTGCGAGCGCATCATCGATTTCCTCGAAATTCAGGCCTTCCGCAAGACGCCCGTAGGGCGCTTGCCCTACGGCCTGCAAAAGCGCGTTGACCTCGGACGTGCACTGGCGATGGAGCCCAGTCTGCTGCTGCTCGATGAGCCTATGGCCGGCATGAATGTTGAAGAAAAGCAGGACATGAGCCGCTTTGTGCTGGACGTCAATGACGAGTTCGGCACCACCATCGTGCTCATCGAGCACGACATGGGCGTGGTCATGGACATCTCCGACCGGGTAGTTGTGCTCGATTACGGCAAGAAGATCGGCGACGGCACCCCCGACGAGGTGCGCAACAACCAGGATGTGATCGACGCCTACCTGGGCGTGGCGCACTGAGGGGACAACGCGATGGGCTTTTTTCTGGAGGTGGTACTGGGCGGGCTGATGGCCGGAGTGCTGTACTCGCTGGTGGCACTGGGCTTCGTGCTGATCTTCAAGGCCTCGGGCGTGTTCAATTTCGCCCAGGGCGCCATGGTGCTGTTTG